>NZ_BKNN01000017.1 GCF_008993995.1 Acinetobacter brisouii
TACCACATGTTCAGCAGGGAGTTTTCTCTTTCGGATAGATGCCTTGCCTGTTTCTTTTAAACAAGCTTCGATCCAATTTAAATCAATGAGTTCATTGAAATGTGAGAGTGAGGGTAATGTTTGTTGGCGTGTTAAATCTAAATGATGTGATAAATTCATAAAAAAAATGAGTGTATTTGCATACACTCATTTTTACAGCAATTTGCATTTTTTTGCTTAACTGACTGGCATTACCTTTTTAGGTGCTTTTTTATCACTGAAATGAGCTTAGTTTGGTGTGTGATACATCAAATAAAGTTCATTCAAGTTTTCTGGAATTTCTTCTGCGAGTTCATCCATCAACTGACCATTACGACGGAAAGACTCCATTTGTGGATCTTCTTCATCAATGCCGCTAAATACCATCACTGGCAAAGTCAGATCAACCAACTGTTCTTCAAATTCTGGGGTAAACCATGCTTCTTCATTTAAAAACATCGCATCCACAAAACCAACACTCCAGTCACCGAGACTTGAGTCAACATCTGCTTCTTCAATTTCAAAAGGAAACTCGATTCCTTCTTCATTGGCAAGGTTTTGGCGCAATTGCTCAAGCCACAATTTGACTTGTGCAATAATTTCACTCGGAACTTTATTTGGACTTCCATCAAACAATGCATCTAGCCAAGTATCAAATTTTGGCCCAACTGCAATGGCACATAAAAATCCATGAGTTGCCGCAAAATCTAGACCATATTCGTTTTGGTCACCATCTAAATAATCACTTAACTGATCTAAATTTAAAGAACTCATTTTGATTCCATTATTGGTTACTACTCAGGCGTGAGCATAGCATTGATCGCGATGATATCCTAAATGCTTTTACGCATCATCATCGTCCGAATCATCATCGTCGAAATCATAATCAAAGTCTTTTAACTCGCGCTCCAAACGGCGTTGCGCAAGCAAGTCATCAATTAAACGACGCTTTTCCAATGACTCTTTGGCATTGATTTTATTCGATGCCTCATCAAAGCTGACGTCATCATCGTAGTTATCATCTAGTTCAAAATCTGTAGAAGACACTTAAACTACCTCAACATAAAAATATAAATGTTTTACGCGCTATTTATCTCGACTACAGTTTTTTGTCAAGCTTTTTATGCATTTATATTTTCAGCATTCTCACCAAAATCGACTTTTTTTCAGCGTTTTTTTTGTGTATTTATTAATAATCAGTAGTTTTTCATTGCAAACTTGCATGGACTTGAAAAAATTAAAAACAACTCAATATTCATTCTACTTTAACCATGAAAAAGATCTTCAGAATTTGGGGAACAAACCATGATTTCTGAAAATTTTAAGCAAATTGTGCTATCATGCACGGTTTTTCACTGCCACAGATTCAACAAAGAGTAAGCAAAAGATGAGCGATATGCATTCCCCTACTTCTCAAGTAGCGGCTCTGATTAGCCGAGGCAAAGAGCAAGGTTACTTAACTTACGCTGAGGTTAACGATCATCTCCCAGACTCAATTACAGAAAGCGAGCAAATTGAAGACATTATCCAAATGCTTCAAGACGTGGGCATTCCTGTTCATGAACGTGCACCTGAATCTGATGACACCATGTTTGGCGAATCTGCCGAAGCTGCCGATGAAGTCGCTGAGGAAGAAGCTGCTGCGGTACTGGCTTCAGTTGAAAATGAACCTGGTCGTACCACTGACCCTGTCCGTATGTACATGCGTGAAATGGGAACAGTTGAGCTGCTTACCCGCGAAGGTGAAATTAGCATTGCAAAACGAATCGAAGAAGGAATTCGTGATGTTTTAAATGCGATTGCTTACTGGCCAAATGCAGTTGAAGTTGTCCTAAAAGAATACGAAGACTTTAATACAGGTGAACGTCGTTTAGCTGATATTTTATCGGGTTATCTTGACCCTGAAACTGATGATGATATTCCTGAGGTTCTTGAGGAAGAAGAGACCGATTTGGACGATGAGGAAGAAGAAACATCGAAACCAACCAAAGACGTCAAACTTGATGATGAAGACGAAGATGAAGAATCTGAAGGTGATGACGATTCAGAAGGTGATTCTGGTCCAGATCCTGAGGTTGCCAAAGTTCGTTTTGCTGAGCTAGAACAAGCTTGGAACTCAACCAAAGCTATTATTCAGCAACATGGTCGTAGCTCGAAAGAAGCAGATGAAGCATTATCCACACTTGCAACAGTGTTCATGATGTTCAAGTTTACGCCACGTTTGTTTGATCTTATTTCAGAAATGATTCGTGGTACGCATGAGCGTATCCGTACCGCTGAACGTGAGATCATGCGTTATGCCGTTCGTCGTGGTCGTATGGATCGTACACAGTTCCGTACATCATTCCCTGGGCAAGAATCCAATACAGCTTGGTTAGATGCACAGCTTGCCAAAGTTTCTCCAGAAGTAAAACCACACCTTGAGAAAGTTCGTCCAGATGTATTGGCATTTCAACAAAAAATTGCAGATATCGAAACTGAACTTGGCTTAAACGTTCAAGAAATTAAAGATATTTCTAAACGTATGGCGATTGGTGAAGCCAAAGCTCGCCGTGCGAAAAAGGAAATGGTTGAAGCCAACTTACGTTTGGTTATCTCAATTGCGAAAAAATATACCAACCGTGGCTTACAATTCCTCGATTTGATTCAAGAAGGTAACATCGGCTTGATGAAAGCGGTTGATAAATTTGAATACCGTCGTGGTTACAAGTTTTCAACTTATGCAACATGGTGGATTCGTCAGGCGATTACTCGTTCGATTGCCGATCAGGCGCGTACCATTCGTATTCCTGTACACATGATTGAGACCATCAACAAGATCAACCGTGTATCTCGCCAGTTACTCCAAGAAATGGGACGTGAGCCAACACCTGAAGAACTCGGTGAACGTCTAGAAATGGACGAAGTGAAAGTTCGTAAAGTACTGAAAATCGCCAAAGAACCGATTTCTATGGAAACGCCAATTGGTGATGATGAAGATTCGCATCTTGGCGATTTTATTGAAGATCAAAACATCACGTCTCCTGTAGATGCTGCGACTTCAGAAGGCCTGAAAGAAGCGACACGCGAAGTGCTTGAAAACTTGACTGAACGTGAAGCAAAAGTCTTGAAAATGCGTTTTGGTATTGATATGCCAACCGATCATACCCTTGAAGAAGTCGGCAAACAGTTTGATGTGACCCGTGAACGTATCCGTCAGATTGAAGCGAAAGCATTACGTAAACTTCGTCATCCTTCACGCTCTGAACACTTGCGTTCATTCTTGGAAAATGACTAATCGGACTGCTTGATTTTTGAATCAAGCACCCCATTTTACTTATTATGCATTAAAAAACGCCTGCACTTGCAGGCGTTTCAACTCCTGAGGCAAATATGTTAGACCGCACTCCTTCTCGTGAGCTTCGTGAAGACCTTTGGGTATTTCCAATGGATTACCCCATTAAATTGATTGGCAATGCAGGTACAGAACTTCGTGTTGCCGTAGTCGAAATTTTAGTGAAACACTTTCCTGAGTTTGATGAAGCAACACTGACCGTACAACCATCACGTACTGGAAAATATCATTCTATTACTGCTCAACTACGTTTTGAGGAACTTGAACAAGTTCATGCGCTTTATGCAGACTTAGCCGCTTGCCCTCACATCCGAACTGCGCTTTAATTCTAAACCAGATGTCAAACATCTGGTTTTTGTTTTTCTACTTAAGGTTTTTCATCACATGGATGCTCTTCCCCTTCAGCAATCGCCCAAACTGATTATTCGTATTTTCAAAAATTTGCAGGATTATCAGAGCAAATTTACAGAAATGAAAAGTCTGACTGAAAATCGAGAAACGGATAGCATTGATGAACTGTGGTTATTGCAACATCATGATGTTCTCACCCAAGGGCAATCTGGAAAACCTGAACATATCTTAATCAGCAGTGATATTCCTGTGGTACAGTCCGATCGTGGTGGTCAAGTCACATGGCATGGCCCTGGGCAAATGATTGCTTACTTTATGTTTGACCTCAATCGGCTAAAATGGCATGTTCGCACCTTGGTCAGCTTTGCTGAACAGCTCATGATTGATCTACTTAAAATTTATAACATTGAAGCCTATGCAAAACCCGATGCACCTGGGGTTTATGTCGATGGGCGTAAAATTGGTTCTTTAGGTTTTAAAATTCGTCGAGGTCGTAGCTATCATGGGCTGGCACTCAATATTGACTGTGATCTTCACGGTTTCCAAACCATTAATCCTTGCGGTTATGCGGGTTTAGAAATGGTGCGTATCCAAGATCTTGTTCAAAATCATCCGAAATTTACACAACTCTGTGATGACGTGATTGAATATTTAACACAAACTCAGTACTTTAAAGAAATTGAGGTTATTCTCGAAGAATAAGTTTCTTCCTGACCTCGTTCTTATATAAATACAAAAAGGAAACTGAACGTGTTCACCAAGCCATTAAAACCCGCAATGCAGCAAGCATATGTCAAGCTCATGATGAGCGTGATTGGCAAAGGCTTGGTGGTTGCAAGCCACGTCGATCCTGAAATTCAACAAGAGATTGCTAAATTTCCTGAAAATTTCACGCTTTCCATGAAAGTTTTTCCACATGGCTCTGCTTTTATTGCTAGAGTCAATCAGCAAAAACAACTCGAATTGGTGGATGAACTAGAAGGCAAACCTGATCTTTGTATTATTTTTAAACATCTTGAACATGCTTTTTTGGTGTTTTCATTTCAGGAAAGCACTGCACAGGCTTTTGCCAATGACCGCATGATTGCCGATGGTGACTTGTCCTATGCCATCCGTTTAGTTCGATGCCTGAATAAAATGGAATCACTGATTTTACCAAAGCTCATTGCATCTTTAGCTGTAAAAGAATACCCAGAACAACTCGGCTTTAAAGAAAAATTTTCCAATGCCAGCCTGATCTATTTAAAACTTGCACAATCCTTTCTAAAACGGAGCGCATAAGCACATGACAAAAGCATATTATGAATTTTTCTGTCCAGTCAAAGTCATTGCAGGTCACGCTGCTTTAGAGCATATTCCTTTTGAACTTGCAACTTTAGGTGCAAAACGTCCACTGATTATTACCGATAAAGGCGTTCGTACTAACGGCCTACTTGAACCGATTGAAACTGCATTTAGCTCAACCGATGCCGAAATTGGTTTTATTTTTGATGAAGTACCCCCTGACTCTAGCTTAGAAACAGTCAAAAAAGCTGCGGCTTATTATCGTGAACATCAATGTGATGCTCTGATTGCTGTAGGTGGTGGTTCTGTCATTGATACTGCCAAAGCGACCAATATTTTAGTGACTGAAGGTGGCGACGACTTACTTAAATATTCAGGTGCACATAATTTACCAAAACCGCTTAAACCATTTTTTGTGATTCCAACAACATCTGGTACGGGTTCCGAGGTGACCATGGTGGCTGTGGTTTCCGATCCTGTTAAAAATGTCAAAATGGCATTTGCCTCATATTACTTAATGCCTCATGCCGCAATTCTTGATCCACGCATGACACAGACCTTGCCGCCTCATTTGACGGCTATGACCGCAATGGATGCCATGACCCATGCGATTGAAGCCTACACGTGTATGGCAGCCAATCCTCTGAGTGATGCTTATGCTACAGGTGCAATCAAAAAAATTAGCCAAAACCTGTTTAAAGTCTTGGAAAATCCAAAAGATGCAGAAGCCCGCTTAGAACTCGCACAAGCATCGACTATGGCAGGCATTGCATTCTCTAATTCAATGGTTGGTTTGGTGCATTCTCTTGGGCATGCACTGGGTGCTGTTGCACACTTACCCCATGGTTTATGTATGAACCTCTTCTTGCCGTATGTGCTCGAATACAATAAATCGGTCAATGGCAACAAGATTGCAGAACTTTTACTCCCATTGGCTGGAGCAGATATTTATTCACAAACGCCTGCTGATCAGCGAGCAGATAAAACAATAGAAACTCTCTACAGCATTCGTGATCACTTATATGAACTAACAAAACTGCCAAGAACTTTGCAGGAAACAGGTAAAGTCAGTGAAAAACAACTGGATGATGTTGCTGAAAAAGCCCTCAATGATGGTTCTATTATTTATAACCCGAAAGAAGCTTCCTTGATGCAGTTACGTGAAATTTTACAAAAGGCTTGGTAAATTTTTACGCTTAATCCAATCAAAACGTCCAGTGCCATTGGCGCATTGGGCGTTTTTTGTTATATAAGAATAAGCTAAACCACAAAGATCGCAGAATTGGCAGAGAAATTGCTAAAGGAATACTGAAATTAATTACTGACAACCTGTATCACTTTACGATAAAGTTGCGCTCTTTGTTAAAAATATGGGGGGATCGTTCGTCCTAAACGATCCTAAAAATGATAGCTGATCCTTGATCAACGATAATGAGGATAACGCCGTTGACAAATTCTTCTGGGACTCCATCGGCAGCGAAACTGCAAAAATCACTTTTGTTGGGACATGTCATTGTTATAGGTCTTGCCTATATCCAACCAATGACTTTATTCGATACCTTCGGAATGGTATCTGAAGCCAGTGCTCAACATGTGCCCACTTCTTATTTTGTTGCCTTGCTGGCAGTGCTATTCACAGCGCTGAGCTACGGCTATATGATTAAACGCTATCCATCTTCTGGATCAGCTTATACTTACGTGCAACGCGCTGTACACCCAAATGCAGGCTTTATGGTGGGTTGGTCTTCCCTTCTCGACTATATTCTTAGCCCAATGGTCAATATTTTACTGGCTGTCATTTACTTGACGGACATGTTCCCAAGTGTCAATCATTGGGTCTGGGTCATTGGTCTAACTGCACTCATGACATGGGTCAACTTACGTGGTATTAAGTTTGTTGCAAATCTCAATGGTTTGATTGTCCTGTTCCAAATGCTCGTGATTGCTATCTTTGTTTTTTTAATTATCAAAGATTTATCTCTAGGGCATACTGCACAAAACGCAATGGGATTGTCTACAGCAAATAATGGAACGCTAGTCTCAGTATCGCCTTTTTGGAGCGACAACGCCAAACTAGGTGCTTTGATTTCTGGAGCAACGATTTTATGTTTCTCATTCACAGGTTTTGATGCATTAAGCTCTTTGGCTGAAGAAACCCATGAAACAGATAAAGTTTTACCTAAAGCGATCTTCTTAACTGCACTCATTGCAGGCATAGTCTTTATTGTTGCAACTTACTTTATGCAGCTTTATTTCCCTGGTAATCCAGCCCAATATTTCTCTGATGTCGATGCAACCCAACCTGATATCTTACGAATTGTGGGTGGGGAAATGTTCAAATCTGTGATTTTATCATTTGCTATTGTGACTGTTATGGCATCGGGTATTTCTGCGCATGCAGGTGTTTCTCGTCTCATGTATGTGATGGGTCGTGATGGTATTTTTAGCAAAAAATATTTTGGGCACCTCAGCTCAAAAAGCAATGCACCAACATTCAACATCATTTTAGTGGGTATCATCGCACTTTCTGCGGGTTTCACCGATCTTGACCATGTCATCAATTTGATTAGCTTTGGTGCGCTCACTGCATTTAGTTTTGTAAACCTCTGTGTCGTTTCACAATATGTATTACGTGAAGGTCGTACTAAAACCCCTGCTGATATTTGGCGCTACTTGGTCATTCCAATGTTAGGCTTTGTTTCAATCGGTGCTTTGTGGATTCAAATTAACCATACTGCATTGCAATGGGGTCTTGTGTGGGCTGTAATCGGTATTTTATTCCTTGGCTATAAAACCAAAGGCTTTAAAATTCCACCACCACAATATAAACACGACTAAACCATTCAATAAAAAACCAGCACTAGGCTGGTTTTTTATTGCTTTCATTTTTGAGCTTGAGCTTTGAATTAGCCCACTAACTTTTCAGTAATCGCTAAAACACGTTTTGCATAGGCTTTTGCAGTATCTAAATCACCTGATGGAATTTCATCTACACTTGCATCAGATGGAGACTGTACCAAAAGACCCACTGAACCACCGAGATTATTGATATCTTGACGCGTTGCAGCTTTGGTATTGGCAGGTAACAAACCTAAACTTACCCAAAGACCGCCATGCTGCGATGCCAAAGTTTGCAGTTGAATCAAGGTCACCTGTTTATCGCCATTGAAACTCGCACTATTGGTAAAACCTGCGAATACTTTATCTTTCCAAGCTTGAGTGAACCACGCTTTTGAAGTCGCATCTGCAAATTTCTTAAACTGCCAAGGCGCTGTTCCCATATAGGTCGGAGCACCAAATACAATCGCATCGGCTTGATTTAAAATTTCCCAATCTGCTTCCTGAATATCTCCATTTGCATCAATTGCAATCAGTTGTGCTGCAATTTCATTTGCAAAGGTTTCTGCAATGACTTTTGTATGATCATAACCAGAAAAATAAACCACTGCTACTTTTGCCATGAGGATCAACCTATATTTTTATCAAAGAATCGTTCTATAATATATTTTAGAAACTAGCTGTCAATTAGTTACCTAGTAGTAACTAGATACTTAATTTACTGCCACTTGAGGTAAAATGATGAATCAAGCCCTTTGCTATAATGTATATCAGCAAAATTGCCCTGCTCGGTTATTTTTTGAAACTTTGGCAGATAAATGGGTCTTACTGATCATGAACGACCTAAAACAACAGCCAAAACATTTCAATTTACTCAAAAAAGACATTCAAGGTATTTCACCGAAAGTCTTGTCACAAAAGTTAAAAAAGCTAGAACGCGATGGTTTTATTCAACGTAAAGTGATCGAAACATCGACTTTACGAGTTGAGTATTCACTGACTGAATTTGGTTTAGATTTTGCAAGGACAGCGTATCAGATGAAGGAATGGGCAGAACTCAATATTGAACATGTGTTAGAAGCACAACAACGTTATGATGCGCTCAATCAAGCCGAAGCCTGATTGAGAAATCAATCTATTAGAGTGGTTTAAAGCCTTGTTGACGCCAAGCTTCATAGACAATGACGGCTGTTGCGTTAGACAAGTTCAAGCTACGAGAGTTTTCTGCCATGGGTAAACGAATCCACTGTTCTTGTGGAAACATCAAGCGGACATGCTCAGGCAAACCACGTGTTTCAGGCCCCATCAACAACGCCACAGGACGATTCAAATCAACAGTATGTGGTGTTGCTGAACCTTTCGTGGTCAATGGAAAGATATGCTCAATGCCCTGACTGTGTAAGTTCTCAAGGCATTGCTCAAAATTATCCCAAATTTTCATACGAGCATATTCGTGATAGTCCAAACCAGCGCGCTTTAATTTTTTATCATCAAGCTCAAAACCTAATGGCTTGACCAGATGTAACTGAGCACCTGTATTGGCACATAAACGAATAATATTTCCTGTATTGCTTGGAATTTCAGGCTCGTACAAAACCACATGAATCACAACATTTCTCGACTTTATCTAGTGGGTTACAGCGAACTATTGCCACTGTAACTGTTCACGTAAACGCACCACTTCCCCAATAATTGTCAGGGTCGGTGCATGAATTTCATATTGAGTGACTTTACTGGCAATATCAGCCAGTGTTCCGACCAATACTTTTTGCTCTGGCGTAGTACCTTTGGAAATCAGCGCCACAGGCATATCTGGACGTTGCCCATGTGCAATCAGTTCTTGGCTAATTTTTTCTAATCCAACCAAGCCCATATAGAGCACTAAGGTTTGGTTTTCATAAACCAGTTCATTCCAAGGCAGTTCTGGCGAACCTTCCTTTAAATGACCTGTCAGGAAACGTACACTTTGTGCATAATCACGATGCGTCAGCGGAATCCCTGCATACGCAGAACAACCAGAAGCTGCGGTAATCCCTGGTACGACTTGGAATGGCACACCTGCTGCAAAGAGTTCCTGAATTTCTTCGCCACCACGCCCAAAAATAAAGGGATCTCCACCTTTTAAGCGACAGACACGTTTGCCTTGCTGAGCATATTGCACCAAGAGGGCATTAATTCCATCCTGCGGCACACTATGGTTAGATCGTGCTTTACCCACATAGACCTTTTCAGCATCACGGCGACACAGTTCTAAGATCGGTTTAGATACCAGACGATCATAAATCACCACATCCGCTTGCTGCATAAGACGTAATGCTTTAAGGGTTAAAAGCTCTGGATCACCCGGCCCTGCACCAACCAAATACACTTCACCTTTGGGTGCAGTCCACTCAGCCAATGCCTGTTGCAGCATTTGATCAGCGACATCCAAATTATCATTAAAGACTTGCTCTTTGAGTGGACTTGCATACAAATCCTCCCAAAATACACGGCGTTGGTCAGGGTTCGGAATTTTTTCTTTCACCTGTTTACGCCAGTGTCCTGAAAATTGGGCAAGCTTACCTAAAGCATGTGGCAATAACGCTTCAATTTGTGTACGGAGCTGACGAGAGAGTACAGGAGATGCACCATTTGAAGCGACAGAAACCACCAAAGGTGAACGATCAATAATAGCAGGCATCATAAAACGGCAGTGCGGAATATCATCGACACTATTAACCAGCAAATTGTGCTGTTCACCTAAAATAAATACACGGTGATTGACGTTTGGAACATTGGTGGCTGCGATCACTAAGCGGTAAGGATGCAACAGATCATTTTCAGTAAATGGATGCTGTAAGAACTGTCCTGAAGATTGCTCAACGATCTCAAGCAAATTGGCATCAATCTCAGGTGCAACCACATCAATGATTGCCCCTGCCTTGTGTAACAAAACCGCTTTGCGGTAAGCAATTCGCCCACCGCCCACGATCAAACAACGTTGCTGCTGCAACTTAAGTGAAATTGGGAAAATTTCCACAGCAAACCTCTAGTCCTTGTATCTGATCGTGTTCAAGCAAGAATCGTGCACGAAATTAATCAATATATTCCGCACCACCCATATATGGACGTAAAACTTCAGGAACAGTAATTTTACCATCCGCTTGTTGATAGTTTTCCATCACAGCCAACAAGGTGCGACCAACTGCCAAACCTGAACCATTTAAGGTGTGAACCAATTCAAGTTTCTTTTGATCGACACGGTAGCGTGCTTTCATACGGCGTGCTTGGAAGTCACCCATATTTGAACAGCTTGAAATTTCACGATACGTGTTTTGGCTTGGCACCCAAACTTCCAAGTCATAAGTTTTGGTTGCACCAAAGCCCATGTCACCACCACAAAGAACGATCTTACGATACGGTAAGCCCAATGCTTGCAAGATACCTTCGGCATGTGAAGTCAATTCTTCCAAGGCTTGCATCGAGGTTTCAGGCTTCACGATTTGCACCATTTCAACTTTGTCGAACTGATGCTGACGAATTAGACCACGTGTATCACGTCCATAAGAACCTGCTTCACTACGGAAACATGGGGTATGTGCCGTGTATTTGAGTGGTAAGCGATCTGCATCAATGATCTCATCACGAACAAAGTTGGTGATTGGCACTTCTGCTGTTGGGATCAGGTAATATTCTTTCTCACCTTTTAATTTGAATAAATCTTCTTCAAATTTAGGCAATTGACCTGTACCACGTAGAGTATCAGCATTCACCAAATAAGGCACATACGCTTCGGTATAACCATTTTTGAGGGTATGTGTGTCGAGCATGAACTGAGTCAAAGCACGTTGTAAACGAGCAAGCGGCCCTTTGAGCACACTAAAACGTGAACCTGTTAATTTGGTTGCCGTTTCAAACTCTAAACCACCCATCCACTCGCCTAGGTCAGTATGATCTTTAATTTCAAAATCAAACTCGCGAGGTGTCCCCCACTTATAAACTTCGACATTATCGCTTTCATCTTTACCATTTGGCACAGATTCATCGGGCAAGTTTGGAATCGACAAGGCTTTTTGTTCAATTTCATTTTGCAATTCAGCAAGCTCAACTTCAGCCGCTTTAATTTCATCAGAAATGGCTTGCATGCGGGTCATGATTTCGGAGGCATCGCCACCCGCTTTTTTGATTTGCCCGACTTGTTTAGCGCCTGCGTTACGTTCTGCTTGTAAGTTTTCAGTGTTCGACTGAATTTGTTTACGACGAGATTCTAAAGCTGCCCATTCTTCAACATTCAGTTGAACACCACGTTTGGCAAGCGCTGCATTTACCGCCTCAATATTATTTCTCAGTAATTTCGGGTCAATCATAACCAATCAAATTGCATAAAATAGACTGGGTATAGTGTAAGCGGTTCATTCTAAAAAATACAGTCACCTGTGATGAATCATGCAGCAGCATGTGATGTGCTCAGTTCATTTCGGTAAGTATTCAGAACGAATCAAACCTTTTGCCTGTGAATATGGCAGCGTTAACTCCGTCATTCCGTCTGAATAAGGTGCTAATTCATACAGTGGATACACAAAAACGATTCCATGCACACCAAAATAAAAGTTATCAGTGATTTCTAACTTATCTTTAGACACTTGATGTTGAGTCAACCAATTTTGATTGGCTTCATATAAAGCATTCAGCAATTTTTGCTGAACTTGGGTTTGTAACAGATCATCAACCATAATGCGTTTTTTGGTTTTTAAATCAAAAATCACATATTCCTTGTGATACATGCCGTGGGCTGCACCTTGATTATAAGTTTCAGACTCAATCACGAAAGAAGCCATGTTGGCGTTTTGCCCCAAATAACGCACAGTATAGGTATTTGAACTTTGGGTGATGTGTGCGACCTGACTTGCTGTAGGTTCAGATGCTGGCGGATTAAAAGCTAAAGGCAAATCTTTCTTCAAACGTTTTAGGAAGAAATCATCAATCCAGTCGACATTGGTTTTCACTGTAGCCAATTGATAAGCCGTACACTCATCACTTTCGCATACTTCAACTTTAGGTAAAACAATCGGCTGAGTTTTTGCTTGAATCAAAGGAAGATCTTGCTGTTTACTTTGAGCCTGACTGGGTGCAGATGCATCTTGTGTTTGTTGTTGTGTTGAACTTTCCTCATGACAAGCAGTTAGGCTCATCATAAGCAACAATCCAATCATACCACCTAATTGTTTTGGCTTATTTTTCAACATTGCATTTCCATTACATTCAGCACTCTTGTCACTATAAGTGATTTCAGTAAACAACTATGTTGCATTCTTGCTAAACAAAAAAACCTGCACTTGGCAGGTTTTTCTAATTTAAAAACGACATTATTGATCAATAATGTCGGTTCCTTTAGGCGGCGTAAAATTAAAGGTCGATGCTGGAATCGTGGCATTTTTTATCGCATTTGAAAAACGAACTGTGGTTGTTTGTCCTAAAGAGTCATTCAGAATCATTAAGGTTGGTGCACCATTCGCACCAAAACTGATCGTTAGATTTTGGAATGCACTATCTTTGGCTTTCGGAGTCAATGTGTAATAGGTTTTGCTACGGTCTGGCTGACTCACTCGATAAGATTGCATAATCTGATTCGTATTGCCTGACAAAAGTAATGCAGGTGTATTCGCCACTTGATCACTCAGGCTTTGACGCACAGCTTGTTGCAAATCTGGATCATAAATCCAAACTGTTTTTCCTGTTGTTACAATCGTTTGCTTAGACGGTGCTGTTGTTTCCCAGAAAAATTTGCCGGGACGTTCGACTTTCATCACACCACGGAATGTCTGATTGAGATGCTGTGCGGTTAAACCTTTTTTTTGTACGGTTTTCTTGCCGTTACTTTTGGTGGTCTGTTCAAAGTTAGCACTTAAACTGTGCAAACCACTTAACTGTCTGACTAAATGTTGTGTTGCCTCTTGTTGTGAAGCAGCGACGGGTGCTGCGAAAACCGTTGTACTTACTACTGGAGCCAAAGTCACGGCACCAAGTGCCACAGCACAAAATGTTTTACGAAGCATGTTCATTGATTCACCTTTTTCTTTTAAATACAGTTGAATTGTTTGCCATACTACTCTAGATCATGCCATCTAAGAATGGAGAATATAAGCAATTTTGTATTTGTTATGCCCACTGTTTGTGAGTTTTGCTCTACTTATGAATAAAATATGAAAAATTTAATTATAAAAAAAGCCTGCAAATGCAGGCTTTTTTTTATTAAAGCTTATACAGCTTCAATTTTTACGTAGCGACGGCCAAATTGACCTTTCACTTCGAATTTTACTACGCCGTCAGCAGTAGCAAATAAAGTATGGTCGCGGCCCATACCAACATTTGCACCAGCGTGGAACTCAGTACCACGTTGACGAACGATGATGCTTCCAGCAGTTACAGTTTGACCACCGTAAGCTTTAACACCTAGCATTTTTGGGTTTGAATCACGACCGTTACGTGTCGAACCACCGGCTTTCTTGTGAGCCATGTCTCTTACTCCTCGTGATTAGCCTGAAATACCAGTAATTTTCAACTCGGTAAACCATTGACGGTGACCTTGTTGTTTACGGTAATGTTTACGACGACGCATTTTTACGATGCGGATTTTGTCGTGACGACCATGACCAACCACTTCTGCAGTTACTTTAGCGCCAGCAACAACTGGAGCACCGATTTGGATGCTTTCACCGTTTACAACCATAAGTACATCGTCAAATGTAACAGTTGAACCAGTTTCAGCTTTTAACAATTCTACTTTAAGGGTTTCACCCTCAACCACACGGTGCTGTTTACCACCGCTTTGGATTACTGCGTACATAATGTACTCCAACCAAGCCCGTGTCGTCGTGTCGATCAGGGATAATCGATCTTAAAACGAACGCCACTGGGGATATAAAGGGCTAGTATTTTAAGTAAAAAACATACAAACAACAAGTGGGCTTTTTTATTTTTAAATATAAAAAGTATTTTTATTTCAATTTGTTGTTTTTATTGTTTTTTTTATTATTATTTATAAATAAAAATCCCAGAAGTAAGAAAAACTTCTATTTTATGGTATAAAACAGGCTTTCCGTCGCACCATTTTCAGGTGCTTCTGGCAGTAAAAAGCGTTTTAAATAGATTTCAGGTTTTATGTTTATGGCCATCGATTTTAAGCAAGATATTCTCGCCCCCGTTGCTGCTGACTTTGCTGCAATGGATAAATTTATCAATGAAGGTATTAGCTCAAAAGTCGCTTTGGTCATGTCCGTAAGCAAACACGTTGTCGAAGCTGGCGGCAAGCGTATGCGCCCGATTATGTGTTTACTGGCTGCCCAAGCCTGTGGTGAAACTGACCTGACTCGGACTCAGCGTCTCGCTGCAGTCATTGAAATGTTACATACAGCAACTTTAGTGCACGATGATGTAGTCGATGAATCTAATTTGCGCCGTGGTCGTCCAACAGCCAATGCGACTTGGAATAATCAGACAGCAGTGTTGGTCGGTGATTTTCTGATTGCTCGTTCTTTTGATCTATTGGTCGATCTGAATAATATGACCTTATTAAAAGACTTCTCTACAGGTACCTGCGAAATTGCTGAGGGTGAAGTTCTGCAACTACAAGCACAGCATCAACCTGACACAACTGAAGAAACCTATCTCAATATCATTCATGGTAAAACATCGCGTTTATTTCAGTTGGCAACCGAAGGTGCTGCGATTTTGGCGGGTAAATCAGAATACCGTCAGGCACTTAAAACTTATGCAGGACACTTTGGCAATGCGTTCCAAATTATCGATGATATTTTGGACTATACGTCCGATGCTGAAACATTAGGTAAAAATATCGGCGATGATTTAATGGAAGGTAAGCCAACTTTGCCATTAATCTCAGCATTAAGCCGAACCTCAGGCGAAGAACATGAAATTATTCGTAAAAGTATCGCCACAGGTGGTTTGGCTGATTTAGAGCATGTGATTCGTATTGTGCAGAATTCTGGGGCTTTAGATTACTGTCGCTTACGTGCGCAGCAAGAAACCCAACTTGCGATTGATGCTTTAGCCATTTTACCAGAGAGTGTTGCCCGTCAGGCATTACTTAACTTGGCAAATATGGCGCTGGATCGCATTCAATAATAGATTATGTTGAGATGACCCAACAAGCCATTAGCCAAATTCTTATTTCTCTACAGCAGCAGTTTGAGTCTCCGCAAACTGCTGTACATGAACAAACGCTGATTGATTTAGTTGATTATTTACGTCCCGATCAACCACATGATCCCATCGAAGCACGCAGTAAGTTTGATTGTCTAATTCAAGCCTTGCTACAAACACCACAAAGTATTATTGCGCTACAACAATATTTATTGCGCCTGATGACACAATATCATCAAACTAAGTTATACGCCGATAGTGGTATTTTATCTTTAGATGGTTTTTGGAATCAGCTTGGGCAACGCTTTGTTTCACACATTTTACCCCCTCTGAATGATCAGACCCAATTACAGAACTTATTAGAAAAAGTCTTTCATCTTCCTACTGACCGCTATTGGTTAGAGCAAATTGAAATTCAGCAATGGCGAAGATTTTTTCAACTTTTTAATGGTAATCAACAACATCAAACACAGAAAAAAAATTTAAAGCTAGATCTCATTAAAGCAATTAATGTGTTGAGCTATCGGATTAGTGGGATTGGTTTATTTCCTGAACTGATTTATGCAGAACCCAAACTGACTGAGTATGAGTCTCCTTTTATTGCCCAAAACCGAGAAATTGTCGGTTTTATTGACAAGTTTAATGCAGTTTTACTGCATGCCAATCAGGTCAGTGTCTATAGTCCACCCGATGCAGCACCAGCATTTGTGATGATCGAACAATGTAAAACCATTGTCGCCAATATCCGTAAAGCAACAAAACGTATCGGCGTGAGTCTAAATCTGACCTATTTATTGACTGTACTTGAGCAAAGTCTAGAACGTCTTGAATTACTTTTAAAATTACTACAAGACACAGGACATAACCGTGCCGATGCGATCCGTGAACTAATTTCCAATTTAGTCACAGCAAATCATAATGAAAAGAGTGTGGGAGCTTTGCTTTCAGCAAACAGCGAATTGCTTGCTTTCCAAGTAACTGAAAATGCAAGCAAAACAGGTGAACATTATGTAAGCAGTGACAAAAAAGGCTTTTTTGCTATGTACCGTGCCGCAGCTGGCGCAGGCTGTATCATCGCACTCATGGCGACTCTGAAAGTCTTACTAGCACGCCTCAGTCTTGCACCCTTTAGTCATGCACTGAGCTATAGCCTCAATTATGCTTTTGGTTTCGTCTTTATTCATATCCTGCATTTTACTGTTGCTACAAAACAACCTGCTATGACCGCTGCTGCACTTGCTGCAACCGTACAACACCGCAAAGGCTCTCGTACCGCACAGTTAGCGGAATTGGCGGAGTTAATTGTCAATATTATCCGCACTCAATTTATTGCAATTTTAGGCAATATCTCTATTGCGATTCCCACTGCGGCAGTGATTACCCTATTTTGGCAAAATGTGTTACATGAGCCTTTACTGAAACATGCCAAAGCAGCCGAGCTATTACACAGTCTAGACCCCTTTACCTCTTTAGCTATTCCGCATGCTGCTATTGCAGGCGTCTGCTTGTTTTTATCGGGTTTAATTGCAGGCTATTTTGACAATATGGCGATCTATCGCAAACTTGGCCCTCGACTTAAAGCACACCATGGCTTAAAACGCTGGTTAGGTGAAAAACGTCAACTTAAATTTGCCGATTATATTGAACGTAATTTAGGTGCACTTTCAGGGAACTTTCTGTTTGGATTTATGCTCGGAAGTATGGGAACTATAGGTTTTATTTTAGGTTTACCCTTAGACATTCGACATATTGCATTTGCTTCTGCCAATCTAGTTCAAGGCTTAATGTCAATTAATGAATCACCTGATTTAGGTTTGATCTTAATTTCAAGTTTTGGGGTGCTTTTGATTGGACTCACCAACTTATTTGTCAGCTTTTCACTCACGATTATTGTCGCTCTACGCGCCCGCCAAGTTCGTTTTGAACAATGGAAACCACTTGCCAAGTTAGTCATGACTCATTTTGTGACCCGACCGATCGATTTCTTCTGGCCACCGAAAAATTTGGCTGAAAACAGCACTTCAAACAAAAATGAACGTTGATTGTTTAGATTTTTCAAAGAGACTCAGTCATGCTTTTTTGTTATGTTTGTTTGCTTAGTGTTAAAAAAAACTTGAAATAAAATTACTATAAATTTTCAGGCTTGAAAAAAAGTGTACTGGAAAGTACACTTTACTTCCTAAAAATACCAATGTTTGGTAATCCAAATTGCTAGGTTTCTGCATGCCGTATCTAATGCTTTGTATTGGCTGTGTTTTTTTTATTTTCAGTGTCAGTGCACTGAATTTTATGCACACTCAAATCTTAGATCATCAGATTGTCAACGTTTTGAGTGTGCATCGAATTGAGTGGTTGAATCCTATTGCAAAAAGCTTGTCTTACTTAGGCGGCATGCCTTTTGTATTAATTTTTACGACACTTTGGTGTGTTTATTGGTTACGTCTTCGACAGTATGCAACAACCTTTATGATCATTTTGGCAGTCAGTGGCAGTATCGTTTTAGGTTGGCTTCTTAAATGGTACATTGATCGTCCACGCCCTGCCGTGTTCTATCATATGGTCAATAGCTATGGTGCATCTTTTCCGAGTGCTCATAGTGTTTATGCAGCAACCCTAGCCAGTCTTGCAATTTTGCTTTATCAACAATATTCTCGTAGCATCTGCCTGATGTCTTTCATCTGGTTCATATCTATGGGAATTTCCAGAGTATATTTAGGCGTACATTATCCAACAGATGTATTGGCAGGTTGGGGCATCGGTTTTGTATGGGTCGCTCTGATTTGGCTTGGATTCACACGAATTCATCAATGTAAAAAGCAATTTCATTTTTAGAAAAAAATCTAAAAGAGGTGGAAGAATGATGTCAGCTAAGCTTTGGGTTCCTACCCTTACTGCTTGCGCATTAGCAACAAGTATTGCACTTGTTGGTTGTAGCAATGACAAAAAGGATGCGCAGCAAGCTGCTGCTTCCCAACAAGCACCAATGGTTGAAGTTGGTGTGGTTGTTGCTCAACCGCAAAATGTAGAGAAAACCGTTGAACTCGCAGGGCGAACATCGCCTTATGAGGTTTCAGAGGTTCGCCCTCAGACAGGTGGGGTAATTTTAAAACGCTTATTTGCTGAAGGCAGTTATGTCAAAGCTGGGCAACCCCTTTACCAAATTGACTCTCGTGCTAACCGTGCCAGTGTAGAAAACTCCAAAGCATCTTTGCTTCAACAAGAAGCAAACTTGAATAGCTTAACCATCAAGATGAATCGTTATAACCAATTGGTTGGCATTAATGCGGTTGCTAAACAGGATTATGATGACCTTGTGGGTGAAGTTAAAGTTGCCAAAGCTCAAGTCGAAGCAGCACGTGCAGCATTAGATACGGCTCAAATCAATCTTGGGTATTCAACCATTCGCGCACCGATTTCAGGTCAAACTGACCATTCATCGTTCACTGCGGGTGCACTTGTCACCGCAGGACAGAGTGATGCTTTGGTTAAAATTCAACGCTTAGATCCAATCTATGTCGATATTACTCAATCAAGTAGTGACTTATTGCGTCTACGTCAAGAGTTGAAAAAAGGCAGCTTAGCTAATAGCAACAACGCCAAAGTCAAACTCAAACTCGAAGATGGCAGTACCTATGCCAATGAAGGTAATCTCGCATTTGCTGATGCAAGTGTTGATAGTGGTACTGGTAGCATCATCATTCGTGCTGTGTTCTCAAACCCAGATCATTTATTACTCCCTGGTATGTATGCAACTGCACAAATTGTTGAAGGTATTGTACCTAATGCCTACCTTGTGCCACAAATTGCAGTGACGCGTACTCCGACAGGTCAAGCATCTGTATTTGTTGTAAATGCCAAAGGCGTTGTAGAAACACGTACGATTGAAACCTCAAGTACTCAAGGTCAAAATTGGATTGTCACTGGTGGTTTAAAATCAGGTGATAAAGTCGTGGTTGATGGGGTTGCAAAAATCAAAGAAGGTCAGCAGGTCAAAACAACACCGTATAAACCTGTAGCTGCTCCCGCAACAACACCAAACAATCCTGCTGCAAAATCAGCAAATGCTGCTTCACAAGCCCAAAGCTCATCTAAACAGCAAGCACATGCTTAAGGGGTAGATTGAATGGCTCGCTTTTTTATTCATCGCCCAATCTTTGCATGGGTGATTGCATTGGTGATTATGCTGGCAGGGATCATTTCCTTGACGCAAATGCCTATTGCACAATATCCAACCATTGCACCACCTAAGATTAGTATCTCTGCAACTTATACAGGTGCTTCGGCTGAAACCATTGAAAATACAGTCACACAGGTGATTGAACAGCAACTTAATGGACTAGATGGCCTCCGCTATATCAGCTCTCAGAGTATGTCCAATGGTTCTGTTTCCATTGATGTAAACTTTAAGCAAGGTGTTGACGCAAACATCGCGCAAGTACAGGTACAAAATAAGTTGCAGACCGCAACCGCATCTTTACCTGAAGCTGTACAACGTCAAGGGATTACCATCAAAAAATCGGGTGCAAGTTTCTTGCAAGTTGTTGCATTTTACTCACCCGATAACAGCTTGTCTGACGCTTACATTAAAGATTATGTCAACTCAAATATTAAAGACACTTTGAGTCGTGTCCAAGGAGTTGGTGAAGTTCAAGTATTTGGTGGTCAATATGCAATGCGTATTTGGCTCGACCCTGCGAAACTGACCAACTACCAATTGACACCAAGTGATGTTAGCTCTGCAATTACGGCTCAGAACTCACAGATTTCTGTCGGTCAGATCGGTGGTGCTCCTGCAGTTAAAGGTCAAGTAATCAATGCGACCGTCAACACACAAGGTATGCTACAAACTCCTGAGCAGTTTGAAAATATCATTGTCAAAACAACTTCTACAGGTGCAAAAGTTCTCCTCAAGGATGTTGCACGTGTTGAATTGGGGGCTGAAAATTATCAGTTTGAATCGAAATTCAACGGTAAACCAGCGGGAGGTATTGCAATTCGTTTAGCAACGGGTGCAAATGCCTTAGACACTGCAAAAAATGTTGAAGCAGCACTCGTAAAATTACGTCTAAACTACCCTGCTGGTTTAAAAGATGATATTGCTTACGACACAACACCATTCGTAAAACTTTCGATTGAAAACGTGGTTCACACCCTTGTTGAAGCGATTGTTTTAGTATTTATCGTCATGTTCTTGTTCTTGCAGAACTGGCGAGCAACCATTATTCCAACTTTAGCAGTTCCAGTGGTTGTACTGGGTACGTTTGCAATTATTAACCTGTTTGGTTTCTCAATTAATACCTTATCTATGTTTGCCATGGTACTGGCGATTGGTCTATTGGTAGATGATGCAATTGTTGTCGTGGAAAACGTCGAACGGGTCATGCAGGAAGAACATCTGGATCCTGTCACGGCAACCGAAAAGTCGATGGGACAAATTACAGGGGCACTGATTGGTATTACCAGTGTTTTGACCGCTGTATTCTTCCCAATGGCATTCTTTAGCGGAACTACAGGTGTAATTTATCGTCAGTTCTCACTGACACTCGTCTCTGCCATGATTTTATCTTTAGTCATTGCATTAACCTTTACACCTGCCCTCTGTGCAACCATTCTCAAACAACACGATCCAAATAGACCGGAAAGCAATAATATTATTGCGCGCTTCTTCCGTGGCTTTAACAATGGCTTTGAAAAGTTATCGCAACGCTATCAGAATGGCGTAAGCCATATGACGCATAGCAAAATTCTCTCTGGAATTTTCTATGCCATTATTATTGGTATTTTTGGGTTCTTGTTTAAAGCATTACCAACATCATTCCTTCCTGATGAAGATCAGGGCGTGATTATGACCTTAGTTCAGTTGCCAAATAATGCAACCCTAGAAAGAACAACCAATACTCTTGATACCATTACACAGCACCTCTTAACGCAAGAAAAAGACAGTGTGAAGTCGGTATTTAGTGTGGCAGGTTTCTCCTTCACAGGTCAGGGACAAAACCAAGGTCTAACCTTTGTTAAACTCAAAGACTGGAGTCTACGTAAAACACCAGAAACACAGATTGGTAGTTTAATTGGTCGTTCAATGGCACTGAATGGCATGATCAAAGATGCATCGATGATTTACCCATTACAGTTACCTGCGATGCCAGAACTAGGAGTCAGCTCAGGCTTCGACTTCATGTTAAAAGACACCAATGGTCAAGGGCATGAAAAACTCATGGCTGCCCGCAATGCAATATTAGGATTGGCTGCACAAGACAAACGTCTGATGGCGGTACGTCCAAATGGTATGCAGGACACACCTCAGTACAAGATCGAAATCGATCAAGCCAAAGCAACGGCTCAAGGTGTAACGGTAAGCGATATCAATGATACGATGAGTGTGGCTTGGGGTAGTAGCTATGTAAATGACTTTATTGACCGTGGTCGTATCAAAAAAGTTTATTTACAAGGTCAACCTGATTCGCGCATGATGCCTGAAGATCTAAACAAATGGTATGTGCGAAATTCTAGTGGGCAGATGGTACCGTTCTCAAGTTTTGCAACAGGTCACTGGACGTATGGCTCACCTCGTCTTGAACGCTATAACGGTGTTTCATCAATGAACATCCAAGGTTCACCTGCCGCAGGTGTGAGTTCAGGTGAAGCAATGCAAGCCATGCAGGAAATCATGCAAAAGCTGCCATCTATGGGCTTCACAGGCTATGACTATGAGTGGACTGGTTTATCATTAGAAGAACAAGATTCGGGTAGTCAAACATTCGTATTGTATGCACTATCATTGTTACTTGTATTCTTCATTTTGGCAGCACTTTATGAGAGCTGGTCAATTCCATTCTCAGTCCTGCTTGTTGTTCCACTAGGCTTGATTGGTGCGGTTTTATTAACATTCCTTGGTATGAAGTTGCTTGGAAATCCAAACTTGTCCAATAACATTTACTTCCAAGTCGCGATTGTTGCTGTAATTGGTCTTTCTGCGAAGAATGCGATCTTGATTGTTGAATTTGCCAAAGAGCTACAAGAAAAAGGCGAAGATCTGTTTGAAGCAACCATGCATGCTTCAAAACTACGTCTACGTCCAATTGTCATGACCACATTGGCATTTGGTTTTGGTGTATTGCCACTTGCCATTTCAACAGGTGCAGGCGCAGGTAGTCAGCACTCAGTGGGTTATGGTGTTATTGGTGGTGTTCTTAGCTCAACACTATTGGGTATTTTCTTTATTCCTGTATTCTTCGTTTGGATTCGTAGTATCTTTAAATACAAACCAAAGAATACACACATTCAGGAGCATAAATCGTGATGCAAAATATATGGTCTCTTACAGGTCGTAGCATTGCCGTCTCCACACTTGCACTTGCTTTGGCAGCCTGCCAAAGCATGCGCGGACCTGAGCCTGTCGCAAAACCTGATATTCCAAATCAGTTTGCATCGCAAGCAGCAACAGGCACTTCTGTTGCTGAGCAAGGCTACAAAGATTACTTCTCAGATCCTCGCCTGTTAAAAGTGATTGAGATGAGTCTGGAAAACAACCGTGATTTACGTACTGCGGCATTGAATATTCAAAAAGCGCAGTTGCAATATCGTGTTACAGAACTCAATCAACTCCCGACAGTCGGTACAAATGTTGACTATGCTCGCGGCAAAACACTCAGCTCTAGTTTAAAAACTGTTTCTACTTATCAAGTAGGTTTAGGTGTTACCTCTTATGAACTTGATTTTTGGGGACGTGTCCGTAGCTTAAAAGATGCAGCACTTGACACTTACCTGTCGACTCGCGCAGCCAAAGACTCGACCCAAATTAGTCTAATCAGCCAAGTCGCTGAGGCATGGGTCAGCTACTCTTATGCCAATGCCAATCTCAAACTGGCTCAGCAAACCCTAAAAGCACAGCAAGAATCATATAATCTCAACAAAAAACGCTTCGATGTCGGTATTGACAGCGAAGTGCCACTTCGTCAATCACAGATTTCTGTTGAAACCGCACGTAGTGATGTTGGAAATTATCAGACCCAACTTGAACAAGCCAAAAACTTGCTCGATGTCTTGGTTGGTAAAATTGTTCCGAATGAGTTATTGCCAACCGATACTGTGAAACAAATTACCTCACAGAAAGTATTGGCAGCAGGCTTACCAAGTGATTTGCTGAACAACCGTCCTGATATTATCTCTGCTGAATACCAACTTAGCTCAGCAGGTGCAAACATCGGTGCAGCAAAAGCAGCAATGTTCCCAACTATTAGCCTGACTGCAAATGCAGGTTTTGCGAGTTATCAGTTAAGCGATTTGTTTAAGTCAGGCTCAACCGTTTGGCAATTTGCACCAACGCTTGATCTGCCAATCTTTGACTGGGGTACACGCAAAACCAATGTCAAAATTTCAAAAGTCGATCAAGAGCTATATTTGACGGCTTATGAAAAAGCCATTCAAACGGCATTCCGTGAAGTGAATGACGTTTTGGCAACCCGTGCGCATATCAATGAACGTTTGGCAGCACAGCGCAGCTTGGTTCAAGCCACCAACAAGAACTATCAACTTTCAACGGCTCGCTTCCGTGCAGGAATTGATAACTACTTGACGGTACTAGATGCACAGCGTTCAAACTACGCTGCGGCACAAGGTCTACTGACACTTGAACAAACCAATCTGAACAACCAGATTGAACTTTATAAAACACTTGGTGGTGGGGTAAAAGCCAACACTTCAGATGAAGTAAAGTACCCTGCTTCAAGTGCCGAACGTCATCAGAAAAAATAATTCTCCTCATAAGAAAGCCCACGTTAACGTGGGCTTTCTTACATTTTCACTTATTTCACTTGCGCTTTACGAATCTGTTTATACAAAATGCTCGGTGCTAGACGCGATAACATTACACCCAGTTTTTCCTTACGCCCACCAATCACAATATATTCTTGCTTTTGCAGTAATGCTTTTACAGTCTGCTGAGCAAATTCATCGGCATCCAAACCCTGCTCAATGGCTTCATCTTGAAAACCTTGTGCTTCACCGTTACCTGTCAAAGCATTGAGTGACACATTGGTTTTGACAAAACCAGGAAACACTACAGATACATCAATCCCCTGTGCAGCGACTTCCGCACGTAAACTGTTTGCCCACATATGAATCGCGGCTTTGGCTGCTGAATACGTCGCACGATATTGCGTTCCGATCAGCCCCGCCACACTGGAAATAAACACCACATGACCAGACTTCTGTTTCAGTAAAGTCGGTAAAACGGCTTTGGTCATAGCCACATGGGCAAAATAATCCACTTCCATGATTTTTCGTTCAGTTTCCATTGAGGTGTCCTGAATTAATGCACGCTGACTCAAACCTGCATTATTGATCAGCCAGTCGATTCTGCCCTTTTCTGCCAAAACCTGCTGTAAAGCCTGCTCAATTTGCAGCGCATTGGTAATATCTAGCGGCACACATAAATGCTTATCCTGATTCGGTAATAATGCTTTGACGCGTTGCAACTCACTGTCACGGCGCGCAGACAAAACCAGTTGCGCACCTAATTCAGCAAAAGCAATCGCCAAAGCCTGCCCAATGCCAGAAGATGCCCCTGTAACCCAAACCACTTGATCTTGCAGATTTTGTGCTTTCATCATGTACCTGTCGTTTAATGTGTATCACGAATCAAAAATTTCAAAAAATGATCGATATAATAGGGTGCAACATGTAAATCGACCTCATCCCCCAAACCATGTAGGCGCTTATAACCCATGTGCGTGGTCATTTGAATCACACCATTTAAGGTTTTATCGATTACAAAATTAAAATCAAGCATTTCTTTGGGAATACGAATCAGATGTGTCACCCCTTGGTCAATAATTTCAGTCAGTGCATGAAAAGCAGGACTGATCTGACTGGCATCACCTGCCTGAATCTTTTGAATGAATGTTAAAGTTTGCTCAACCAGCGCATCGGTTACAGGATAGCGTAAAAACACCTGATCCTGTTCCACAACAATACATTTCGCAAAATAATTAACAATGCCCGCCAAACGCGCATTACTAAGCAGCGCCACCGACCACGGTAAATATTTTTTCAAGGCATCGAGCACATGCTGCACCACTTTTTCAGACTCTTGGGCAATCTTATGTCCTTCTGGACGCTGTACACGCTGCTTTTGCTGCATCAGCAAATCAACAAATACCTGCTGAATAATTTGTACGGCAACATCGGCAAGAAGCTGCCCCAACTCATGTGCCAGTTTATGTTTGGTGGCAGCATTGAACTGCTGTTGTAATGTCAAAAACTCTGCATAACTTTGCGGGTTGACCTGCAAACTGACCACATACCCCATAGAAAATCCTGCTTCGAACATCCAATTTATCGCTTAACTGAACATTGTCGCATGATATGCCGCAGATTGCCGACGCTTTGTAGCTTAATCTTGTGGATTTTTTTGCTACAATGAAACCAATTTTTTTTGCACTTTTGATCTGTTAACTATGACTGACGCAACTGCGAATTCCGCTCAGAATATTGCTACAACTTACGATCCTACCGAGATCGAGAAAAAATGGTACCAAACTTGGGAAGAGAAAGGCTACTTTAAGCCATCTCAGCAAGGTGAGTCATTCTGTATCATGATTCCGCCGCCAAATGTCACTGGTAGCTTGCACATGGGGCATGGTTTTAACAATGCCATTATGGATGCCTTGACCCGCTACAACCGTATGTCAGGTAAAAATACCTTGTGGCAACCTGGGACTGACCATGCGGGTATCGCAACCCAAATGGTGGTTGAACGCCAACTTGCGGCGCAAAATATCAGCCGTCATGACTTGGGTCGTGAACAGTTCATCGAGAAAGTTTGGGAATGGAAAGAACAGTCTGGCGGGAATATTACTCGTCAAATCCGTCGCTTAGGTTCTTCTGTAGACTGGTCACGTGAACGCTTCACTATGGATGAAGGTTTATCCAATGCAGTCAAAGAAGTGTTCGTTAAACTGCATGAAGACGGCTTGATTTACCGTGGTAAACGCCTCGTAAACTGGGATCCGAAACTGCAAACTGCGCTTTCTGACTTAGAAGTTGAGTCAGATAAAGAAGAAGCAGGTTCATTGTGGCATTTCAAATATTTCTTTGAAGATAAAAATCTACGCACGCACGATGGTAAAGATCACATCGTTGTCGCAACCACACGTCCTGAAACATTGCTCGGTGATACAGCAGTTGCAGTTGCACTGGATGATGAACGCTATACGCACCTTGTGGGTCAGAACATTATTCTGCCGATTACAGGTCGTGCCGTTCCTATCGTTAAAGATGAATATGTCGACAAAGAATTCGGGACAGGCTGTGTAAAAATCACCCCTGCACACGACTTCAATGACTATGAAGTGGGCAAACGCTGCGAATTGCCAATCATCAATATCTTCAACAAAAATGCGGAAGTCTTGGCTGAATTTGAATACATTGCCAAAGCAGGCGAGCAAATTTCTAAAACCATCGCAGCCCCTGCTGACTATGTTGGTTTAGAGCGTTTTGCTGCACGTAAGAAATTGGTTGAACAGGCAGAAGCGGAAGGCTGGTTAGATCAAATTCAACCGTACACCTTGAAACCACCACGCGGTGACCGTTCAGGTGTGATCGTTGAGCCATTATTGACCGACCAATGGTATGTAAAAATTGCACCATTGGCTGAGCCTGCAATTGAAGCGGTGAAAGATGGTCGCATCAAGTTTGTGCCAGAGCAATACAGCAACATGTATATGGCGTGGATGAACAACATTCAAGACTGGTGTATTTCACGTCAGCTTTGGTGGGGTCACCGTATTCCCGCTTGGTACGATGCTGAAGGTAATGTCTTTGTCGGTCGTAACGAAGCTGAAGTCCGTGCGAAAAACAACATCCCTGCCGATGTTGCACTCAGCCAAGACGAAGATGTATTGGATACATGGTTCTCTTCTGCACTGTGGACATTCTCGACTTTAGATTGGACAGGTGATGCCAAAAAAGATGCGGAAAACTATTTCCTGAATACTTTCCACCCGACAGATGTATTAGTCACTGGTTTTGACATCATCTTCTTCTGGGTCGCGCGCATGATCATGATGACCATGCACTTCATGAAAAATGAAGACGGTACGCCACAAGTTCCGTTTAAAACTGTGTATGTGCATGGTTTAGTCCGTGATGGCGAAGGTCAGAAGATGTCTAAATCTAAGGGTAACGTACTTGACCCATTAGATTTAATTGACGGTGTAGACCTTGAAACCTTGGTTCAAAAACGTACTACAGGTTTGATGAACCCGAAACAAGCGGCGAAGATTGAAAAATCAACTCGTAAAGAGTTTCCAGAAGGCATTCAAGCTTACGGTACAGACGCGGTGCGTTTCACATTCTGCGCACTTGCCAATACAGGTCGTGACATCAAGTTCGACATGAAGCGTGTTGAAGGCTACCGTAACTTTGCCAACAAAATCTGGAACGCAACCCGTTTCGTGATGATGAATGTTGAAGGTCAAACGATTGGTGCCGAAGCGCGTCCTGATTTGTGGGAATTGCCTGAACAATGGATCATCAGCCGTTTACAAAAAGCTGAAGCTGCGGTTCAACAAGCATTTGCGACCTATCGTTTAGACTTGGCTGCTCAAGCCATTTACGAATTTATTTGGAATGAATACTGCGACTGGTATGTCGAGTTAACCAAACCAGTTCTGAACGATGCTGAAGTTTCTGAAGAGCGTAAAGCAGAAGTTCGTCGCGTATTGCTTGCTGTGATGGAAGCATCTTTACGTCTTGCACATCCGCTCATGCCGTATTTGACTGAAGAAATTTGGCAGACGCTTGCACCAAAACTTGGTATTGCTGGCGAAACCATTATGCTGGCGCAGTACCCTGTGGCGAACCCTGAGCGTGTAAACGAACAAGCTGAAGCCGATATGCAATGGCTGCAAGGTTTGATTGGTGCGGTACGTAACATTCGTGGTGAAATGGGCTTAGGTAATGCACGTTTATTGCCAGTATTGCTTCAAAACACCACTGAAGCGGAAAAAGCACAGATCACACGTATTGAAGCGTTGTTTAAGGCTTTAGCGAAAGTGGAAAGCATTACCTTCTTGGCTAATGCTGAACAACCACCATTGTCTTCTTCTTCTGTTGTAGGTCACGTATCTGTATTCGTTCCAATGAAAGGTTTAATTGACCCGAAAGCGGAACTTGGTCGCCTACAAAAAGACTTAGACAAAGTACAAAAGCAGCATGACCAAATTGCGACTAAACTGAGCAATGAAGGTTTTGTAGCGAAAGCACCTGCGGCTGTGGTTGAAGGTGAAAAAGCGAAATTGGCTGAGTTTGCAGACCAGTTAGTGAAGATTAAAGCGAATATGGAGCAGATTGCTGCGCTTTAAGGTGTTGTTAGTTTGATCTAATTTGTGTATAAAGGGCTGATTATTCAGCCCTTTATTAATTTTTTATGAATTTCATAGATACTATTTCTTTTCATAGCAAAACAATACCAATTAACGGAAGACATTTAGTAATTACCGGTAAGAATGGCGCAGGTAAAACAAGATTTCTTAATACATTAGTAAAAGAATTAGAAAATAATAAGGATACCGAATTATACACTCGAAATATTTTACGGGAACAAATATCTGAATTACTAAAAAAAGGAATTAATAATTATCCTGTTTCACTAGGTTTAAAGACTCAAGAAATTAAGGAAATAAATAAATTTAGAAATTCGTATACATCTGAAAATAGTTACAAATCACAACTAATAAGTATTACAAAATTAATTAACCAAAAACATGTACTTTTTGATAGAAAAAAGAGAGCTTATTTCCTTAAAACAGACCATCAAACTCAATATGAACATTTAATTATCGAAAACCCAAATTCTAATTTAGAAGAATATTACTACTACAACCATCCACACCATATTGATAATTTCCGCAACTCTTTGATTAAATTAACGCAAACTTATTTAGAAACAAGTAAAGAGTTGGAAATACTCCCTTATGATCATTCAAAAAATATATATCACTTCGAATCATCTAGAGTTAAATCTGATCAATTTACCTTAAAAGTATTTCAAAGTTTTGAAACTTTTAAAGAAAACCAACAAAAAAAAGATGTTGAACAAGCATTGGAAGCTTTTTTAATTGATCAAAAAATGGCTTTTAATACCTTAATACAATTTAGAACACTACAAAATTATCCATCAAAACCTTTTGGCGCACGTATATTCGATACAAACGAAATAGAAAGGTGGTTTTTAAAAGTTGAAAATGATCTCCAATCAATTTTAGAGAATCCAACTATAGAGCTTTCGTTTACAAAAAATGGAGATGAAGTTTTAATTATCCAAAAAGATAAAAACATATCTTTCACTTTTGATTCGCTTTCTTCAGGTTTCAAGGCTGTTTTTAATATCTATGCAAACCTACTGGTACGCGCACAATTTCAAAATATTTCACCTGAAGAATTATGTGGTATAGCTATTATTGACGAAATAGACGTTCATCTTCATATATCTCTACAAAAGAAAGTTTTACCTTTTCTGATAAAAGCATTTCCTAAAGTCCAATTTATTGTAAGTACCCACTCACCCTTTGTAATTACATCTACTGATAATGACACTGTAGTTTACGATATTTCTAGTGGAGAATTCTTTGAAGAAGATTTAAGTCGTTATTCTTATGAATCAGTTATTAAGGGATTATTTCATGTCAATCCTATTAGTTCGGACACGAAGAATTTAATCGAAATATTAAAAAACCTATTAACTGACAGCCCAAACAATTATGTGAAAATAAGATCAATAGTCAAAAACTTAGTCGAACTAGAAAAAAATGACCTATTAGATAAAAGTTTGAAAAATTTATATTTACAAGCCATCAATCTACTAGCAGACAACGATCAGTTGGAGGATTTAGATGTTTAAAGTATCCAAATCTGCTAGACCAACGGATTGGACTACAAAGGACTATAAAGATCCTGTGGTTGTTAAGCAATTAAAGAAAGATTTCCATGGTAAATGCTATATCTGTGAACAGAAGCATTTTCCAAACCTTAATGTTGAACATTTCATTCCACATTTGGATGATGAACAACTAAAGCTTGATTGGAACAATCTCTATTACGCTTGTTCACGGTGTAATTCCATTAAAAATAAATACTATGATGATATGCTCGATTGTTGTAATAGAGATCATCTAGTTGAAGAATGGATTAAGGTTTATTACCGAATGCCTGATGAAGATATTGAAGTAATGAATGCTTGTCCTAACGGAAACACCTATCACACTCAAGCTGAAACTTCTAAAGAACTCATTACTAGATGTTTTAATAATGCAAATAGTGGTATTCAAGAAGTCAGCAAAGAAGATCTAAGAGAAAAAATAATTGAAGTTCACAGTGATTTTCTAGATCTAAGACGCGAATTCTTCAAAAATCTAGATAATTGGCTTGATGAAGAAAAAATAGTCGAAGCTAGAAAAATTCGTCACCGTTTAAAATCACACTACCCATTTTCTGCAATTCTACGTGGACATATGGAAAAGGATTCTAAATGGAGAAGTGCGCTAGAAGAAATTGAAAAAATAGAACTTCAACAATCGGCTTAACCCATAGACCCTCTATTTGAGAGGGTCTAATACTACAATCAAAGCACCCCATGCTCCAATAACATCTCTACCCCACGCACCTTTTTCATATGCTTTAAACGCTCTTTTTCCCACTTCAATTGCTGCTTTAACTCAGCACAATCTGCATCTATAGTTTTATACACATCACTAATATGCACATGCTCCGCTTTCACCTTCTTCGCCAACTGAAAAGAATCTAAAATCTCATCAATTTGACTTTCAAGCTGCTGACTTTGCGCATCCAAAGCCAGTTTATAAAATTTTACTTGTTCCGCAGATAACTCTTTAGCCCCTGCACCTTTTTTATGTTCAAGCTGTAATTGAAGTTTGAATAAATAAAACAAATCCTGCTGTTCATACGCCTGACTCGCCTGTTGAAACAACATCGTTTTTTCGGCTTTCTTGCTTTCGTCTTGCTCACGGTCAGGGTGAATCATTGCAGCGATTTTTAAATATACGGTTTTAAGTGATTGTGCTGCCATTTGCTCGGCTTGCTCGCATTTTTGTTGCAGCCGTTGCTGCTTGGCTTGTTCACGGGCTTGTTGCTGCTCGGCAGCATATTGTTCAAAGTCCTGCTCTATATCAAACTCATCTTCCTGAGAAGTTTCCTGATTTTCTAGACGGATATTCTGCGACTTTTTGCTTTTTTTAGCATTCGATTGCGCTGCAACTTGCTGATAAAAGGTATTGATTTGGGTCACTTGAGTGTGTTGCTCACTAGACAGTGCTTTGGAACGTTTCAAGATTTTCCCAAGACTGGCAATTTTCTCATCCAATTGCTGCATATCGGCTTTGGAAAATTCATGGCTATTCAGCATTGTCCAAAGTTGCTGCATTTGCTGAAACAACACCGTATGCAATTCTGCATAAATAGGGAAAAGTTTTTGACGGGTGTACTGCTGAATCTCATCCTGTGCATTTTGCCATGCAGCCAGACTGATTTTTTGCTGTTCAATTTTATCAATCAGGCGATTGAGCTTTTTCTGCTGTGGGGAAAGTTCAGTCTTTTTCTGTACCGTTAGTTTGAGATCAAAAGTCATCGCCAATCACACTTGCAAAAGCAACACTATAGCAAGATTAACAAAGCACCGCAGTAATGTGACTCATTGCTATTATCTCTTTATAAATACTTCAAACATCCAATTCCGATACTTTTACATTGTTTTAAGAAAGTTTTTGAATGCGTAAACACATCAACAGTCAAAGTACAATTCAGTTTACTTAGCCATCGCTATACGAAAAAAATCACAAAGAGCATCGCTGCACATAAGATGTTAATCAAGCCTAGCATTACGGGTAAATCTGTTCGATAACCAACAATCATTTCCGAAGGGTTTAACGACTTCAACGCAACTTTATATTGGCGTATTGAAAAAAGGCTGATCACGACTGCCAAGAGGACAATCAATACAGAAAACCATTTGCTTAATGCAACTTTAGGCGAGTTTTGGGTCGGTTCAAGCACATGTATCAGCAAACTTGAACGCTCCAATAAAAAACCAAATGCAATTAACCCCAAACTGCTCCTATTCCATGCCAGTAAGGTGCGCTCCAAAGCTAAAAATACACGAGGGTCTTGCAAATTGGACATTTTTACCTCTTGTTTAAAGAAATACGATGAACTTGAAAACTTTATTATGCCTGCCAAATGCATTTCATGAACCCATAAAGATCATGGTCACATCCAATCATTAAGCACTATTTTTGTGCCATTTTTCCGTTTTAGTGCATAAAATGCCTTATATCGAGTCTTATGTATTTTTAGATTTTCATGATTAAAATTTCCATCAAATGATTTCTATATTGGTGCAATCAGCATCGCTATACTTGTGCATATTTCCAAATTAGCACTATTTTTAAGCGACCATAATGCAAAATTTCGATATTTTATTCTTATTGCTCGGTGCAGTTCTGGTTCTAGCCATGCATGCTGGCTTTGCATTTTTAGAACTGGGTACAGTTCGACATAAAAATCAGGTCAATGCATTGAGTAAAATTCTATCGGATTTTGCTATTTCTGCGATTGCTTACTTTTTTGTGGGTTATTATATTGCTTATGGTCAGCACTTTTTCCATACGGGCAGTGTTTTAGCTGAACAACATGGCTATAACCTAATGCGTTGTTTCTTCCTGCTCACTTTTGCTGCTGCTATCCCCGCAATTATTTCTGGCGGTATCGCAGAGCGTGCCAAAATGCGAACTCAAGCCATCGCAACCCTATTGCTGGTCGGATTGGTTTATCCTTTCTTTGAAGGACTGATTTGGAATGGGAATTTCGGTTTCCAAAACTGGTTACAGCAAACCTTTGGTGCAAGCTTTCATGACTTCGCAGGCTCAGTCGTTGTCCATGCAATGGGCGGTTGGATTGCATTTGCTGCGGTCATTTTGCTAGGTGCACGCTATGGGCGTTATCGTAAAGATGGCGCTGTGGCAGCTCACCCACCGTCATCTATTCCATTCTTAGCGCTTGGTTCATGGATTCTCATGGTGGGCTGGTTTGGCTTTAACGTGATGAGTGCGCAGCGTTTAGATGCAATCTCAGGACTGGTTGCCATCAACTCACTGATGGCAATGGTGGGCGGCACCATTACAGCCAATTATATGGGCAAAGATGACCCTGGTTTCTTGCACAATGGCCCACTTGCAGGCTTAGTCGCGATCTGCGCAGGCTCAGATATTGTTCACCCAATTGGCGCTTTAGTGATTGGTGGTATTGCAGGTATCGTATTTGTCAAACTGTTTACATATACCCAAAATAAACTCAAGGTCGATGATGTTTTAGGCGTATGGCCAATGCACGGCGTATGTGGTGCATTGGGTGGCATTGCTGCGGGTATTTTTGGGCAAACAGCATTAGGTGGTTTAGGTGGTGTGTCTTTCGTTGCACAAATCATTGGTACACTCCTAGCAATCGTGATTGCTCTTACAGGTGGATTCTGTGTTTATGGCTTGCTCAAAGTCACCATGGGGATTCGCTTAACCCAAGAAGAAGAATATCGCGGTGCTGACTTATCTATTCATAAAATTTCAGCAAATGCTGAAGAAAATAAGTTTTAAATTTCAAAAACTACCTCAACAATGTGAATGCTAAATTCAGGACTACCTCCGAATATTTTGGTGATAGTCCTATACTTATTTTGCAAACTGAGATACATTTTCAATCCGATTTGTTTTGTTTACTGCCTAAATTAGGTGTCGTTGTTTGCATGCCCAAATATCAAGATTTTTTAGAACATACGGTTTCTAACCAAAGCCGCTCTATTCAGCCGTATGTAATTGATGGCTTAAAAGTATGGCTTAAAAAAGCATCAAAACGGCATCCTTGGTGGTTATATCTGCCATTACAATGGTTCTCTAAACTCCTCAATATGCAAATTCTAGCACCCGTACCTAACTATGGTGGTTCAGATGCTATTCGATGTGAAGCTCAACGTATTCGCCAGCTCGAAAAAATTGGGGTTTCTGTGCCAAAAGTGCTAGCAGAATCTGATACGGGTTTACTGATTCAAGATATTGCCAATCATGACCAACAACTCATGCAACTCGACCACGCTTTGGCACGTGAACCAGATTTCAACAAACGTAAACAACTTTTTGAAACAGCAGTTCATGCACTAAAGAAAATCCATGCAAAAAATTGCTATTTAAGTGAAGCATTTGCACGTAATATTTTAGTCGATAGCCAGCAGAATATTTCATTTATCGATTTTGAAACTGACCCTCATCAAACTTTAGACTTAGAAACCTGTCAGGCGCGTGACTGGCTTTGTTTATTATTTTCTACAGCATTTCGTTTTAATGAGCAGGAACGCCCAAGCATTGAACAATTGATCAAACATGAATTGAAAGACCGACAAGATATTTTATTTCAACTTCACAAAGTAGGACATCGCTTTGCTTGGCTCAATCGTGTTGGTGTTGAAAAAACAGGCAATGATGGTAAACGTATGAAGGTTTTTCTGATTTTCTTAAGCAATCTCAAAACTGAAGATTAGTCATTTGCAGCCAAATGTGTCGGCAACTCCACCAGTACTTGTAAGCCCCCTAACTCCAAACTACGGTCGAAGCGCAGTGTACCACCCACATGTTGAATTGCCTTTTGTACAATCGACAAGCCCAAACCGCTTCCAACTTCTAAATGGTGATGGACGCGATAAAAACGCTTGAGTACCTGTTCATACTGCTCTTGAGGAATTCCTGGGCCACTGTCTTCAATACACACATAGGCTTTTTGCTGTTGTGAATCAGCATAAACCGAAATATTGATGACACCTTCTGCAGGTGTATATTTAATCGCATTATCAATTAAGTTATAGACAATCGAATGAACAGTCGGTTCATAACTTTGTAGAATCACCTGATCATTACGTTCAAATCCCAAGTCAATTTCTTTCTCCATCGCTAAATTCATGAGCTGTTCAACGCAGTTCAGTGCTACATCATTCAGACGAAATTTTTTGGACATTTCCACGCTATTGACCGAGGCATCCTGCTTCGCCAAGGCCAGCAACTGACTCACTAAATGTTGAATTCGAGCCAAACCTTTACTGAGATTGATGAGCGCTGTATTTTCAGGAAAATCGCGTAAGAGAATTTTAGTTTGTAAATTCAATGCTGTAATTGGAGTACGCAACTCATGTGCAGCATCGGCTATAAACTGCTTCTGCTCTTGCTGAGTTTTAGAAATTCGATCAAATAAGTAGTTGATTTCATTCACTGCAGGCAACAACTCAATAGGATATTGCGCTTCTTGAATATGACTTAACTCATTTGAATCACGCTGAGCCAGTTCATTTTTTAAATCATCTAATGGTTTTAAACTCCCTCGAATAATCCAAAAAATAATAAACAGCGCAAAAGGCATAATCAAAATGTAAGGCAATACCATACTTCCTGCTAGCTCTAAAGCCAAAACCTGACGTGTTCGCTCATGCTGGCTGACTTGGATCTGAAACTTGGCTGTAGGTAACACATAGGTGTACCATGTACCATTGTCTGTTTCATGCTGATAAAAACCTGCCTTATTTACCCGAGGGACAAGCAAATCATTGGTTTTTAATTGATTAATATCATCATATGACCAAATATCCATAAACAGTTCCTGACGCTCATATTCATGATCAAGATTAAAACTGCTATGGGTACTTTTTAAGTTGAATGTAGTCGCTCGGGTTGCCAAAAATTGCATTTGGGTATCGAGGATGCGGGTCAGTTCTTTCAAGGCAATATGGTAAGTCGAAAACATCAAAATACACGCCATCACCAGACTCAAGAGTGACGTCAATACAACCAGTTTTGAGCCTAATGACTTAGGTTTTTGCATCTTATCTAACTCAGTTATGCCCTAAACGATAGCCTAAACCACGAATCGTTCGGATAAAATCTTTACCTAATTTGGCACGCAAGTGGTGAATATATACTTCAATCGTATTACTCGACACTTCACTGTCAAAATCATATAGCTTGTCTTCCAAGTTTGACTTAGAAAAAATCTTATTGGGATGCGACATCAACGGAGTCAAAATTGCCCATTCACGGTTGGACAGTTCAATGGTTTGTCCCTTGAATTTGGCAATATGCTGTTCAATATCTAACATCAAATCGCCATTACGCAAGACTTTGTCATTACTTGGTGCTTTAATTCCCACACCTGCACGGCGTAGCAGCGCCTGAATACGCGCAAATAACTCCTCAAATTCATAAGGTTTGACCAAATAATCATCTGCACCCTGATTTAGGCCATCAACACGGTTTTCGAGCTGATCTCGTGCTGAAATAATCAATACAGGAATTTGGGTACGTTGACGAATCTGCTTGAGAACCTGCATACCATCCATCATCGGCAAGCCAAGATCAAGCAACACAATATCAAAAGTTTGCTTAGATAATTCTGTCAGACCATCAACACCATTATTGACCCACTCAACATCAAAACCATGATATTTCAATAAGGTGATGGTGGACTCTGCAATCATGAAGTCATCTTCAATAATTAAGATCTTGGACATGCGATGCACTCTATTGACAATTTATGGGTTGGCACACTGTGCCAACATATTTAGTTTAGGTTGAATGGTTTGACTTTCAACATCGAGCAACCCCAGCAAAGTTGGGAATAAGTTGTCCTGCCCTCGTTTGGCTTGCCGCTGTTGCATCAGACAAGCCACTTGTTGTGGGCGTGAACGTTGCCATTCGGGAGAAAACCACATCATCATTGGAATATGTGTTTGTTGTGATGGTGCTAATGCATAAGGTGCACCATGCAAATACAAACCATTTTCCCCTGTTGACTCTCCATGATCCGATAAGTACCAAAAACCCGTTTGATATTTATCATTTTGGGCTAATACGCCAATAATTTTGCTTAAGATATGATCTGTATACACGATACTATTATCATAACTGTTGATCAATTTGCTTCGTTCACAGCTCTGAATCGCAGTGGTATCACAAATTGGCTGAAAAGGCGCAAACTCAGGGGTTGTCCGTTGATAGTATGCAGGACCATGACTGCCAATTTGATGCAACACCACCAATTGTGGTCTGTGATCAGTTGCAGGAATCTGCTCTAAATAACGTTGTAAACTTTCAAGTAATACCCCATCTAAACAGTAATCACGATTTTCACAATATTTTTTCTTAATATCGTCAGGAATTACGAAATTATTGACGCGATTACAAACCCCTTTACAACCCGAATCATTTTCGATCCATGTAATCTGATAACCTGCACGTTTGGCAATATCCAGTAAACCTTCTCGATGCGATGCCAAACGTTCATCATATTCTGTACGTGGCATACCTGAGAACATACACGGAACTGAAACTGCTGTTGCTGTGCCACAAGAGCTAGCTTGGGTAAAATTAATTAATCCTGTGACTTTTGCCAATTCAGGATTGGTATTTTTGCTATAACCATTTAATGAGAAACTTTCAGCGCGCGCTGTTTCACCAACCACCAAAACCATTAACTTAGGCTTCTGATTTACAGTGGCTGCTGTATTATGCCGAGCATCCAAACCATATTGCAGCAAAGGCAAAGGTTTATAGGATAACTTTTTATAATAACTTAGTCCTGAGCTAAACACATTATTGGGTGAAATCAGGTTTTTCACCTCACGATGCCCACGAAATAATGAACTAAAATTAATATAATTTAAGTAGACTGCACCACCTGCCAATGCAACAGCGACAATAATACTCCCGAACTTTTTACCCAGTAGTGGCAATAAAGTATCTTTTTTGACAGGCAAAATGATTACAACGCCAATCGGTAAAACGACCATCAGCACAAACCACACTAAATATTGCCAAGAGAGCAAGTTTAATGCTTCGGTATGATCAGTTTGCATCATATTTTGAATCTGTTCTGGAGTAATCATAATCCCCATACTATTCACAAAATATGCGCTGCATCCCCCAATAAACAGCAAAAGACAGGCAATCCATTTTTTATTCCACTGCCAAGATAAAATCTGCATAAAAATGAAATAATACAGTGTTAAAACTAAACCCAATCCGATTGCAAAAATTGCACTGTGTGCCCCTGTTAAATCAGCATAATGTAAAGATTGCTGATAAAAAGTGAAATTGAGCGCAAGCGCTAACCATGCCGCAATAATAAAATTGAAGCGACTCAGGCTGATTGGTTTAAGTCGAGTCTTAACCTGACTAAAAATTTTCAACATATTTATTCTTCCGCAAGGAACTTGCAATGTATAAGGACTAACTTAAAAAACACTTAAACAACAACTTATAGACCTCATAGCGGTTTTTTAGCTATTTCTTTAGTTATGATTTAAATGCTAAAAAAAAGCTTCAGATATTTTTCTAATATATTATCAAATTAAAAATATTATTGATCAATCAATCTATTTGGAATGAAATAGGCATAAAAAAACCGCAGTCAATTGACTACGGTTTGAACTTAAAATTCTAGAAAAAGAATTAGAAGTTATATTTAGCCATCAAGTTTACGCGAGAGTAATCGCCTTGATTATCTGTAATTGGCGTTTTGCTTGCAAATGTTTCACGTTGACCATAAGTATATTCAACACCTAAGTCGACGTTTTTCACTGGTGAATAGAAGCTATTTACAATAATGTTATATAGTTTCTTATTCAAATTTGGTGCTTTAGCTGCGTAATCATTATCATTTTTATACCAAATTGCACCTGCTGCTACAGTTGAACGCCATTGTGGTGACCATTTGTGTGAATAGCCCAATAAGCCTGTATCATATTCACTTTCATAAATAGATACATCTGTTGTATCCTTCAAACTGGTTCCATTAATTGCAGCAACGTATGCAGGGTTAGTATAGAGTAAATATTTATTATCACCTTTTACATGATAATAGTTTGCAAATACAGTGTCATTTGGTGTAAAGCTATATTTACCACCAACACCAACACCCCAACCTAATTTGGTTTCATCAATATTAGTACCTGTATTGTTACTTGCTGTCGCTACAGAAACACGGTTTTCATGAACCAAACCATGAACTTGCAATAAACCTTTTTTATCAGCAGTTGCAATATCATAACGTGCAGTTAAAGCAGGTAAACGGTTACCGCCTGAGTTTGTAGTAATTCCAGTAGCACCAAATGAGCCAGTTGTAGTAGTTGCTGTATATGTATTACTACTACTATTAATATTATCAACATCACCGCCTTCAAGTGCTAACAATAATTTTTGGTTAGCCGTGATTGGTTGTGTATAGCGAACTTGAACATTACGTTGTGAACCATAGCCCATTGGACCATTAAAGTCGACAGTTTCAGGTGCTGTATCGGTATTGACGAATGGAGAAGTCGTTTGACCCACTAACCATTTACCCAATGAGAAATAAGCATGGCGAACACGGAAAGTACCATTTCCGTTAATGTATGACGAATTTGTTGCATTACCTGCAAAGTCAGCTTCAATTTTACCAACCAAATCACCATATTCAGTTGGACGTACAATGTCTAAACCAATACGTGAAGTTGCTGCTGTTACGTTTAAGTTGTTCTTCGTACCATTTGCGGAGTTAAGCGGAACACTGTTGGTATTGTTGTAGATACTTGAAGTAGGGTTCGCTTTAGTATCGTAAGTTGCATCTACACGAACGCTACCATAAAGTTTAACTTGAGTTTGACCATCTGGAAGGGTAAACCAACCTGGTTTTGTGCTAGCTGCGACTGGCGCTACAACTGGCGCTGGTTTTGCTGCTGCAATTTCTGCTGTTTGTTGCAATTGCACTGCTTGTGATTGTTGTTGGCTAGAAAGCTGTTGCACCATTTGTTGCAGTTCCGCAACTTGCGCTTTCAAATCTGCAACTTGTTGTGTTGTTGTTGCAGCATGTGCTGAACCAAGTGTTCCCCAAGCTAAAGCTGCACCCACTGAAAGTGCTAATGTTTTTACCTTGACCACAGTATTCTCCATTCCAATAAAAACTTGTTGTTTTGAAAGTATCGCTACTATTCCAAACTAAGGTAACAAAATTATGACAATCCCTTAAGAAATTTAATCTTCGTTACTTATTCCATATATTTCTATACAGCTTAAGTCGTAGAAGCTCACAAAAAATAATGTTAAATTTACTTTTTTCCAAGATCAATTACGAAAAAAATTACTTTTTTATAATTTTCGTCTAGTTTTCAAATATGATTCTCATTTCATATATCCATTTTTCCACTTAAAAATAAGATATAAACTTATAAAACCAATTAAAACTACACAACTACTCATTTTGCTATAGCCTATATATTGCGTGATAATTCCACCTAAAAAATAAAAAAACCCATTCATCAATGCCATAACAGAAACTTGTAAAGTAAAATCAGTTGCAGCATATTCCATACGGCAATACTGCATAATTAATGTAAATATAACCACCAGTAACATGGCAGAGCAACACTCTTCAAAAGCATGTAATAGATAAATAAGAAAATGCGAAACAACATGCTGTGACTGCAACTCGATGGCAAGCCAAACCATACCCAATAAGCTTAATAATTTCATACTACTCAGCCAAATCAATGCCTGATCTCTTCTAAGAAAACGCAACATACCAGCCGCGACACAAGCGCCTATCAGGGCAGCAACCGCACCAAGTATTGAGATAAAAAGCCCAATTTGTGATAAAGATAAGCCTAGATCAACCATCATGGTTTTTGACATAGGCCCCAGTAAACCATCCGCAATTTTAAAACTCAACAAAACCAACAACCACATTAATTGTTGTTTTTGTTTAATAAAATAATCAAAATAGATTCGCCAACTTCGTTGGCTTATCGTATTACTTTTCAAATGATTGAATGATGCTGAATGCTGTCGATAAAAGAGAATCGGAATTGTATTGAGTACAATCAATACAGCCAAACCCAGAAAACTATTATGCCACCCCCAAATCCCCACAGCCCACAACATTGCTCCGCCTCCCACAATAAAACCAAGCCGAGAGCCAATGACCTGTAAAGCATTTCCCCAATGCTGTTGGTGGTTATGAAGAAGATGAACCGCGAGGCCATCTGTCGCAATATCTTGGGTTGCACCTGCACTATTGAGCAAAAACAGCACAATAAAAAATACATAGAGCTGAGTGGGTTGTTGTAAATTTAAAATAGATAAATTTGCAAGAATAATTAAAAGAATAATACTAAAAAATTGAGTCCATAAAATCCAAAATCGAAAGCGATGTCTTTGGTCAATCCATGGCGCCCACAATGCTTTAAGTGCCCAAGGTAACATCAACAAACCGAATCCACCAATTTTTGCCAATGACACCCCTTCTGCACGTAACAACACAGGTAAAGCATGTGTCATAAAGCCGACAGGTAAGCCCTGCGCCCAATACAATGTAAATAAAAGCAAATAAATGTTAGGTATTTTATTGTCCATGCGATCCTAAACAGCTCAGTGATGATCTATCTATTTGCTTTGTACACGACAAAAAAAGATAACTCATTGAAATAATGGCATAATACTTGTTTTCTGACGACGAATATGATGACACATTTCAATGAGTTACATCTCATCTTAAATAAATATCTAAAGTGGAACAAGTCACATGTAAAATGTTTTACACTGATTATGATTGCATTAATTGTAAAACAGACATGTAATCTTTCTTCTGCATCTAAAGCCTTACCCATCAAGTGCTTACCACAATCATTTTATCGACGTATACAACGCTTCTTTGCAGATCAGTATTTCGATTATCGTCAAATTTCTCAGTTAATTTTCAATATATTTTCATTCGATAAAGTCCACTTAACTTTGGATAGAACCAACTGGAAATGGGGAAAACGAGATATCAATATCTTGATGTTAGCCATCGTCTATCGTGGAATAGCGATACCTATTGTTTGGACATTGCTCAATAAACGTGGCAATTCAGATACAAAAGAGCGTATTGCTTTGATTCAACGCTTTATCTCCATTTTTGGTAAAAACCGTATTGTGAATGTGTTCGCAGACAGAGAGTTTATCGGTGAGCAGTGGTTTACATGGTGAATTGAAAATGACATTAACTTCTGTATACGTGTTAAAAAAACTTTATTGTGACCAATCACTTATCCAAGAATCATAAAATTAGTGATTTATTTCGTCATCTTCAAGTTGGTCAAACTGAATGTCGTAAATGACGTATTTGGGTTGGTCGAGTGAAACTGTATATTAGTGCGTTACGATTAGAAGATGGAGAACTTTTACTTGTTGTTTCTCCTATGTTTAATGCTTCTGCTATTCGTGATTATGCATTACGCTGGGAAATCGAAACCTTATTTAGTTGTCTCAAAGGACGTGGATTCAATCTTGAAAATACTCGTTTAACAGACCCTAGACGAGTCAAGAAATTGATAGCAGTGCGAGCTATCGGTTTCTGTTGGTGCTATTGAACAGGTGAATGGCAACATGATCGAAAAAACGATAAAAATAAAGAAGCATGGACGACTTTCAGTAAGTTTATTTCGCTACGGTTTGGACTATGTTCAGATGGCTATTCTACGTTTGATTGGTTTTGGAAAAAAGAAGAATTTAAGAAAGTGCTCGCAATTTTAAGAAAGAAAAAGCCTGATAGGACAAGGGCCCTATGAAATTTGTCGTGTACAGAGGATGGTCTTAATCTTTGTATCTGTAAATGGAATAACGATTTTTGGCATTTTTGCGGTATAAATTTTTTTGATCAGTAGTCTTACCGTAAAAAATACCGCAAAAAAATCTAAATTCCAATAGGGTATTTTATACTTGGGTAGATAATAACTTTATTTAAGTTATTGATTTTATTTTTAGTTGGTATCTTATTTGGACTGTAAAAGTTAAAAATAAACTATAAGTTGGTGCGGTCTGCGGGACTCGAACCCACGTCGGTCGCTTAGGAGGCAACTGCTCTATCCAGTTAAGCTAAGACCGCAACTCAGGCATTACTCTACCTCAAACTTAAATAAAAAAAAAGTTATTGCTGAGTAATAACTTTTTAAAAATACTCAGAAAATTGGGTTTATTCATTTTTGAAAATTCTGAATAAACCCATTCTCATCAAGATTTTTTCGCTGCAAGCATTTTATAGAGGACAAACATGAGCACGATCCAGATTGGAATCATAATCACCGACTCTTTAAAGCCCTTCATCCACATAATGTAGAGTACAGCAGCAATAAACCCTAAAACGATGTAGTTCGTGATTGGGTATAAGAATGATGGATATTTGGTTTTAATCCCTTCAGCAATCACCACTTTTTTGAAGTTCAAGTGAGTCAAGGCAATCATCGCCCAGTTCAGTACCAAAGCACCGACCACGATATACATCAAGTGTCCTAAAGCATCTTCAGGAACAAAGTAGTTCAGCAATACACATGCAAAAATCATCAGTGCAGAGAACAACACCGCAGGAATTGGCGTACCACTTTTATTAACTTTTAAAAATACTTTTGGTGCATTGCCTTGTTCAGCCAAACCAAACAACATACGGCTGTTGGCGTACATACCGCTGTTATACACAGAAAGTGCAGCCGTTAAGATAATGAAGTTTAAAATACTAGCTGCCCAGCCAATACCTAACTGACTGAAAATCATCACGAATGGGCTTTTATCTAAACCATCAAGTTCCAGTTTATCCCAAGGCACCAGCGATAATAAAATCGTCAGTGAACCGACATAGAAAATCAGAACACGGAAAACCACCTGATTAATGGCTTTCGGAATGGTTTTCTCAGGTTGTTCAGCTTCGGCTGCTGCCATCCCGATCAGTTCAATCCCACCGAAGGCAAACATAATGAAGGCCAGCATGTAAAATAAGCCATCAAAACCTTTCGGGAAGAAACCACCATGTGTCCAAAGATTAGTAATGGTTGAACCTGAGCTTGGATCAGCCGTGACCAATAGCACGATGCCGAAAATAATCATGGCAATCACAGCAGTGACTTTAATGATCGCCAGCCAAAATTCAGATTCTCCATAGAATTTGACATTACCCAAGTTCACAAGGGTAATCACAATAAAGAAGAACAGAACTGACACCCACGCAGGGATAAATGGCCACCAATAGTTAATATATTTGGCAACCGCCGTCAGTTCGGACATTGCCACCAAAATATATAAAATCCAGTAATTCCAGCCTGTTAAGAAGCCTGGAAAATTCCCCCAATACTTATACGCAAAGTGACTGAATGAACCTGTTGTTGGCTCATGAACAATCATTTCCCCCAGTTGACGCATAATTAAAAAAGCAATTAAACCACCAATTGCATAGCCTAAAATAATTGATGGCCCAGCAGATTGGATGACTTGTGCGGAGCCTAGAAACAGACCCGTACCAATTGCACCACCCATTGCAATCAGTTGGATATGTCTGTTCTTTAAGCCACGCTGTAATTTCGATGACTCGTTACTCAAAATCGTATGCTCGGTAATTCACAAGATTTTGTATTGTAATAGATTGCTATAATTTAGCCTAGCGTTAAGCGTGACTCATCGATGTGCGACCTTTGTATTATAACTTTTTGAAAAACATCAAGATTTAATGATTAAAAAATAGTCTATTTATGGCTCAATATGCACATTTTATTAGAGATGTTCAGATATTTTTGAAAAAAATCAACATTCAGGCGATAATGCCTTTTATTTTGAGGTTGATTACATGACCATTCCTGCTTGCCCAAAGTGTCAGTCAGAATATACCTATGCTGATGGTGATTTATTGATCTGTCCAGAATGTTCTTATGAATGGAAAGAAGGCGAAGCAGCGACTGAAAGCAGCGCACAGATTGTAGATGCACATGGCCAGCCCTTACAAGATGGTGACAGCGTTACAGTCATCAAAGATTTAAAAGTCAAAGGTTCATCTTCAGTCGTTAAAGTTGGTACAAAAGTTAAAAATATTCGCTTACTTGCCGATGCCACTGATGGTCACAATATTGACTGTAAAATCACAGGGATTGGTGCTATGAAACTTAAATCAGAATTCGTCAAAAAAGCGTAATTTCTATATGTCCGAGGCAGATGTGTCAACACTCGCATCCATATCCGCAGACGTTTTAAAATCTGCACAGCAACAAATTCAGCAAGACCTCACTTTAGCGCTGGATGCTTTTGCATTGCCAGAACCTTTAAAAGGGGCGGTCTATCATGCTGTCATGCTAGGCGGTAAGCGAGTGCGCCCTGCGCTGTGTTATGCCACAGCTGCTTTACAGACTCATGCACCATCGGCAGCAGTTCGCCGCGCTGCGGTTGCAGTGGAACTGATTCATTGTTATTCATTGGCTCATGATGATTTACCGTGTATGGACAATGACTCATTGCGCCGTGGACAGCCCACTTGCCATGTCGCTTTTGGGGAAAATACGGCTTTGCTGGCGGGTGATGTATTACAGTCGATGGCGTATGAAGTACTTGGTAGCCGTTTATTCGATACAGGTGTCGTGATTGAGCCAAGTATTGTTTTAAAACAAATGCAGATTTTGGCGACGGCGAGTTCCAAAATGGTCAGTGGTCAAGTGCTTGATTTACAAGCTGAAGGAAAGCGGGTTGATCAAGAAGCACTGGAAAATATTCACCGCAACAAAACGGGTGCTTTGATTCAGGCGGCAATCATGATGGCAGCGGTGACCATTTTTAAAGGTACAGATTTAGCCATTCCTCAATTGCGTCAGTTTGGTCAAGCGATTGGTCTGGCCTTTCAAGTGCAAGATGATATTTTGGATATTACAGCCGATACTGAAGTCTTAGGTAAGACCGCAGGGAAAGATCTTGAAGTTGAGAAATCGACGTATCCTGCACTGTTGGGTTTAGATGCTGCACAAGCCTATGCACAGCAACTGCACGATCAAGCACTACAAGCTTTAAGCCATTTTGGTGAAGATGCTCAGCAACTCCATGCAATTACCCAGTTTTTACTGGCAAGAGCACATTAAAAAAGTGGCATTAGCCGCTTTTTTATTTCTGAGAGACTATTTTAAGTCACGCCCCATAATCCCACGAATGGTATTCAACACATCGGCAGGCAGAACCACAGTTTTAGCATTGTTGGATTTCGACATATCCTGCATGGCTTTAATGTACTGTTCACCCAACAAATAAGATACTGGAATTTCTTGATCACCTACAGCAGAGCTGACCATGGCAATGGCTTTTTGTGAAGCTTCAGCCAAGACCACCTGAGCTTCTGCATCACGACGTGATGCTTCTAAACGACCATCCGCTTCCAAAATCGCGGCTTGTTTTTCACCGTCTGCTTTGGTGACTGTTGCACGACGCTGACGTTCCGCTGCTGCTTGGGCTTCCATTGCCGCCTGCATGGTTGAAGACGGTTGAATATCTTGAATCTCAACGGTTTTTAAGGTAATTCCCCAGTCTGCAATATCATCGGAAATCGCAGCTTTCAGTTTGGCTTTAATGTGGTCACGTGACGACAAAGCATCATCAAGATCCATTTCACCAACAATCGAACGTAATGAGGTTTGAACTAGGTTTTGAATGGCAATATTAAAATTTTCAATCCCATACACCGCTTTTTCTGGGGTAGTGAGGTTGATGTATGCCACTGCATTCATCAGCAATACTGCATTGTCGCGACTAATTACTTCTTGGGAAGGAATGTCCAAGACAATATCTTTGGTGGTCACTTTGTATGCAATATCATCAATATAAGGAATGATGATACTTAAACCCGGCCCAAGGGTCGTGTGGTATTTTCCCAAACGCTGCACAATCCACTTGTTACCTTGCGGTACAATTCTGACACCTTTAAAAATTGTCACTGCAACAAAAGCTAACAGTGCTAAACCAATAATACTTGCGCTCATGTTTTTATTTTCCTTGTTGTGATGAGTAGGCTTCAACCAAAAGATCATTGCCTAAAATATCAGTCACAATGACACGGTCACCTACTTGTAAATGAGAGGAAGTGCTACGGCATAACCATTCATCTGTTCCCAATACAGGGAGGGAAAAGCGAACTTTGATTTGTTCATGATTCAAATCAGTCTGAATGACCATGCCAATTTGCCCAATTGTCGCTTCACGTGGCAGACCTGCTTTGGTTTTATCAATTGATAATGGTTTGATAAATTTAAACCAAAGAATCGTGCATAAAATAGATAAAACAGTCCACGTCACAATTTGTGTGGCAAAGCCCATCCAAGGGAAAAGCCAATATAAAATACTGACCATAATTGCTGCGATACCAAACCAAATGGCGGCAAAAGTAGGCACGACCAGTTCTATCAGCATTAAAGCAACGCCTAAAACAACCCAGTGCCAAGGCTCTAATACAATATGCATAAGTCGTCTCTATTTATTGGTTTTATTTGCAAAAACTGCATCATCCACTAATGTAGCAGATGATGCAGCTAAAGAATATGTTTGTTGAATGTTTTTAGAAACGTGCGCGAGGTGCAGGGCGTAGTGCAGCAGGAGATTTTTTGAAGTTGGCAATCGCAGCTTCGATCGCTGGCATTTTACGCTGAGCGGCTTGTTCACCCTCTAAAATGGCATTTTGACTTGAGCTTAAATCGAGCACACCTAAATTCCCGACTTTGGGTTGAATCACCACAGTCGCTTGTTGTAATTCTTGGTTAATACTTTGCTGTCCCATAATATTGATGGTTTGATCCAGTAAACCCAGCATGTTTCCTGCGCCTGTTTTTGTTGGACGGGCAGAAATATCAACGGCAATCACAATATCTGCCCCCATACTTTTCGCTGTACCAACAGGAATTGGACTGACAAGTCCGCCATCGACATATTTTACATTTGCAATCGTTGTAGGAACAAAGACATTGGGAATACTGCAAGATGCACGAACAGCTTGTCCTGCATTACCACGAATAAATTCAGTTTTTTTACCGTTGTCTAGACGAGTGGCAACAGCTGCAAAACGTATTGGAAATTGCTGAATTTGCTTATTGCCAACATTGGCATTGACATAATCTTGGAGTTTTTGCCCAAGTACGATGCCCTGACGGTTAAAAGTGAGATCACGTAAGTCTGACTCTTTGAGTTGCATAGCAAGTTGTTGCAACTGATATGGCGTTTTGCCACTGGCATAAATACTGCCGACAAAACTTCCTGCACTGGTTCCCGTAACAATCTTGGGTTTAATCCCATGCGATTCAAGAACTTTAATCACCCCAATATGTGCAAAACCTTTGGCACCGCCACCGCCTAAGGCAAGGGCAATCACAGGTTCACGAGGTTTAATGGTTGGAATGGGCGTTTTTTTTGAACCTGTTGTGTCACATCCCAACAGCCCTGCGCCCAATAAGGCAATACAAGACCAACGTGTTATTTTAAGTATCATATTAACGGTATTATATGCATGAAAAATGGGAGCGCATATCTCAGCAAAAAAAACAAATATTAACCAGTATTTTTACAAAAGTTTGCGTAAATGGGGAGAAGAGCCATTTCTTGGCTTCACTTTTTTCTAAATTTAAATGATGGTGTGTTGAGGATGTATTAAAAAATGCTGTCTACGGTCTGAGTGTAAATGATGTGGGTCTAGGATTTTAGACCATGCCTATAAGTGATAATCTACTCCCCAATAAGCATGGGAAATGCTTGTTTTTGGAGTCAACCATGACACGAAGAAAACGTCGTAATCATTCAGCAGAGTTTAAAGTTAAAGTTGCTCTCGCAGCAATTAAAGGCGACCACACACTCGCTGAACTTTCTACTCAATTCGATTTACATCAAAACCAAATC
>NZ_BKNN01000018.1 GCF_008993995.1 Acinetobacter brisouii
TTGCGCGTAAGTATTTGAAGGAGATGGTCATTTATCCTTGTATTATGGCAGATTTAGCCTATAAAGGATTTCATCAGATTAAGAGTAAGTTACTCATTCCAATCAAGAAACCTAAGAATTTGTCATTACCCCAAATAGCAAAACAGATCAACCAAGAAATCAGTCGGCGTAGGATCACAATTGAACATATCAACGGCAAACTTAAACATTTTCGGATATTAACAGAACGCTATAGAAATAGACGGAAACGCTTTGGTCTAAGAATGAATTTAATTGCTGGAATGATGAATTGGATGCTCTTAAATTAACTTTCGCAAGAGGTCTAATATAAATATCCCTTTGTAACCACCTTACGGCAATTCTGTGAAGCATATGCAGCGCTTGCTGTCCCTATTCCTTATTTGGTCATGCCATTTCTGGCAGGTGAAGAATGTTCAGTCGATATTGCCTGTAGTCAAGGTCAGGTTTTGGCTCATGCCACTCGCATTAAGCGTACAGGTTATCAAGACATTACTGTAGATGGACCTTGTGATGATATTTGCCAGCGTCTGGTCACACTCTTTCAACTCGATGGTTTAATCAATATCCAATTGAAACAGAATGATCAACAGCAGTGGTTTATTTTAGAAATTAACTCACGTCCTGCAGGTGGTTTCGCCTACTCACGCCCAACAGGCTTGAATTTAATTGCAGAACTGATTTCTCATAAACTGAACTTGCCATTTCAACGGCAGATTGATCAACCTAATATTTCAGTTCGCCCTATTACAACCGTGATCGAAGGAAAATAATCACGATGCACCAAGTACAATTACAACGTGGTACTTTAACTGTCAGTCCTCTTCGCAGTCATGCCGATTGGCAACTGCACAGCCTGCTGGATTTTGCTGAACGCATTAACCCCAAGCGGGCATTTTTGTTTGTTTCTCGGGTCTTAGGAAAACACATTCCTGTAAAGCCGAGCCAAATGCAAAAAAGTTATCAGGATTTAGCTGCACTTATTCCACCTGCGCCTCAGGCACCTGTCACCATGATTGCGATGGCAGAAACGGCGGTTGGACTTGGTGCAGGAATTTTCCGTGAATATCAAAAGCACTGCGCCAGTGCCTGCTTGTTTGCGACAACTACCCGTCATATCCAAAGTGACTTACCGATTTTTGGAGATTTTTTAGAAGAACATAGCCATGCGCAAGATCAACTGATTCACTCCAGTCACGATGCCGTCAAGCATCAGCATTTACTCAATACCAAAACCTTGATTGTGGTGGATGATGAAATTTCCACAGGCAAAACCATTGCCAACTTAGTCAGTAGTTTACAGGCTGCGGGTATGCAGCAGATTGAACAGGTGATCAGTATTTCTTTGGTGGACTGGACGGGCGATCAAGATATTCAGCAGATTGCCAACATTCCCAATCATTCCATTAGCCTGATGTCAGGGCGTTGGGCATGGCAAGATGCACTTGACCCCAAAGCCGTCAACATGCCGAACGTGAATATTACTGCACAAGGTCAACATGCGGTGATTGCCCCAAATACGTGGGGGCGTGAACCCACCTATCAACTTGGGCAGGCGTGGCACAGCTTACAGCCTCGTGCTACAGGAGAGAAAATTTTAGTGCTTGGCTCATGTGAATTTACGTGGATTCCATTTCTCATGGCAGAAGCACTCGAACAGCAAGGCGCTGAAGTTTATTTCAGCTCCACCACCCGCTCCCCGATTGCAGAGGGTCATGCGATTCAGCAGCGTTTAGAGTTTCGTGACAACTATGGGATGAACATTCCCAACTTTAGTTATAACGTCGATGCTAACGCCTATGACCGTGTGATTTTAGTCATTGAAACTGGGCATGAAAGTGTAGATCCTGCCTTGTTGCAACAGATTCCAAATCTGGAGGTGGTCAGTTATGTTGCCTAAACAACCGATTATTTTAGTCGATTTGGATGATACCTTGTTCCAGACCTATCGACGTCGCGCACCTGAACAGCATGACCGTGTCGCCAGTTTAGACCGACATGGCAAGCCTCTTGCATTTATGTCGGGTAAGCAGCAACTCATGGTGGACTGGCTCATGGCACATAGCGAACTCATTGCCGTTACCGCTCGTTCGGTTGAATCTCTATTACGGGTACAAATGCCATTTCCACATGGGGCTATTTGCCTAAATGGTGGGGCGATTGTACTCAGCAATGGAGAAATTGATCGCCACTGGCAACAGCAGCAGCGCAATGAACTGGCACACCTACAAGACCGTATGCAACAGCTTTGTGATGAACTAGAACAGCATGCCGAAGGTTTGGGTACAGTCCGTACATGGACGGAGCAAGATGATCAGCAGCATATTTATGTGGTGGCTAAGCAACATCACAGTGAAGCGCCTTTTTTACATAGCTTGACCACTCGACTGCCTGCTGAACTTTGGCAAGATTTTTACTTACATATCAATGGTCATAATCTCGCCATTATTCCCAAAACAGTATCGAAACGTCGCGCTGTAGAATACCTGTTACAACAGCTCGATCCCGAGGAGCAGCGTGTGTATTTGGGCTTTGGTGATAGCCTGTCCGATTTTGATTTTCTGCAACTTTGCGACTGGTTTGGTATGCCAAAAAACAGCCAGCTCAACCGCTTTACGCATCAGGCCTTGCAACAGGATTATCAACAAAAAGGATTTTTTGGTCATGACTAATGCTGCTACTGATCTCTCCCAAACACTCGGATTTTCAGGTTCATATCCTGCCCATGAAGTCCGCTTTCTGCTGAATATTTTGCAGATGCAGCCGACCAATATTGAGGAAAAAGAACAACTGATTCAATCGGGTAAGAAGCACTATTCGAGTATGCTCAGCGCCGAACATCCGCCCTCTGCCACCCATTTGCAGCATTATGATTTAGCCATGCAACTCGGGGCGGCGCGTATGGCCAAAGAGGTGCAACAACTGGGAAATCGGCTGCTTGAACTGTATGCCCCTGAGCCAATTGTCTTGGTGAGTTTGGTGCGTGCGGGTGTCCCTTTGGGTGTATTGCTGCGTGATTATTTGGCAGCACAAGTGCCTTGTTATCATTATGGAGTGAGCATCATCCGTGATCGTGGCATTGATCATGCCGCACTGGATCAAATCATTCGCCTGCATGGTGCTAAAAACATTGTATTTGTGGATGGTTGGACGGGTAAAGGCGCAATTACCCGTGAACTGAGCAGGAGTTTGCAGGACTATCCCGAGCTGTGGGATACCCAAAGTGGTTTACCGCGCTTACTGGTACTGAGCGATTTGGCAGGCTGTGCGTGGTTAGCTGCCAGTCAGGATGACTGGCTGATTCCTTCGGGCGTACTGGGTTCAATCATTTCAGGGCTGATTTCACGTAGTGTTTTGCCTGAACATGCACAGCAAGGCACATGGCATGGCTGTATTCAATACCACACGCTTACCGAACATGATCTGTCCAACTCGTTTATTCAGCAGATTCGTAGCCACATTCAACAACAACCTGAGCAACAAAGCTGTCTGTGGGGCAATACTCAGCGTCAACAACAGCAACAGCAAAGCCAGCAGACCATTGACTGGCTGATGCAGCATTATCGGGTTGAGCAGGTCAATCATATTAAACCAAGCATTGCAGAAGCGACGCGTGCAGTATTAAGACGTGTGCCTGAACGGATTTTACTGAAAGATGCTGATCATCCATCGACCCAACTGTTACGCCATTTTGCAGAGCAACAGCAAGTTGCCATCGACGTGCTCGGTGAGCAGCTTGGCCCTTATCAAGCCGTGACCCTGATTAAAACCATGCCCAAGGATTGTTCATGATGAAACTACAACATGCGATTGAATTGGGTGCGACACTGTATGTGCCTGCGACCCACAACAAACTTTGGGAGATTGCACAAGGCATGCTCTATCCCGAACTGAAGTCGATGGTGATTTGTCTGGAAGATGCTGTTTTAGAACAGGACTTAGAACGTGCTCTGCTGAATCTGAAACAGTTTTTACTCAAGACCCAATTTGCCGATGTACAGCATCCTGTACATGTATTCATTCGTCCACGCAATACTGAAATTGCGGAAAAAGTACTGGCATCGCAATTGAATCGCAGCTTTTGCGGTTTTGTACTGCCAAAATTTACCCTGCATACCGCACAGACTTGGCAGCAAATTTTACCTGCCGAGCTGCAATACATGCCAACCTTGGAAACTGCCGAATATTTCGATACAGGCTATTTACTCGAAACTAAACAGTATTTGCAGCAAGAGTTCGTACCTGTGCTGTGCTTAAGAATCGGGGCCAATGATCTGTTGTCCTGTTTGCATTTGCGCCGTCCGAAGCATGTCACAGTATATGACACCCCGATTGCTCAACTGATGCAGCAGATTTTAGGCATGTTCATTCCTGCAGGCTTTCAGCTCAGTGCGCCTGTATTTGAACATATTGAACAACCTGAACTACTCGAAAAAGAACTGGAACTCGATACCTTGCATGGTTTACTGACCAAAACCGCAATTCATCCGACTCAGGTCCGTTTGATTCATCAAGCTTATCGGGTGCGGCATGATGAACTGGCAGATGCAGAGCAGATTTTACAGCACGATGCCAAAAGTGTTTTTAAATCGAATGGCTCTATGCTCGAACCTGCCACCCATCGCAATTGGGCACAGCGTATTGTGCTGCGGGCACAGCACTATGGCGTGATTCCTGCGCCACATGAGCCTGCATTTGCCACACTGAAAATTATTTAATACAAATAAAAAAGCCTGAGTAATACTCAGGATTTTTCAATGGTTTAGCTGCGAGTGCTTAGAGATAATTCACAATATGTGGCACGATCTCATGCAAGGTACGACCGTTACAAGTTTCACCGAGTGCTGACATTTTCCATGCACCGTCATGACGATACACTTTGGCAATAATCAGCGCGGTATAGTTGCCTTTTGCAGATAAGTTATAGTGAGCAATTTGCTGATTGGTAGTTTGATCGACCAAACGACAGAAAGCATTTTCTACTTTTTCAAAGGTTTGCCCACGGAAACTGCTGATCGTAAACACAATTGACTGTACATTGCTTGGCACTTGGCTCAAATCAACATGGATGACTTCATCATCGCCTTCACCTGCGCCTGTCAAGTTATCACCTGAATGCACAATGCTGCCATCACGACTACGTAATTGTCCAAAATAGACATTATCTAACTGTTTTTTGTTGGCATCGAAAGTAATGACGGAAACATCGAGATCAATGCTTTTATTGCCACCGCCAAACAGACCAAACATGCCGCCACTTTTAGCAACGTCCCAACCTGCACCTAAAAAGATTTTAGACAGGCTTGAACCATCTTGTTTCGCCAGTGAGATTTTCTGACCTTTCACCAAGCTAATGCTCATTTTATTTTTTCCTATTGTTTATCGTTGACCTAAATTGAGTACTGACGCCAACCAAGTAATATAACTGTTGCGATTTCTCGAACAAATGATGACTTTACCATAGCCTTGGAATTTCAAGACCATACCTTCGCCACTGGTGACACTATTTAACAAATTCCCCAACATGCCACGATTTCGGGAACTGGGCATGCCGATGTTGTAACTGAGCGATGAATCCCATGCCACCACATGCCCATTATCAATCACGGTTTCGCCATTTTGTGAATTGACCTCGACTTCCATCAGCGTACCGCAACCTGAAATACACAGTTGTCCTTGCCCAGAAGTTTCCATCACCACAAAACCGCCATTGTCCCCAAACAGACTCCCCCCCAAATTGGTCTGGATTTTGGCTTTGACATTGACCTGTTCAGTCGATGCGACAAATGCCCCATCGGACAGTACATATTGCTGCTGACCGATATTTAAGATCTGCATGTCACCATCGAGGTTTGGAGACAATAAACATTCTCCTGCCCCAAATGAAGCTTTGATTTCTTGTTGAAATAACGATTCACCTGTAGTGAATTTACGCACAAAAGACTGGAATAAGCCGCCACGTAACTGACCGCCTAGTTCCAAATTGGATTCCATCATGACCATGGCATCCGATTCACAATAAACCTTTTCACCCTGACGCATTGACACATGTAAAAATGGTTCAGGGCTACCGACCAGATTAAATTCAGCCATGTTGAAATCCTCTTAATTTAAAATTTGTTTGGCTTTGGCTTGCTCGAGCCATTGTGGAAATTCTTGCAGCATCAGGTCATACAATTCTGACTCCGACAGGCTATCGAGTTGATCAATCGCAAAGAAATTGCAGTTGTCGACCACCCGATCGGTCAAGGTATCGAGCTTTTCTAAAATGCCATAGCTCCGTCCGCCTATCCCGATAAACTGCCAAAAGATCGGCTGATTGGAGTTTTCACGCAGTAAGCGCTTAATCTGTGCTGCACTGCTGACGCCACCATCGGAAATGAACACGATATAAACAGGTAAGTCGCTCGGCTGTTCTTTGAGGAAATATTGCACCACGTCCTGCATCACCGCAGGCTCGTTGTTGATACATGCCCCTGCCTTCCATTTTTTATAACCGCCTTGTTCACGATTGATAAAATCGGAAAGATTGTGCAAGGACACATCACTTAAACGTAAAGGACGTTCAGCAAATGCCCAACATTCAAAATTGGCATCATCATCAAAGTTGATCGCCAATGGCATCACCCGATCTAACACACGTTGTACATCACCACGGCGATACTGACCCAGCATTGAACCTGAATAATCCAGTACCAACGCCACCCGTGCCCGCACACCAATCAGTTGGTTTTTTTCCAGACTGATCAGGGATTTTTTGGTTAAATCCAGCAAATGGGGAGCATCTGCCTGTACCTTGTCCAAAATGGCTTTTTTGCGTAAATCGACTTTAAACACGGAGGTCGGCTCAACAGGACTTGGCGTTGCACTCACTTCTGCACCAAAATGTTCAACCAGTGCCTGTAATCCCCCGCTAAAGCCTTGACCAATCGCAGCCAGACGCCATAAATCATTTTTAAAATAAATCTCGATCAGCATCAGCGCTTTTTCTTGACGAAAACTTGTCCCTAACAAGCGATAACTAGCGACCACTTCAGACTTCGCGTTGATTAATTCCACCACACCACTTTGAATGTCTTGCATGCTCAGCTGTGGATTGTCCAATGTGGCACAAAACACCAGACGGGAAACGGTATTGGGGTTGGTTTTGGCTAAATCGATTTGAAATTCATGAATACTAGCTGCTTGGCTATAACCAACCTCTTTGTTTGGCGAATTCGGTTGATTATAGAAAACCATGTAATCATCATGAATCAGTCGATCCTGCTGGTCTAAAGCAAAGCAAGACAAATCAAGATGGTGTGACGTGTTGAATTGAACACGTAAACGGAATTGCTGTTGTTCGAATAAATTTTTCAGCGGGAGCTTTTGCCCTGAGATGAGTTCCATGTGTATTGGTCTTGTCGATTAGCACTTGAAAAACTGCGGCTAGACAGCTTTTCAAGTGCTAAAAGATTACTCTTTTAGCACCGTGACGGGGTGGTTATACCGCTACGCCATAGCTCGCAGCCAATGCGCCCAAGCCACCATTGAAGCCCTGACCGACTGCTTTAAATTTCCACTCACCATTGTGACGGTACAATTCACCAAAAATCATCGCAGTTTCTGTGCTGCCGTCTTCTGACAAGTCAAAACGTGCCACTTCTTCATTGGCATTGTCTTTGTTAATGACGCGGATATAAGCACGGTCGACCTGACCAAAGTTTTGACCGTTTTGCTGACCTTCGTGAATGTTCACCGCAAAAATCACTTTTGCCACATCCGCAGGCACTTTTGCCAAATCTACTGCAACGGTTTCATCATCACCATCACCTTCACCTGTACGGTTGTCACCTTTATGGGTCACTGAACCACAGTCTGACTGTTTTTGGTTAAAGAAAATGAAGTCGCTATCACGGCGCACTTTACCATTTTCACCCACAAGGAACGCAACTGCATCAAGGTCAAATGCCTTACCATCAGTGACGCGTGGGTTCCAGCCTAAACCGAGGTCAACCAGATTCATGGTTGGTGCAGTTTTCGATAAGTTAATGTTGCCGCCTTTAGATAGGTTAATCGCCATGATTCAAATTTCCTTCTGCTGTATCAAATTAAATTACTGTTGTTTTTTACTATAAGAGATCGAAGATAAAACCGCCCAGACAATAAAGGCAATCCCGATCAAGCCTGTGACCACTTCAGGCACATGCACACCTGTACCACTTGCGAGCATAATGAATGCCAACGCACCAATCGCATAGTGTGCGCCATGCTCTAAGAATATATAGGCATCCAGCGTACCTTTTTCAACCAGGAAAACCGTCATAGATCGAACAAACATTGCACCGATGGCTAAACCGAGCATGATAATCACCACATCATTGGTAATTGCAAATGCGCCGATCACCCCGTCAAAACTAAATGAAGCATCTAAAACTTCCAAATACAAGAAGCCTCCAATCCCCCCTTTGGCAACGGTTGCAACAGTGTCACCCACTGAAGTACCTTGTTGATTGTTCTCGGTTTCTTCATCTGAACTTTCGCCACCTTCGAGCAAGTGACCAATCACCTGTACCCCAACATAGACCACGATGCCCCAGATCCCTGAGACCACCACAGCAAGTTTGGTGTCTACATCGACAAAGTGCGCCATCACCAACAAAGAAATCAGTGCCAAAAACACGGAAACTGCGGGAATACTCGCTAAATTCGCCAGTTTGGACTCAAGCCAATGAAACCAGTGTGAGTCTTTTTCATCGTCAAACAAGAAGTTGAGGAATACCAACAACAAGAACATGCCACCAAAAGCAGAAATCTCAGGGTGATGGGCCATGAGTTTTTCTGAGTAGCTTTTCGGGTCATTCAGTGCCAGTTGCGCAACATCGACAATGCTCATATCGGCGGTGACGCCCACAATCAACAACGGGAACAGTAAACGCATACCGAATACGGCAACGATAATCCCCACCGTTAAAAACAGGGTACGCCAGAAATGGTTCCATGTTTTGAGCACAGAAGCATTGACCACTGCATTGTCAAAAGACAATGACACTTCCATCACGGCGAGAATCCCCGTGATGGCTAATGCCTTGAACATGGTCATCAGTCCAGCTTCTGCGCCATGAGTAAACCCCCAATACGCAGACAGTGCCAAACAGATGACGGTAAAAATAATTGAAAAACGAAAATGTTTCATTCAGCCTGCTCAGTTAGATATTGATGCCATATTGATGGCACATCATGCGTAACCCGCCCGCATAGCCCTGTCCGACCGCACGGAATTTCCATTCACCGTTATGGCGGTATAACTCTCCAAATACCATCGCGGTTTCAGTCGAGTAATCTTCATTTAAGTCAAAGCGCACAATCTCATGTTGCGATACATTGTTCACAATACGGATAAAGGCATTTTGCACCTGACCGAAGTTTTGGCGGCGCGCTTCAGCATCGTGAATGGTCACGGTGAAAATGATTTTTTGTACGTCGGCAGGTAAACGGGTTAAATCAATTTTGAGGCTTTCATCATCGCCATCGCCCGCACCTGTGCGGTTGTCGCCTGTGTGTTCGACTGAACCTTCAGGTGAACGCGGTTGGTTATAAAAGATAAAATCGTGTTCGCCACGTACTTTGTCGTTCGCACCCAATAAAAATGCCGAAGCATCCAAGTCAAAGTCCACGCCATCGGTTGCGCGTGCATCCCAACCCAAACCCACTAGCACTTGGGTCAATGACGGATCAGTTTTGCTGAGTGAAAGATTGCCGCCTTTATTTAGTGTAATTGCCATTTTATTGTTTCCTCTTATTTCAACTATTTACGCCCAACGGTCCATCTAAAGCCAAAGCCATAGAATTCGTCGAGCTTTTGCTGGTCATCAAAGTATTGCACTTGGCGGTTGGCCTGAATTTGCCCACCGACATTTTTTAATTCCACAATGGCACAGGTATTGAGGTAGCCGCCTTCATTGACAGGCACTTCAATCGGAGGCTGATTGGGAAGCTTCATGTTTACAATAGCATCGGTTGCCGCCCAGTTTGCTGCGCCTTCGTAAATATATGTATAAATAACAATACGTTTAATCTGATCCCAATGTTCGCCATTGATCCACAGATTTTCACCGTTTAAGGATGAACCTGTGCGTTCATCGCCTTGTAACTCGGCATAAGGCGATTTTTCATAACTGCCAAAACGGTTGCCAAGCGCCTGAACAATATGAATTGCGCCGTTTTGCATCTCAATCATCGCGCCCAAGTCCAGATCAACCGATTGAGCTGCACTGAGTTTTCGGAAGAAACTCTTGCTGCGATCGCCCCCTGAGTGGTTCCAGTTTAGATTCACCTCAATCTTGCCAAATGAACCGTTGTGCTTGGTCAGGTTAATCGATGAATTGGGCTTGTCTAAACGAATCTTGGACAAATTGATCGAACTCGGTGGCGGTGTTGGTTGGGCACTTGGTGCTGCTGTGGTCGAGCTGACAGGCTGACCAAAAATATTCTGGTTGCTACTTGGGTTTGAACTTGGCGGCGTAACGCTCGGACTTGGCTGTGGTGCAGGCGCTGCCGATGGCTCAGCGACATCGACGCCAAAATTTTCTGCCAGTGGTTTCAAGCCACCGTTAAAGCCCTGATCGACAAAACGATATTTCCAACGACCATTGTGGTTATACACTTCCGCCAAAATGAGTGCCTTTTCAGTTTTGCTCTGAGTATTGATCTCGGATGTTGCAACCACATGACCATCGCTGAGTAAATCAATGCTGAGTTGCTGTACATCGCGAATATGGGCAGACTCGCTGAGCGTGGCACAAATCGCGATCTTACCAATCGCACTGTCGAGCAATGCGGTGTTGATGCGGATGCGGGTTACAACATCGGGTTTGCTCCCCACTTCAAACAATTGCACATTTTGATTCGGGGTTTGGGTTTGTCCATAGAAAATCATGTCGGCATCGCCACGGACTTTTTGCGTGGTCTGCGCCAGCAAATAGGCAGTAATGTCTAGATCTATGGCTTGGGGAATACGCGCTCGGATCACGAGCTCGACTGACGGGGTCGCTAAAACCGTATTTGCACCTGCGATAAGCTGCTGCATGATACACCTTTAAAAATAGGTTCGATTTGATGTCTAAAAATAATATTTTGGCTTTTCAATATAAATCTTTATAGAAAAACAATATTTTATATAGAATTTAATTATAAAAAGCGATTTTATTTATATCACAGATTCAGAATGAATTCTCTCAATCATCTGCAATAAAAATACACCCCCAAAGTTGCCATAACTTTGAGGGTGTTGGGGGAGAAATATGTATTAAATTAATTCAATGTAGCATTAATAGCGAACCGCAACTTTCGGGTTGGAGTTCCCCCATATCGTGTAGACATCGGCAAGTAGCGCACCGTTATATTCTTCAAGATCACTCTGCTTGACTTCAGCATTGCCTTGTCGTCCAAACAGGATCACTTCATCTTCAGCACGAATATCTGGAAAGTCAGTGACATCTACCATAGTGGTATTCATGGAGGTTCGTCCAACCACAGGCACTTTATGCCCGCGAATCAACACATACGCCTTGTTACTAAAAGCACGGCGATAACCGTCAGAGTAACCTACAGGCAAGTTAGCCAAGTACGAGTCACGCTTTAAGGTATAGGTCTGGTCGTAACCCACCGTTGTGCCTTTGGCATAATGATTGACCACTGCCACTTGGGTCTTGAAGCTCATGATTTTTTTGTATTCGGTACGTTCAGGAATACTGTCGCCATACAGCACACCACCTGCCCGTACCATATCCAGATGTGACTCAGGCACAGTCAAAGTTGCAAAAGAATTGGCGGTGTGTAAAGTCAACTGCTTACGGTCAAGCTTGGCGGCATGAATCAGCCAGTTGGTTTGTGCATTGAAAATCGCCAAATGTTCACGCACATAATTTTGATCTTCCACCGCATAATGACTCATGATGCCGACCAGTTTTAAATGCGGCAATTTGGTCATGGCAAGTGCCTGTTTCTTGGCTTCAGGCATTTGCAAATCTAAACCATTACGATCCATACCGCCTGAGTTCAATGTCAAATGATAGGCTAAAGTCAGGTTTTGTTGCGTTGCCCATTGAGATAAACGCTGTGCCTGTTCAAAGTTCCCCAATAATTCTTCAACATGCAGCGATGCGGCATTTTGAATCTCATGATCGGTAGCGGCACGCAAGCGCAAAATGCGTCCTGTATAACCACTTTGACGTACCACTGCGGCTTCGGCATTACTGGTGATTCCGACACAAGGTACATTCAGTTTGATAATGCTCGGCATCAGTAAAGCAATGCCATGCCCATACGCATCGGCTTTCATTACCGCACAAATTTGGCTTTTGTCGTGTAACTGCTGCTGTAAAGTCTGAATATTTTGCTCAAAGGCCTGTACGTTAATTTCCACCCATGCATTGGCTTGTGGTGCGATGGTTTGCTGTGCGGAAATCTGATTGGTCAGCGGTAAGGCTGCGAGGACAGGTTGCAGGCTAGAACAGGCAAACCCAAGCATTAACGTCAGTTGTACAATTTTTTTGTTCATGATGATGTTCCCGTAAATAATAAATATTTTTAATAGATTGATTTTGTTATCCCGACCCCGTGCAAAACCGAGTCAGGTGTATTGCGGATGAATATTGATATTTTTAGGGGAAGCAACTGCCCATCTCCCCTGAAACAAGGCAGTTGCTGATGGTTCGGTTTTATGTTTTATTCTTGTTCAGCTTCAATGCGACGACCATTCTCCAAAATCCAAGCCCGTTCGCTGTCTTTACGACCACGGCGCTTATAAGCAATCAATAGTCCGATAAACCAAATTGGTGAAGCGAACAGTGAAATACGCGTATCATGATCAAGACACAGAATCGCCACCACAAACACCATAAATGCAATGCCTGCCCAGCTCATAAAAATCCCTGCTGGCATTTTATAAACCGACTGTTCATGCAAATCAGGACGTTGTTTGCGGTAAGCCAAGTACGACAGCAAGATCATGGCAAAGGCAAATACCGTTAAAATCGAAGTAAATGCCGTCACAATATTAAAGGCGGTCATGACATTTGGGGTCACAAACAGAATCAGTGTTCCTGCGACCACACAGCCCATTGAACATAAAATCGCTTGCACAGGAACTTTACCTTTCGACAAGGTTTTAAAGCGTTGCGGTGCATCTTTTTCAACTGCCAAACCATACAACATACGACTGGTGGCAAAGATACCGCTGTTTGCCGAAGACATCGCTGAGGTAATCACCACAAAGTTCACCACAGACGCTGCCGCAGTCAGTCCAACCAGTTTGAACATCGCCACGAATGGACTTTGACCTGGGTCAACATGCTGCCATGACATCACCGAAATAATCACCAGTAAAGCACCGATATAGAACAACAGAATCCGCCAAGGAATCGAGTTAATGGCTTTTGGAAGAGATTGCTCAGGATTTTTGGTTTCTGCTGCGGTGGTTCCAACCAGCTCAATCCCCAAGAATGCAAATACCGCCATTTGGAAGCCACCCAAGAAGCCTGTCACACCATGCGGTAAAAAGGCATCTGGATTGGTGACATGTGACAGCGATGCTTTCACGCCATTCGGTGAAACAAAGCCGATGCTCACCAAGCTAATCCCCAAAATAAGGAAGGCAACAATCGCGACAATCTTAATCATGGCGAACCAGAACTCGGTTTCACCAAACATTTTCACAGTCAGCAAATTGAGTGTGGTCAAAACAGTGACCGTCGCCAAGGCAGGCAACCAGACAGGCAAGTCGGGATACCAGAACTGCATATAACCGCCAATAGCAATAATATCGGCGATGGCGGTGACGATCCAACCTAGCCAGTACGACCAACCTAAAAAGAAGCCTGCCCACGGGCCTAGATAAGCAGTGGCAAAATCCACAAATGACTTATAGTTGGTGTTGGACAGCAACAATTCTCCCATGGCACGCATGACAAAGAAGAAGAAAAAGCCAACGATCATATAGGTCAGTAAGACCGAGGTTCCCGAGGAAGAAATGGTCTGCCCCGAACCCATAAACAGCCCCGTCCCGATTGCACCGCCAATGGCGATCAACTGGATATGTCGGTTGGTTAAGGCACGGTCAAGATGCGGTTCTTCTGCCAAATGATGATGACCAATCAGATCACCATCCCCCATTAATGCGTGATTATCGTTATGTTCCCGATTCATCGCCACTCCTAAGCAAGCGTTGCGCTATTGTCAACTGGTCATGATATCCATTCATTTCTGTGCTGTTCGATGTTGGGGGCTAAGCCCCTCAATCCTCTGTCAGCATCAGCCCTGCACGTAATCCTTTTTGTACGTGTGGGTTAGGAAATAAAATCCATTCTTTGGCGTGCTGCGCCCGTGTTTCCTGCTGTTGCTGGGTACACAATAAGTCTCCCTGCTCGAACACAGTAAAATTCGGGGCATCATCACTGAGGTACAGCTTAAAGTCGTCATGTTGTTTGAGCAGTGAATACTGCACATTGAACTGACGCATCGCACTGGTTTTACCACGTCGTGGTAAAGGTTGATTTGCCACCACACTGCGTAACATGGCATCCGTTGCTTGGAACTGAGTCAGGTCATTGCAGCCAAATGGCAAGGCTTTGCCCAGCTCCAGCGTGCAGCTAGAGGCTTGGCAGGTTTCTGCGGTCAACTGGCTAAAGGTGCGTCCAAGGCTTTGGTGATGAACCAAGGCATCCAGATCGGCAGCCTCTAGCGAGTTTAAAAATTCAGGATCGAACGCTTCGGTTTTATAAGGCAGTAAACCGAAGGTCGGGAAAAGTGATGCACGAATGGCGGTGTGCAAGTCATAGTGCAGACGAGTCGCCTGTGGGTCACTCTGCTGCATGAAATGCTGCACCAGTTGCTCTAAGCCTTTGGCACGTGCAGTTTCAGCACTTTCCGCAAAGCCACTGACCCCGCCCATAAACATACGGTTCAGGTCAGCCGTGAGGTAGCGCTTGCCCTGACGCATCGCGTCTGGATTGCCCAAGATGATCAGCAAACGCACCTGCAAGCTGAGCTTGCCCGAAAACAAATCAGAACAAAGCTGATTCAGCAATTCAATCGGTGCAGTTTCATTGCCATGAATGCCTGCCGAAAGCACCACCACCTTGTGATAGCCCTGTACTGGGGTCAGTTCCAGTACGCCTTCAGCCAGCCAATGCCAAGTAAAACCGTGCTGCTGCCCCTGCTGTGGCTCAGGGAATTGTCCACTGAGCGTCATCGCCAAGAAATCCTGCATCACTGCCCCGCCTAAATTTGTTGGAATGGGTAGATTGAACCTAAATTCATCAACACCGTCAGTTCATCGAGTGCCTGACGGCTTTCGATCAACAACTGTGGATCAACCAGATCGGCTTGGGTTAAACGGTCACGGTAATGACGATCCACCCATTGATTCAGTGCCGTAAAGAGTTGTTCATTCATCAACACTTTCGGATTCACCGCCTGTAATTCCTGTTCATTCAATGCCACACGTAAACGTAAGCAGGCAGGGCCACCGCCGTTTTGCATACTTTCACGCAGGTCAAACACCTTAATGTCGTCAATTGGTGTGCCCATTTGAATCATGTCATTGAGGTAGCCCCAAACTGCCGCATTTTTGCGAGATTCTTCAGGCACCACAATGCTCATACCTCCATCAGGACGGGTCAAAATCTGACTGTTAAACAGATATGTCGCGACTGCATCATCCACCGAAACACGCTGAGTCGGCACTTCAATCGCGATCAGTTCTTGCTCAATGGTCGCCATTTTGCGGCGGATTTCATCGAGGGCTTGTGCCTGATGTAAAAATGCCTGTTGATGGTGGAACAACACTTGCTGGTTGCTCACCGCGATCACGTCATTATGGAAAACGCCCTGATCAATCACGTCAGGATGTTGCTGCACAAAAACGGTGTGCGCGGCATCTAACTGATGCAAACGGGCAATCGCTTCACTGGCTTCGCGGGTTTGACGCGCTGGATAGCGTTTTGGCCCTGCTTCACCATTGAAATGCTGCTGTCCATAGACAAACACCTGCACACTGCGATCCGCATAGCTCCCGCCCAAACGGTTGTGGTTGGCTGCGCCTTCGTCACCAAACAGTGCCACTTGTGGCAACGCTGCATGATGCGCGAAATGCTGCTCATCACGGAAAATTGCCTTTAAAACCTGTGAAGTGGTGTCGGCTTCAATCGAACGGTGAAACTTGTTGTTCAGGTTGGCTGCGGTGAAATGCACTCGACCATCGGCACTGTCCGCAGACGGTGACACGGTTGCAGCATTGGCTGTCCACATACAGGATGCCGAACTCAGTGATGAAAGCAGTTGCGGTGCGTACTTCATCGCCTGTGCTAATACACTGGCATCATCGCCACGGAAACCGAGTTTACGTAACATCGGCAAATGTGGGCGCTCATGCGGTACCAACACGCCTTGCTTCAAGCCCAAATCACTGAGGGCTTTCATTTTTGCTAAACCTTGCTTGGCTGCAAGTTTTGGATTTGACACCAGATTGCGGTGTTTGGTTGAGGCTTCATTCCCAAACGACAACCCTGCATAGTGATGAGTGGGGCCAACTAAACCATCAAAATTGACTTCGTAACCTAACATTTTCTTCTCCAATTTCCGTGGCTTATTCCAACACCAACCCTGGTGTTAATTTTTCAGGTAAGCTCAGGCTATCTGTTTCCAGTGAAGCCATTGGCCATGCACAGTAATCCGCTGCATAGAACGCACTTGGACGATGGTTGCCCGATGCACCGACACCGCCAAACGGTGCAGCACTTGATGCACCTGTTAATGGTTTGTTCCAGTTAACAATCCCTGCACGCGCTTCAATCAACAGCTCATCAAACAAGACGCGTTGCGTTGCAATCAAACCCACCGCCAAGCCAAAACGGGTTTTGTTCGCCAGTTCTACTGCCTGTGCAAAATCCTCATAACGCTGAATACAAGTTAACGGGCCGAAATATTCTTCATCAGGCACATTCGCAACGTCTGTCACTTCTAAAATGCCTGCGCTGAGTAAGCTGCTGTCGGCTTGTAAACGGGTCATGGTAAGCAATGAGGTTGCACCCAAATCAATAAGAGCTTGCTGTGCCTGTAACATGCGCTCAGCCGCAACCGATGAAATCACGCCGCCCATAAAGGGTTGTGGTTCAGCATCCCAAGCGCCTATCTGGAGCTTGCCAGCCACCTCAACCAAACGCTGAACGAAGGCATCACCTTGTGCGCCACGTTTCACCAAAATACGACGGGCACAGGTACAACGTTGTCCCGCAGAAATAAAGGCCGATTGAATTGCGACATTCACCGCAGCATCGACATCTTCAAAATCTTCCACGATCAGCGCGTTGTTGCCGCCCATTTCAAGTGCCAAGATTTTCTCAGGTGCACCTGCCAACTGACGGTTTAACTGGTAACCTGTATTGGCGCTGCCTGTAAACAATAAGCCATCAATTTCAGCGTGTTGTGCAAGGGCTTCACCTGTTTCACGACCACCTTGCACCAAGTTCAAGACACCCGCAGGTAAACCTGCCTGTTGCCATAACTTCACAGTTTCTTCGGCAGTCCACGGGGTGAGTTCGCTCGGTTTAAACACAATGCTGTTGCCTGCAATCAATGCAGGGACAATGTGTCCATTGGGTAAATGCCCAGGGAAGTTGTACGGGCCAAACACAGCAAGTACGCCGTGTGGGCGGTGACGTAACGATGCCACGCCATCTGCCATGCTCGTGCTGCTCTCACCTGTACGCTGTTCATAGGCACGTAGCGAAATCGCCACTTTACCAATCATGGCTTGCACTTCGGTCAAGGTTTCCCAGTATGGTTTACTGGTTTCTTGGCTAATCACTTCCGCCAACTGTTTTTTGTTTTGTTCCAGCAAACTGGCAAAACGTTGTACCACTTCAACACGCACGCCCAAGCTTTGACGCGCCCAGTGTTTAAATGCGCTGCGGGCTGCCTGACAGGCAGCATCCACATCGGCTGAATTTGCTGAATTTGATTTCCAAATCAACTGATTGGTCACAGGATTGGTTTTTTCTAAGGACATACCTCGCCCTTGCAGCCATGTTCCTGCAATATATAAAGCCTGTTCTGACATGTTATTTTTCCAATGGATTAAGTGCCAAAATACGTACTGACTGTCCTTCAATCACTTCAAGCTGCTGTGCCTGCTCGGCAGTTAAATACAGCGTTTCATCGTGCAACTGACCTTGAATCAGCAAGGCGCGATAGTCGTAGTACGCTTCGTTTGCAACTAAATAATGGGAACGGGATTTTTTGCTGTCGACTGCACCAATGCGGACGCTGACCAAACGGCTATCCTTGACAGCACGTAAGTCATCCAGTTCAGCTTCAATGGTCGGCCCTGCATCAAAAATATCGACATAACCCTGATAACGCAGACCTTCAGCCTCAAGCACGCGATAGGCAGGCAACGTATGCGGATGCACCTTGCCAATCACATTGCGTGCGCTCTCAGGCAGCAAGTCCACATACAGCGGATAACGCGGCATCAGTTCAGCAATAAAGACTTTTTGCCCGATACCACTTAAATAATCCGCTGTAGAGAAGTCCATATTAAAGAAGTGCTTGCCCAGCTCATCCCAAAATGGTGAGCGCCCCTGCTCATCGGATACCCCACGCATTTCTGCGAGTAGATGTTGTTGAAAAAACTGACGAAATGCCGCAATAAACAAGAAGCGGATTTTCGACAAGAATTTGCCGTTGTTGCTATGCCGATACTCGGGATCAAGAAACAAGGTACACAGTTCGCTATAACCCGTATGGTCATTGCTTAAGAACAGTGTTGGCAAAACTTTATAGACATTCAACGCCTTCGACGCATGCACCTGCGTACCAACATGGAAGTTGTACCACGGCTCGGTCAGACCAACCGCGACTTCCAAGGCACTGACCCCAACCACACGTCCATTGGACTGGTCTTCCAGCACAAACAGATAACCCTGTTCATGTTTGCTGGCTTCACCGTTTAAGGTGTTACGGGTACGTTCGATTCGTGCCGACAAGATCTCTTTATTGGGTGGCAAGGAAGTCAAGCCAGTGCCTGCCTTGGTGGCAAGCTGATAAATGTCGTCTAAATCGCGGTGCTCGGCGTGGCGTACGATCATCATGGGGCAATATCCTTATTTTACGAGACGGGCAACAGCACGTTCAAAACGTTGTAATCCTTCAATGATATCCGCTTCAGGGATAATCAGCGATGGCGTAAAACGTACTACGTCTGTGCCTGCCACCAACGCCAGTAATCCTTCTTCGGCAGCCAGATTGGTGACTTGTTTCGCTTGACCTGCATATTCATCTTTAAGCACACAGCCGATCAACAGACCTTCGCCACGCACTTGGCTAAATACAGGATATTTGGCATTAATCGCTTCAATGCCTGCCACAAACTGCTGATGACGCGCTTTCACGCCTTCAAGCACTTCTGGTGTATTAATAAAGCCAAACACTGCATTGGCAACCGCACAAGCCAGTGGATTGCCACCGTAAGTTGTACCATGTGAACCCACGGTCAGCACTTTTGCCAAAGCATCAGTGGTCAGCATGGCACCAATTGGGAAACCACCGCCCAACGCTTTGGCTGTGGTCAACACATCAGGAACAACTTCGGTATTCATATAAGCATACAGCGCACCTGTACGACCAACGCCTGTTTGTACTTCATCAAAAATCAACAAGGCATTGTGACGATCACACAGTTCACGCAAGCCTTTTAAAAATTCAGCATCGGCAGGTAACACACCGCCTTCACCCTGAATTGGCTCAACAATCACCGCACAGGTTTTGTCATTAATCACCGCAGCCGCGGCATCTAAATCATTATAAGCAACGTGCTGAATGCCTTCTGGCAATGGCGCAAAATCTTGTGAATATTTCGGTTGACCGCCCGCAGTCACGGTAAATAAAGTACGACCATGAAAGGCATTGTTAAACGCCACAATCTGGTTTTTGCCTTCAACACCGCTGTCATTGCCATATTTACGTGCCAGTTTCAGTGCCGCTTCGTTGGCTTCCGCGCCTGAATTGGCAAAAAAGACTTTTTCGGCAAACGTTGAATCGGTCAGTTGTTTGGCTAAACGTAAAACAGGCTCGTTGGTATAACCGTTACCAATATGCCAAAGCTTTTGTGCTTGTTCAGTCAATGCCTGTACCGCAACAGGATGGGCATGCCCCAATGCATTGACCGCGATTCCCCCAGCAAAATCAATATATTCTTTACCTTGCTGATCCCAGACACGTGAACCTTCGCCACGCACCAAAATAAAATTGGCAGGTGCAAATACAGGCACCATCCACTGGTTAAAGTCATTACGGGTAATCGTCATTGGCTGATTCATATTAACCTCTAATTTATTGAAAAATAGCCAATTTCATTTTATGCATCAAGCAAGCCACGGCAGCACTGTGTCGCGTTTGTTCTATGTGGGGCTAAACCACTTAGCACCCTGTTCATAGAGGTCTGACGGCAAGTTTACCTGCCATCAGATGATGCATAGGGGGAAATTTTCACCCCTATTCAAACTGAGTCCATTTCCAGTTTGCACCACTTGGGCACAATCTGCATTCAATTATTTTCCTGGGTAAATCCCGCGTTCTTTACGTGCCATGAGAATGCGCTCACACGCCAAAATGTAGGCTGAAGTCCGCAAATTGCAGCTCTTTTCTTGTGCCTTGTTCCAGACATCGGCAACCGCATCACGCATGATGGTATCCAGACGCTGATTAATTTCCGTTTCACTCCAGAAGAAGCTCGACATGTCCTGTACCCACTCGAAGTAACTCACGGTCACACCGCCTGCATTACAAATCACGTCTGGCACCACAATAATCCCACGGCGATGCAAAATATCATCCGCTTCTGGGTAAGTTGGGCCATTGGCGCCTTCCAAGACCAAACGTGCCTGTAATTTTTCTGCACGTTCTGCGGTGATTTGACCTTCGAGTGCCGCAGGAATCAGGATTTCTGCTTCAACATCCCAAAATGCTTCCGCTTCAATTTCAGTCGCATCGGCAAATCCTGCCACGCCACCATGCTGCTGCACATGCTGTTGTAAAGCTTGAGTATTTAAACCTGCTTCATTGAAAATGGTGCCCGTGTGGTCTTGTACACACACCACTTTGGCGCCTATTTCAACAAACAAAATCGCGGCTTCACTGCCGACATTACCAAAGCCTTGGACAGCAACACGGCTGTCTGCAACCGACAAACCAATTTTCTGTGCAATCTGACAACCTGTGACAAACACACCACGACCTGTGGCTTTGACACGACCCAAAGAACCGCCCAAGTGCACAGGTTTACCTGTCACCACACCTGTCACGGTATGCCCTTGTTCAATCGAATAGGTATCCATGACCCATGCCATTACACGCGGATTAGTGCCGACATCGGGTGCAGGAATATCTTTTTGCGGGCCAATAATATGACCAATTTCACTGGTATAACGGCGAGTCAAACGCTCAAGCTCGGCATCTGACAACTGGCGTGGATCAACGCGAATACCGCCTTTTGCGCCACCGAACGGCAAATTCAGTACCGCAGTTTTAATGGTCATCCATGCCGACAACGCCATCACTTCATTGAGATCGACATTGGGATGGAAACGAATCCCGCCCTTACCAGGGCCGCGAGACAAGTTGTGCTGTACCCGATAGCCTTCAAAATGACGAATCGACCCGTCATCCATCACCACAGGCACATCCACAATCAGCGCACGCTTTGGATTTTTTAAAGTATCAATATATTTGGTGAGGTCGCCCAGATACGGTTTCACCCGTTCAATCTGTGCGAGATAAGTCATCCATGCACTGTTATTTTCTTGTGCATAGGAGAGATGAGTCTCCACTGCAAAATCCTGTTTGTTGTGGTTTGCTTCAGCTTTAAGCTGTTCCGAAATCATATTTCCCACGTGTATTTACTCGCTACCGTTGCGTTTCGCTTTATAAGATCGCATCAAAATGGCGCTCTTTACATCCTGTGCATGTATAAACTTGTATATACAAGTCGAAATATAAATCAGTTTTTTTTAAAAAAATAGAGAAAGGGCTAAAATTTTTATAAAAATTCAATAAGGTATTATTTTATAAAAATATTTTTTATGATTAATGTCATTATACTGTCATTTTTTAGGCAAAAAACGCTGTTTTTAGATGCACTAAAATGGCTCATTTATCGATTTTTTAAGGTATTTTTTTAGTGCAGACCCAAAATCACTTGTACAACTTCACCCATTTTCTAGACCAGTTAATAACGCGTGGTTGGGGTAAATTTACCTTTCAAATAATAACGGCTACCTGGGTAAATCAGGCGGGCGCTCGACACGATATGCTCCCCTGTCCAAGTCCGACGCTTCAGCAAAAGACATGGCTCGGTTTTGCTGATTTCTAACCATTTGCATTCTTTGGCATTGGCTAAAATCGCTTCCACAATGTGTTCGCCCTGACTAATCGGCACACGTTTTACCAAATAATCATTCGGGGTGATTTGGGTAAAATCCTGCTGAATATAATTGGGAATCAGCGCAGCATTGACCAAGCGGTCTTCAAGTTGCACAGGAATATCATTTTCAAAATGAATCAAAATTGAATGATAGAGTTTCTGCCCAATCGCGACCTGCATTTGCAGACATTGTTCTTTATTCGCACGAATCTGTTCGAGCAAAATAATCTCGGAACGATGGCGATGGTTACGGCTTTCAATCTCTTTGGCGATATTGTCAATCTGGAATAATGCAGCTTCGTTTTGTCGCTCTGCCACAAATGAGCCCACGCCCTGAATACGGGTCAAAAAGCGCTGTTCAGTCAGTTCACGTAAGGCGCGGTTAATGGTCATGCGGCTACAGCCGAGCTGCTTGACCAGTTCCATTTCCGAGGGAATTTTATAGTTGGCAGGCCAAATTCCGTCTTGGATTTTTTTAATAATCAGTTGTTTGACTTGTTCATACAACGGCAACGGGCTGTCGTGCAGTGGCGATAACTCTGCTTGCTGCTGTGGGTTAGAAACACGGTTAGTCATGATCAACTCGAACAAAATCAATAAATAATAAAATGCGCGGGCATAGGCCAACAAAATGAATTCATTTACCCAAGAGTGGGTAAAAGTTTTACTAAAATAGCATAAATCATTAGTAGGATTGCCAGTTTTAAATCGCTGTTTTTGCGTTTATTTCAGTTGTCGTATCCCCGAAATGGTCGGCATCACCTCGCGCATCAGGCTTAAAAATTGGCGTAACCGTGCAGGATAATAACGCGCCCAAGGGTAGACCAAATACACAGGCAAAGGCGCTGCTTGCCACTCAGGTAGAATATTGACCAGTGTTCCATCTGCCAGTGCATCCGCCGCCAGCCAACTAGAAATCACGGCAATCCCCAAGCCTTGCAATGCGGCATTTTTCAGGACAAATAAACTGTCTGTGCTGAGTCGCGATTGGATCGGCACACGTTGCATTTCTTGGGTTATCTGGTTATTTAACTGAATTTCATGTCGATAATAAGTACTGAGTTCTAACCAAGGAAATAACTGTAAATCCTCAATATTTTCAATCTCAGGGAATCGTGCCAACAGCTCAGGACTCGCCACCATAATGCGTGGCACTTCCGCCAGTAAAATTGCCACCGTATTCGGGTCAGGCTCAAAACCAACATGTATGGCGCAGTCGATATGATCAGCCAAAAAATCAGGTGCAGCGTCACTGAGCCGCCATTCGATATTTAACGCAGGAGAGCGCTTTAAAAAATCCAAAACAGGCAGTAATAGTTGCTGTTGTCCAAAAGCATGTGGAGCGCGTACCCGTAATAAACCGACAGCTTCATCTGCCACCTGTTTCAGCTCATCTTCCAGATTTAGCCAGTCATCAATCAGATTTTTGGCATGCTGATAGCAGCGCTCACCATCATCGGTGAGCTTGGTGGCATGCGTGGTGCGGAGCAGCAATTTTGCCCCAAGCAACTGCTCAAGGGTACTTAAACGCCGACTGACGGTTGCCTGCGAGACTTCAAGCTGACGTGCCGCCCCTGACAGTGAACCTGCCTCGACAATCCGAATCAGGGTATGTAGCAATTCCAGCCGATCTATACGTTCAAGAGATTTCATTTGTGTTCTGGCTATACGTTGGACGTATAACTATTTTACCATGACGCCTGCTACCACGAATCTGCCATTTGTCCCAAAATAGCCATCTGTTCCTGCCCCGTTCAAGAGATTGCCGTTATGACGACTGCTGCCCCCACCCGATCCGTTTCATCCTTATTGGTGTTTATGCTGGCGACAGGTGCAGGTATTGCTGTGGCGTGCCTGTATTATTCCCAACCCATTTTGCCTTTATTTGCCAGTGACTTGCATGTTGCAGTCGGGGATTTGGGGCTGATTCCGATGCTGACTCAAATCGGCTATGCCTTGGGAATTTTCTTTCTGATTCCACTGGGAGATCGTTACGACCGCCGTGTGCTAATTCTGCTCAAAAGCCTGTTGCTGATTGTGTCTTTATTGGTACTGAGTCTGAGTCAGGGGCTCTACAGTGTACTGCTGTTTAGTCTGGTGGTCGGTATTACCGCAACTATGGCACAGGACATTGTTCCGACAGCAGCAATTCTCGCACCTGCGGGGCAACAAGGTAAATTTGTCGGCACGGTCATGACAGGATTGTTATTGGGGATTTTATTATCTCGAACCGTCAGTGGGGTGATTGCAGCTTACTGGGGCTGGCGTGCCATGTACCAACTGGCAGCCATCAGTGTCTTTGTGGTGGCAATCGGTTTATGGCGGGTACTGCCACGCTTTCAACCACATGCGCAGCTCGGCTACTTTGCTTTACTTGGTTCAATGCGACATTTGTGGCAACAGTATCCTGCTTTACGCCGTGCAGCACTGGCTCAAGGGCTGCTCTCGGTTGCTTTTAGTGCTTTTTGGTCAACCCTTGCAATCATGCTCGCGGAACATTATCACTTGGGTAGTGCAGCAGCAGGTGGTTTTGGGATTGCAGGTGCGGCAGGGGCTTTAGCTGCACCGATTGCAGGGTCATTGTCTGACCGTTATGGCTCGCATCGGGTAACACAACTGGGTGCAGCTTTGGTGATGCTGTCATTTGCGACGATGTGGGTGTTACCAATGCTGTCGATACATGCCCAACTGCTGTTGATTGCGATTGCTGCGATTGGCTTTGATTTAGGATTACAAGCCAGTTTGGTGGCGCATCAAACGCTGGTGTATAGCCTAGAACCGACTGCGCGCGGACGTTTAAATGCGGTGCTATTTACAGGCGTATTCACAGGCATGGCATCGGGTTCATGGCTCGGCAGCAAAGCCTATGCCATGGCAGGTTGGCAAGCGGTGGTAACGCTGGCAGCAATCATGGGATTGATCAGTTTAGCCATTCGCTGGATCGAAGGTCGCCGCTTACAACGAGTCGAACGCCTCTCCACTCAATCCTGATAATGTAAATGCCCTTCAGTCAGATGAAGCTGTGGGGCATTGAGTTGTTCCAGTTCTTCCCAATGATGGGTGATGTACAGCATCGGAATCGCCAGTTCTTGTTGAATGGTATTTAAAAAACTCAGTAACTGCTGGCGAAGTTGCAGATCCAAACCCGTGGTCGGTTCATCCAGTAGCAATAAATCGGGCGATGATAACAGCGCCCGTGCAATCGCCACGCGTTGGGCTTCACCGCCTGAAAGCTGATGGGCTTTGCGCTTTAATAGCGGCACCAAACCCAGTAGTTCCACAATATAAGCACTGGAAAATTTCGGTGTTGCGGATTTTTTCCAGCGCTGGGCATAAGCAATATTTTGCAAAACATTGAGATGCGGAAACAGGCAGGCTTGCTGAAAAATAAAGGCAATATTGCGCCGATGCACAGGGACATTCACGCCCTGCTGACTATCCAAAAGCACATGCTGATTAAGCTGAATTTTGCCCTGTTGTGGTTGCAGTAAGCCTGCAAGGCATTTAAAAAAACTGGATTTTCCTGCACCTGATGCCCCAACAATCCCCAATACAGGCGTTTGGGTTAGCAGATCAACCTGCAAACCGAAATCGGCTTGACGATATTCAAACTGACAGTTCAGCATTTACATCCGCCCCAAACGTTGTTGATATTTTTGCAAAATCAAATGATTGGCAATCAGTGCCGTAAATGCCAAAGCCACCGACAGCATCACCAGACGCAGTGCCATCTGTTCACCATCGGGTTGTTGCAGCAGCGAATAAATCGCAATCGGTACGGTACGGGTTTCATCGGGGATATTCCCGACAAAGGTAATCGTCGCACCGAACTCACCCAAACTGCGGCTAAAACATAAAATGCTGCCAATGATCATGCCCGGAATCGCCATCGGCAAACTGATGCTATAAAACACCTGCCACGGATTGGCACCCAAACTTGCCGCCACATGTTCAAGACGCTGATCGATCAACTGAAACGAGAGTTTGATCGGCTGTACCATCAGCGGAAACGCCACCACCATTGAGGCCAGTACCGCACCTTTCCAGTTAAAAGCCAGCTGAATCCCAAGCTGTTGCAAGTTGTGCCCGATCCAGCCCTGATTACCAAATAGCACCAACAAGCCATAACCCAACACCACAGGCGGCAAGACCATTGGCAACTGTAAACAGGCTTCGAGTAAAAATTTCAGCCGAAACTGGAGATGCACCAGACTCCACGCCACAGCAATCGCAAAAGGCAAACACAGCAAGGTTGCACACAATGCGACTTTGGCGGACAGTGCCAGAGCACTGAGTTCTTCAGGGGAAAGCATGCTGCACCTGATCAGCGGTTGATGCGAAAACCATAGCGCTGGAAAATCGCCAGAGCTTGTACACTGTAGCTCATAAAACGATAAAACTGTTGGGCTTCAGGGTTTTGCTCACCGACTTTGGTCAGCGCTACAGGGTAAATCACGGCATCATGTGAATTATCAGGCAGTATTCCGATAATCTTGACCTTTTGACTGACCAAGGCATCGGTTTTATAGACAATCCCGACATCGCACTCACCCCGTTCCACAAAGGTCAACGCTGCACGGACATCATCCGTTCCAACAATTCGACCTTGTAAACTGTTGAACCAGTTCAGCTTGATCAGGCTTTGCTTGGCATATTTTCCGACAGGGACAGATTCCATTTGCCCTGTACACAACTTGCCTGAAAAGGCTTGCGCAAAGGCAAAATGAGAATTGGGTTGAACCTTAATCTTCAGGTTTTTCGGGCTAATCAGTACGATTTGATTGCGCAGTAAAGGCTTGATGTATTGAGGGCTGACTTGCTGTTTTTGCAGTAAATATTTCATCCAGTCCTGATCGGCTGAAAAGAAGATATCACTCGGCGCACCTGCCACAATTTGCTTGGCGAGTGTAGATGATGCCGCATACACAGGAACCACTTTGGTCTTCGGATATTGTTTCTGATACAAAGTTGCAATCTCGGTCACGGCATTGGTGAGGCTGGCTGCGGCATAGACTTTGACTTCCCCTGCCTGCACACATAGCGCTGTGAATGTGCCTGCAACGAGCAGACTGAGTTGAGAAATAACGCGCATGTTCATTATCCTAATCCAAATAAAGTCCGTTCAATACAGTGCCTGCACTCAGCACCGTATCGGCAGGTACACGCAGCAAGAAATTACTGTCAAATAAATTGCTGAGCATGTGTGACTGTTGTTTTTTCAGGGCTGTGACTTGAACTTGCCCTTGTTCGACCTGAGCCGACATTCTTAAAAAGCGCTCACGGCGATCAGACTTGAGCTCGTGTTGCAGCACAGCACTGACCCATGCAGGACTGACGCTTTGCCCGAGCAAACCACGTAACAAACTGCTGACATAGACTTGCAACGCCACATAGACTGCGGCAGGATTTCCCGGTAAGCCGAGCAAGTAACAGCGATGTTTAGCCAATTGAGCACAGGCAAAAAACATCGGTTTACCCGGTTTTTGCTTGACCTTCCAAAACACCTGCTCAAAACCCAAGTTCAGTGCCACAGGTCGGACAAAATCGTAGTCGCCAACCGATACGCCGCCTGTAGTAATGATCAAATCAAAACGCAATTGCAAATCCTGTAGCAGCTCGGTCAGTGCAGTTTCCTGATCAGCGACCAAAAAAAACTCTGCATCTAAGCGCTGTTGCTGACACCAAGCTTTGAGCATCGGAGTATTGGCATCAAAAATTTTGCCCTGCTGTAATTCATCGACATGACTGGCGACCTCATCCCCCGTCACCACCACCGCAATTTTGGCTTGGCGATAAACTGAAACCCGTTGCACACCTGCCATGCACAGTTCAGCAATCGCCCCAACACCCAAAGACTGTCCTTGTGTAGTGAGCACTTGCCCTGCCTGTACTTCTTCGCCTGCATCTCGAATATCGGCATGTTCAGCCAAATCTTCGGTGAGTTCGATCTGCTGTTCCATGTGGAGTCGTACAAGTTCCTGACGCGCCACCGTGGTTGTGCCTTCGGGGGTTTTGCCACCTGTGAAAATCCGTACCGCTTGCCCAGCTTCAAGGATGACGTCACTGACTTGTCCCGCACGAATTTCACCGATGACCTGAAAATTTTGTCCTGTTTCAATCGGATGCTGCGCGGCTGCCAGCGCATAACCATCTACCGCACTTTGCGAAAAAATTGGCAAGTCGACAGGCGCATGCACTTCCTCAGCCAAAACACGCTGTAAAGCTTGCTCGACAGGCACACGCTCATGCGCTAGCGGTTTCACCGTTTGTGCAATCAGTGCCAAAGCCTGATCAATCGAAATCAGTCCATGTTCTGCACCACAGCCACTCATTGATAGCCCCCTGCATGCGGAATATTTTGTTGGACATCAAACAGATGTACCAAGGCAGGGACAATCGCGGTCAATGATTCACTCGCACCGCCACGACTGCCTGGTAGGGTAATCACCAGACTGTGGTCGATATAACCCGCCACACCACGCGATAAAGCTGCATACGGTGTGCGTTTTTGTCCAAAGCTACGCGCCGCTTCCATCAGCCCCGGAATTTCACGTTGCAATAACGGCTGCAAGGTTTCAACAGTGAGATCTTTCGGGCCTAGACCTGTCCCGCCCACCGTCACAATCAGCGGATAGTGATTTTTTTGCTGTTCGATCAATGCCAGTAAAGCCGCAGGATCATCGGCAATCACCTGATAGGCAATCTCACTAAAATTAGCTTCTTCGAGCATTTGCATGACACTTTGCCCCGCAGTATCGGGCTTTTTGCCTGCGGCAACGGTATCTGACAGCACAATCACTGATGCTTTTAAGCTGCGCTTGAGCTGACGGACAAAATGCGATTTTCCGCCTTTTTTCTTGAGCAATCGGCACTGATCCATCTGCAAATCTTCAGGTTCACAGTGCGGTTTCAGCATGTCATACAGGGTCAATGCGGCAAGGCTGGCAGCCGTCAAGGCTTCCATTTCCACCCCTGTTGGCCCGATGGTTTCCACGGTGGCCACAATAGTCACTGCTGCTTCATGCAGTTCAAATTCAACATCGGCACGGTAAATCGGCAGTGGATGACACAGCGGAATCAGTTCATCCGTCCGTTTGGCAGCCAAAATTCCTGCAATGCGTGCCGTTTTCAAGGCATCACCTTTTTCGGTATTGCCCTGCCGCAAGAGTTCAATGCAATGCGGCGGCGCAGACAGCACCGCTTGGGCTTCTGCAATCCGATAACTCTCTGCTTTCATGGCCACGTTTTTCATGCTGATGTTTCTCAAATAATTCAATCAATAATGTGAATGCTGATGTTTATGCGTATGTGTATGTTGATGATCTGAATGTGCCTGTTCCTCGGCACTATAGTCTTTACGAATACAACAACCTGTCACGAACTGGCTCGTACCATCGCTATAAAATTCTTCTTTCCAAACAGGCACTTCATGTTTAACACGCTCGACGGCTTCTTCACAAGCCGCAAATGCTTCACGGCGATGCTCGGCATAGGCCAGCGCAATAATCGCTTTTCCACCAATGCCCAGTTTGCCGACCCGATGCACCACCCGCACATACTGCACTGCATATTTGGCTTCGACTTCCTGCTCAATCTGCCGAATCATTTTCTCTGCCAAAGGCGCATAAGCGGTATAACACAGCGCATCGACTGTGCGTCCTTCATGGTGATTGCGCACCACGCCGACAAAACTGCCAATCCCACCGCACTCTGGGAAATCTTCAATCGGGGCAAAACAGTCGAGGCTTAAATCCTGATCCTGAATTCGTGCAAAATCCATGCTTAACCTCCTGCAACAGGTGACAGTAGCACCAAAGTACATGCTGTATCTAACGCATCCTGACGTGACACCAGACTGTCCCCGATAGCACAGGCACATTGCTGAATTGCAGATTGTGCTTGGGGATGCTGTTGCTCCAGTTGACTGAGCACGGCCGCAATCGCCACAGGCGCATCGAACTCAAGTCGAAGATCGCTAGGCAGCCAGCGCGTCACTGCGCCAAAACCTTCAATCTGCACGGAAATTTTTTGCATGTTAGCCTCCAAGCATATGCATACTGATTTTGCGAGGGGAATGTTGGGTAGCCTGTATGGCATGAAAGCCCGCAGCCTTGTGCCAAATATAAGTTCCAATCCGCTGCTGTAACTGTTCACGCGCCATATCGGCATGTGCAGCCAAAGCCTGAATCTCGGACTTGAGCGCAATGCCTTGCGGTGCAAACAGACAGTTAAATAACTCACCCTGAGCGGTCAGGCGAATACGGTCACACTGCCCACAAAAGGTGTGGCTAATGGTGGAAATAATCCCCACATCATAGCTTTGGTCTAAGCGGTAAATACGAGCAGGCGAATGGTCTTGTGGCAAGGCTTCAATCTGGTACTGTTCACCCAGTTGCTGCAAAATTTGTTGCTCGGTCACCACCTGCTGACGTTGCCACTGTGCATCACCATCCAGCGGCATATATTCAATAAAACGTAGCGGTAATTGCTGCTGTTTGGCCCATGCCACAAGCGGCAAAATTTGTGAATCATTGATGCCTTGCATCAGTACCGTATTAATTTTCAGGGATAATCCTGCCTGCTGTGCCGCAGCGATACCTGCCAAGACAGGCGCAAGCTCTCGTTGGGTGAGTTGCTGAAAAAGAACTGGATCGAGACTGTCCAAACTGATATTCAGATCGTCCAGACCTGCCTGTTTTAAGACATGCGCGTATTTAGGCAAATAGTGCCCATTACTGGTCATGGCAATGCGCTTGAGACCCAATGCGCGCAGCGATTGTAATTGTTCAATAAAATGCACCACGCCCTGACGCATCAGTGGTTCACCGCCCGTAATTCGCAGGCTGTCGATGCCGCGTTCCACCATAAACTGGCAGAAGGCATACAGGGCTTCAAAACTGAGTAAACTGTGTTTGTCCATCCATTCAGGATGTTCAGGCATGCAATATAGACACTTGAAATTGCAGCGATCCGTCACTGAAATTCTCAGTTTACGTTTTTGACGACCAAACTGGTCAATCCATGAACTGGCGGACTGCATCATGCACGAACCACTCCAAACCTGAAGAAGAAAAATGCACCTGCCACACGGTTCAGGTGCACATTTTACGAGCTTTATTGAAGCAAGAAATATTCCAACTTTGCACTAAATCAACACATTCAACTGTTTGTACTGCTGTAATTCATCGAAGGAGTTAATGCTGTGAAAAATCAGTGCATGTTTTCGGAACTTCACCGCTTGTGCATGCATCAATTTGAAGCATTTTTTAAGACTTAACTCGCCTTGCTCAATCTGAGCGCTCAACGCGGGTAAGCTGCTGCGTTTCAATAAGCAAAATGGATACAGCGCCGCGCCATTGATTTCGACATAAGCCACCTCGGCTTCAGGGTGCTGTTGCAAACTTTGGTGCAGTTTTTTTAAAACCGATTTCGGCAAATAGGTCACGTCACACGGCACAAATAGCACATAGTCGGCTGAAACATGTCGCCACGCACTTTTCATTCCAATCAGCGGCCCAAGAAAGCCTGTTTCATCGTCCTGAAAACTGCGAATGTTCGGCACCATATGCTGATAAATCCGATGATCACGGTTACTGCTAATCCACTGCTGTTGGGTTTTTCCCCGAAAATGTTGTGAGATTTTTAAGAGTTGTATTTGTTTATCGAAACACTGCAAAAGCTTGTTTAAGCCTTGCATGCGGCGGGCCTGACCACCCGCTAAAATGACCAAATCTGTAACGGGATGGTTTGCATCAGTCATGGGCAAGCTCCTGTTGGCACGATTTAATTAAGCCACGAATTTCAGGGAGACAGGAACCACAATTACCGCCTGCTTTTAAGCACGCTGTCACCTGTTTTTCGTGGGTGATGTTTTGGGTTTTTATTGTTTCAAGAATGCGATTTTTTCCAACTTTAAAACAGCTACACACCAGTGGGCCTTCACTGCTGCCCGCATTCATCGGTGCTGCTGCTAACAAGGCTTTACGATGTGTCGCACTTAAGCGCTCACGCTTAAATAGGCTGGCAATCCATGCCCGATCAGGCAAGAATGCTTTGTCTGCAATGTATAAACACGCCACCAAACGGTTGTCTTTAAGCACCACGATATGACACAACTGCTGGCTTTGATCTTTCAGGTCTAACCATTCCAGACTGTCATCATCAAATGCCAACAACGCCTTAATATTACTGGTGACGGTATTAAAATTTTGCCGTCCTGCCAGTTCATACTGCGCGGCATAGGGCGTGGTGATTTTATTCCACCAGCTCACAGACTGAATTGAGTCACGCACCTGTGGCAAATATTCTTCGCGAATAAAACACACACCCTGCCAGCGACTATGAAACGGCTGCATCATCACAGGGGTATGCTTAAATTCAGGCTCGCCCGAAATGGCATCCACCACAGGATTAACCACTTTGCCAATCCGCGCATCGGAGGCAAATTGCTCAGTCCAGTGAATCGGTGCAAAAATCTGCCCACGGCGCACGCCTTGCGAGAACTGCGCCCGCAACACACACTTGCCCCATGTTGAAAATACTTCCACCAGACCCTGTTCGGAAATACCATATTTCAAGGCATCTTGCGGGTGGATTTCACAATAAGCTTCGGCGCGGTGATTGGCCAAGGCAGGCGCTAAACCTGTACGGGTCATGGTGTGCCACTGATCGCGAATCCGCCCCGTATTCAAAATCAGTGGGTAATCCCCATTCACCACATTCACAGGCGCAACAGGTGCAGTTGCCACAAATTTGGCTTTGCCCGATGCAAAACTGAACTGACCCTGTGCAAACAGGCGCTCACAGGCTTGCGCTTGTGGCTGTTGCCACACAGGCCATTGAATCGGTTGCAGTTGTTGATACTCTTCAGCACTGATGTCACTCAGTCCTGCCAAGTTAAAGTAGCGGAAGGTATTGCACTGCTCACGCCCTGCTACATCACTGTTTTGGTAGGCAGAGAGTCGGGCATGCTCAAGGAAAATCTCATGCGAAGACTGAAAATCAAAACCTGAAAAGCCCATTTTCTTTGCCACTTGCGCCACCGCCCACCAGTCGGCTTTGGCTTGAGCAGGCGCACCTAAAAATGCACGTTGGCGTGAAATACGGCGCTCGGAATTGGTCACTGTACCGTCTTTTTCGCCCCATCCTAAAGCAGGCAATAAAATGTCGGCATATTGCGTGGTGTCTGTGTCTTGGCAAATATCCGACACCACTACAAATTCGCATTTTTCTAAAGCGCGTTTGACCTGATCGGCATTGGGCAAACTGACCACGGGGTTGGTTGCCATAATCCACAAGGCTTTGATTTTGCCCTGCTCCACCGCTTCAAATAAATCCACGGCTTTTAAACCTGCTTTGGTGGCAATGTTTGGACTTTGCCAAAACTGTTGCACCAATTGCTGATGCTCAGCGTTATCGACATCCAAATGCGCCGCCAGCATATTCGCCAAACCACCAACTTCACGCCCACCCATGGCATTCGGCTGCCCTGTCATGGAAAATGGCGCTGCGCCTGTACGTCCGATTTTCCCTGTCAGCAAATGACAGTTAATAATCGCATTGGCTTTGTTAACGCCTTGTGAGGACTGATTGACCCCCATCGAGAACAGGCTCATCACCTGTGAAGTCTGTGCAAATTTCTCAAAAAATAGCTGTAATTTGTCCAGTTGAATGCCTGTCCGCTGCGCCAGATCGACCAAATTGGTTTCACCCTGACTGGCATCTAAAGCTGCATTCAGATTGTCGGTATAGCGCTCAACAAAACTGATGTCGGCATAACCGTTTTGATATAAATATTGCAATAAGCCATTGAATAGCGTGACATCTTGCCCCGGTAAAATCGGCAAATGTAAATCTGCCTGTTCACAGGTCGCGGTAAAACGCGGGTCGATCACCACCACAAACAGATCACGTTCGGCTTTAGCCTGCATGATGCGTTGATACAACACAGGATGACACCATGCGGTGTTGGAACCGACCAGCACCACCATTTTAGTCTGTTCAAAATCGACATAGCTTGCTGGCACAAGGTCTTCACCAAAACTGCGTTTATGCGCTGCCACCGCAGAGGACATGCACAGACGTGAATTAGTGTCGATATTGGCAGTGCCCAAGTAGCCTTTAACGAATTTATTGACCACATAGTAGTCTTCGGTCAGCAATTGCCCTGAGACATAAAATGCAACGCTGTCTGCCCCATACTGATCAATACTGTCCTGAAAACGCTCGGCAATCTGGCTCAAGGCGGCATCCCAACTGCTACGGCGGCGGGCAGCTTTACGCCCCTGCATTGGCTCAAGTACACGGGTTTCCATGCCCAATGTATCGGCCAAATGACTGCCTTTGATGCACAGACGACCAAAATTGGACGGATGCTGTGCATCGCCACGCACGGCAATTTGTGCCCCGTGTGCCGTTTGAGTCACACTGACCTCAACCCCACAGCCCACGCCACAATACGGGCATGTGCTTGCAGTAGTGACTGTGCTGTCGGTGTGGCGAGTCTGTTCCACCATTGGAATGCTGTTCATACCTTGTTCCACGCTGCCGAATTCAACTTCTATAAGCTTCTTTCATCAATCCCTTTTTTCTCTATCTGGGAGAAATATAAAGAGGGTGTAAATAGCGATGAAGAAGCTTTGTTTTAACGATTAACTTGCTTGTTTTAATGCAAAATCTTTACCAAAAAGCAGTTTATTTCTAAACGGATGAATTGGTGTCTGATCTGCAATCAGTTCGGCATACCACACGCCATCTTCGGTGTCGCCAAACAACACCGCACCGACGACTTTGTTGTCCTGAATAATAATGCGTTTATAAATCTGACGTTTGTCGTCATGTAATACGATTTCTTCAAAGGCATCTTCAGGGGCAAAGTTACCTGCGGAAAACACGTCACAACCACTGACTTTAAGCTGTGTCGGTACAGGCTGCGCTGCAAAAGTCAGGCTGCCATGTTCTGCCAAATGCGATGCACAAATAAAGGCTTGTCCCCAAAGTGGTTCAACCAGTCCGAAAGTACTGCCACGATGCTCGATACATTCACCGACTGCATAAATGCTTGGATCAAAGGTCTGCATGGTGTCATTGACCAACACGCCACGGTTGCAGCGCAAACCTGCTTGTTGAGCCAAGGCAATATTCGGGCGAATCCCAACAGCGAACACCACCAGATCAGCAGGAATAATCGTGCCATCTTGCAATTCGACTTGGGTGACTTGACCGTGTTCATTGCCCGCCAAACGCTGGGTAACGGCGGAGGTGATCACCCGAATGCCTTTGGCTTCAATGCTGGCTTTGAGCATGGCACTAGCACAGGCATCCAGCTGGCGATCCATAATGTGCGAGGTCAGATGCAGCACGGTCACATTCATGCCACGGCGTTTTAAACCATAGGCCGCTTCAAGACCGAGCAGACCACCACCAATCACCACCGCATGATGTTTGTTTTGACTGCTTTCGATCATCTGATTGACATCGTAAATGTCACGGAAGCTCAACACGCCTTGTAAATCTTTGCCTTCAACAGGGGGAATAAACGGCTTCGAGCCTGTCGCCAAAATCAGGCGGTCATAGCTCACCACCTCACCTTTTTGCGTAGTCACGGTTTTGTGATTACGGTCAATTTCCACCGCAGGATCATCGGCAATAAAACGGATATTTTTTTCGGCATACCATGCAGGCGGATGCAGCATAATGTCTTCGATTTTTTTATCACCCGACAACACTGGCGAGAGCATGATGCGGTTATAGTTGCCCCATGGCTCCTCACCAATCACGGTAATCTCGTAGCGTTCAGGCTCCATATCCAGCAAGTCTTCCAGACAGCGCATGCCTGCCAAACCATTGCCCACTAACACCAACGCCTGTTTCTCGACTTGCTGACCGTTGCTGGTCAAATAGGTTTTCATCGGCTGGCTACAGACAAACACTCGACCATCTTCAACCTTGCTCGGATACACCGCCAAATGCTGGGTGCTGTCTTCAAGGCAACGCCCTGTCGCCAAGCTAAAATGCTGTTTATACAAGGGGGATGCCACCACGCGTTCACCCTGAATATCCCCCAAGATGCCACGTGCCATGACATTGGCTTGGCTGAACGGGTCACGTGCGCTCAAGGCATACACGCGCGCTTCATCGCCCACACGAAACAGCGCAATCGGTTGACCTGCGATTAAAGCCCCCACACCCGTATTGGCTGTCACATCGTCAAGGTCGCAGATTTCAATCCAGTCCATTTCTTGCATTTGCTGATTGGTCATCTCTGTTCTCCTTAAACCTGTGCTTCAACCATCGCGATTCGGTCTTGATCACGTTCTGCCATTTTCAATGGACGAATCTGTCCACGCTCTTGAGTAAATTGAATATGTGGATCACGTTGTTCATCGGCATTAATGAAAGTTTTGAAGCGTTTGCGAACCGTTGGATCTTCCACAGCAGTGCGCCATTCATCCTGATAAGTACCGATCACATGCGCCATACGGCGTTCCAGTTCTTCTGCCAAGCCAAGTGAATCTTCCACGATCACCGCTTTGAGGTAATCTAAGCCACCTTCCATGTTGTCACGCCATACGCTGGTGCGTTGTAAACGGTCTGCGGTTTGAATGTAGAACATGAAGAAACGGTCGATATAACGCACCAAAGTTTCAGTATCTAAATCAGATGCCAGCAATTCAGCATGGCGTGGTTTCATGCCACCGTTACCACAGACATAAAGGTTCCAGCCTTTTTCAGTGGCAATCACGCCCACATCTTTGCCTTGTGCTTCGGCACATTCACGGGTACAGCCAGACACTGCCATTTTCAGTTTATGTGGTGAGCGTAAACCCTTGTAGCGGTTTTCCAGTTGAATTGCCAATCCCACCGAATCATCTACACCATAACGGCACCATGTGCTACCAACACAAGATTTCACGGTACGTAATGATTTGCCGTAGGCATGTCCAGACTCAAAACCTGCGGCAATCAATTCTTCCCAAATCAAAGGTAATTCATGTAACTGCGCCCCGAACATATCGACACGCTGACCACCTGTAATTTTGGTGTAGAGGTTATATTTTTTAGCGATCTGACCCACAGCAATCAAGCCATCTGGAGTGACTTCACCACCTGCCATACGCGGTACAACCGAGTAAGAACCATCTTTTTGGATGTTGCCCAAGTAGTAGTCGTTGCTGTCCTGCAAGCCTGCATGGCTTGGTTTCAACACAAAGTCATTCCAGCAAGACGCTAAAATGTTGGCAGTAGTCGGTTTACAGATGTCACAACCCAAACCTTGTCCGAATTGTTGAATCAAAGCATCGAAGGTTTTGATTTCATGCACGCGTACCAAGTGATACAGCTCTTGGCGTGAATAAGCAAAGTGCTCGCAAATATGGTTATTCACGGTCACGCCTTGGCGTTGCAACTCCGCTTTCAAGACTTGAGTCACCAATGGCGCACAGCCGCCACACGCGGTTGCCGCTTTGGTGCATTTTTTCAAAGCGCCAAGTGAAGTTGCACCATCACCAATCGCTTGGCAAATGTCAGCTTTAGAAACGTTGTTACATGAACAGATGGTCGCGCTATCTGGCAGCAAGTCCACACCGCTGCCGCCTGCTTTGGCTGCACCTTGGCTAAAGCCCGGCATGATCAAGCTTTCAGGTTGTTCAGGCAGTGGCAAACCGTTGAGCATCATTTGCAGCAATTCGCTGTACTCGGTTGCATCACCGACCAACACCGCACCCAAAACTTTCGTTTTGGCTTGATCCACCACCAGTTTTTTATAGATCAAGGCATCTTCGTCAGCATAGAAATAGCTAACGGCATCTGGCGTCATGGCATGTGCATCACCGACCGAAGCAACATCAACCCCCATCAGTTTGAGTTTGGTACTCATGTCCGCACCCGCAAACAATGCGGTGTTTTGTTGTTGGACATGTTTCGCCGCAATACGTGCCATGTCATAGCCCGGTGCAACTAGACCAAAAATTTTGTTCTGCCACAGCGCACATTCACCAATCGCGTAAATGTGGTCATCTGAGGTTTGGCAATAGTCGTTAATCACGATTCCGCCGCGCTCACCCACCGCCAAACCGCTGCTACGTGCCAGTTCATCACGTGGGCGAATCCCTGCCGAAAATAGCACAATGTCAGTTTCAAGATGTGAGCCATCGGCAAACTTCATCACATGTACGGCATGTTCACCATCTTCAATGGCTTGGGTGGCTTTTTGGGTATGCACTTGCACACCCAAGTTTTCGATTTTACGGCGCAGTACTTTACCGCCCAAATCATCAATCTGGACTGCCATCAAACGCGGTGCAAACTCCACTACATGAGTTTGCAGGTTGAGGTCACGCAGTGCTTTTGCTGCTTCAAGACCGAGCAAGCCACCGCCAATCACCACACCCGATTTCGCATTCAAACTCGCTGCACGAATTGCATCAAGGTCTTCAATGGTGCGATACACAAAGCAGTTTTGACGCTCATTGCCCGGAATCGGTGGAACAAAAGCATAAGAACCTGTGGCTAAAATCAGTTTGTCATAGCCGATGATTTGACCCGTTGCCGTGGTCACGGTCTGGTTATGACGGTCAATGGCAATGGCTTTGGTATTGAGATGTAAATCAATGCCATAAGCATCTGCAAAGTCTGCACGTGCAAGCGATAAATCTTTGGCACTGCGTCCAGAGAAGTATTCGGTCAAATGTACGCGGTCATACGCTAAACGTGGTTCTTCAGCAATAATGGTGATTTCGAGGTCGTCATTGTTATGTTCGAGGACACTTTCAATAAATTTGTGCCCAACCATTCCATGACCAATCATAACGAGTTTCATCATCGGCATCCTTAAAGTAATTTCTTGGGAGATTTGGATTAAACAGCTTCGTTGCGTTCAAGTAGCGCTTTTTCGAAGAGCTTTTTCTCACGGGCTTTGTGTTCTGGTGAGAAGCGGATGAACAACACCACACAACCAATCACCACCACCATAATGCCAAGGCTCAATAAGCAAGTTTGTAGGTCAGGCATGCTCTTAAAGATAAAGCCTGCTGCCACCGCACCCACGTTACCGCCTGCCCCGATAATCCCCGCAACACCACCTAATGCTTTACGGTCAATGAATGGCACCAGCGCATACGTCGCACCACAAGCCATGTGTGTGAATAAACCGAATAACGTCATGCTCAAGATAGCCATAACAGGCGTATTCATTTGCGAGAACAACATCAAGAACAGACCTTCGCCCAAAATCATCATAAATAAAATTTCAGTACGTGCATCTAGACCACGTTTTAGTGCCACTTTGTCAGAGATAATCCCACCAAATGCACGAGCAAACAGTGCGAGTAAACCAAAGATCCCCGCAGCCATACCTGCTTCTTTAAGACCGAAGTTAAATTTTTGTACGTAGTACATGGTCACTACGTTGTGCATGAAAATTTCGATCCCGAAGCATGCTGCATAGCTAACAAATAGAATCCAAACACGGTAGTTACGAGACGCTTCTTTAATAATCGCCCAACCGCCTTTTTTACCGCCTTCAACTTCAATGCCTTGTTCACGAAGTTGCTTATAGTTGCCTGCTGGGCAGTCTTGGGTAAATTTCCAGTATAAGCAGCCCACGATGAGCATCATAAAACCAGGAACGATCAATGCTGCACGCCAGCCCATGCTTTGCTCAACGCCATACATCACGATTGCAGACAATAGCAATGGCATGAGGACTTGAGTTGCACCACCACCCGCATTTCCCCAACCTGCAGTAGCAGCATTGGCAGTTCCCACCACGTTTGGTGCAAACATGACACTGGTGTGGTATTGCGTGATGACGAAGCTTGCGCCAATTGCACCAATCAACAGGCGGAAGAACAGGAATGATTCATAGCTGTTGGCTGCGGCAACCCCAAATACAGGAATGCTGCCTAAAAATAACAATGCAGTATAAGTTTTGCGTGGACCATATTTGTCACACAATGGACCAACGATGAGGCGAACCAAAATGGTAATCGCCACTGCGGCAATGTTAATGTTGGCAATTTGGTCTTTAGTGAGATGGAATTCACCTGAAATCACTGGCATGAGTGGTGCGCAGGCAAACCAAGCGAAGAAACAGACAAAGAATGCCAGCCAGCTCATGTGGAAAGCGCGCATTGCAGGTGTAGAAAAACTAAATAGGCTTATTTTTGTCGCTTTTTGATCATCTAAATTGGTAGACATGGCCAATCCTCGCACTGATACGTTAATTACGTTCCTACTACAGCAAACCCCATGCAGCAGCAGAATTCATCAGAACGGACATCGTTGGCCGTTATATTTGGTATATAAGGTGATCGCCTTTGATCTGCTTTGAATAATGCAAAGTACATGCCAACTCTAAAAATAAATTATTTTTTATCAACTTAGTTAAAAAATGACCATTTTCTTAACTTTCTCATACTGCGCTGTTTTTGCACAATCTCTAAAATTGAGCCAAAACTGCACTAAATTTAGGCAATTTAAATCAAATTGCACAACAGTAGCATCGATCACTTTGATGCACTGTTCAATTTACTCTTTTGTTTTTTCAGTTTTTTTCAAAAATATTCGACTAAAGCCGTAGAACAGCCCCGCATATATTGCAACAGATGCTGTGATTTAGACGCTTTACGTGGCACTCATTTTGCTTTGCAATAGAAAGTGAAACCACCTTAACCTTGAGCCAGCCACTATGTTGACCTCCAAACTCAAAATCGCCTTGATTGACGATGACGAATCGCGTGCTAGCTATTTACAGCAGTGCCTGACTGAACATGATTTTGAGGTCGTGGCTTGTGTGCTCATTCAGGAGATTGCCCCACACGATTTACAAGAACTGCATGCCGATGTGATTTTACTGGATATGGATCATCCACAACGTGACATTATTGAAGCATTTGTGAACCATTTTAATTTGCCCACTGTGCTGTTTACCAAAAATAATAACCGTGACACAATTAAACAAGCGATTCAGGCAGGCGTCACTGCCTATATTGTCGATGGGGTTGATCCTGCTCGTCTAGATAGCGTGCTTGAAATTGCCATTGAGCAATATAAAAAGCATCAGCAGCTTGAAAGTGATCTAAAAGAAACTAAACTACGCTTAGCAGATCGTAAAGACATTGAAAAAGCAAAAACCATGATAATGCAATTACAACAACTTTCAGAAGAAGAAGCATTTCGCCTGTTACGTAAAAATGCCATGAACGCTCGGATTTCCATGGGGGATTTGGCGCGTCAGCTGATTCAAGCTCAGCAACTGCTCAATCAGACTTTCAAGGATTAATGATATGAAGAATGAAAAGACTCAGCTGAATATTGGCTATATTCCACTCCTTGATGCAGTTGCCATTTTATGGGCCAAACATAAAGGTTTTTTTGAACGAGTTGGGCTTGATGTCACTTTGGTCAAAGAAGCCTCATGGGCAAGTTTACGAGATCGTTTGGCGTTTGGCATTTTAGATGGGGCGCACTGTCTCTCTGCAATGTTGCCCGCTTCTCAGGCAGGCACAGATCAAGTGGGTATTCCCTTTAAAACCGCACTGGTACTCAGTCAAAACTCAGCATTTATCAGTTTAAGTCAAAAACTGTGTTATGAACTCGAGATCCATAGCACTGATTCAGCCGTTCAGACTGCTGAAAAACTGGTGTCAAGCTTTAACCATAAGCCGATTCGTCTAGCACAGGTCTTTGGACATTCACTCCATCATTATTGTTTAAGAGAATGGTTAGCGCTCGCTGACAGTACACTTGCCAAAAAAATTAAATTACTAACGCTGCCACCCCCTTATATGGTTGAAGCCATTTCTAGTGGTTTAATCGATGGCTTTTGTGTGGGTGAACCATGGAATACCCAAGGCGAAGTTTTGGGTAAAAGCCAAATTGTCGCTTCAGGTCTCGACGTTGTGCCCAGTGTGGCAGATAAAGTCTTGGCGGTAACCGCAGAATGGGCAAAACGCTATCCTGAAACATTATTGACTTTAGGAACGGCACTGCGTTTAGCACAGCAAGATATTGAGCAACTCAAGGATTTTTCTGAACTGTGGCAAATGCTGATTCACTATGAAATTGTGCAATTTTCTTGTTCACCCGACACGCATGTTGAACGTTACCATGCCATTGTCAACATTATTAAAAATTATGTTACCCACTCAGCTGCACCAAAACTTTCCGATTTTGTTTGGCTGACCAATCAAATGAATCAGTGGGATCAGTTAGGACTCACCGAAACTGAAGTACAACAGATTAGTCAGGCCTGTATCATTTAATTCCCATTAAACTGTATGTGTGAGCTTTAGGCTCGCCATACAATTTCCTGCCCAAAATTTGCTGTTCTATCGACAAAACTTTTGGGAAAAACCTTCACTTTACTCACTCAGCTTCGCCCGACATTCCCCCGCCAATTAAGAACAGGTTATCATGAGATAAAACGTTGCCTCTTCGGGGAGAATGATGGTCAAAAACTTGCGTCATCTGGACTTTAACCTGCTTAAAGCCATGGATATTTTACTGGAAGAACGCAGCGTAACCCGCGCCGCGGAACGCCTGTTTATTACCCAGCCTGCCATGAGCAGTATTTTGGCACGTCTGCGTGAAAGTTTTGATGATCCGCTGTTTGTCCGTTCGCAGCGCGGTATTGTGCCGACCCCGCGTGCATTGGAACTGATCTGCCCAATCAAACAGATTTTGGGGCAAATTGATCTACTGCTACAACCACTGGAGTTTAACCCTGCCACAGTGGATTTTACCGTGCGTATTGCCGCAACCGACTATGCCCATCAGGTGATTTTGGTGCCCTTTTTGGCAGCGCTCAAACAGCAAGCGCCGCATGTGCAGATTGCACTGTTGCCATCGACCGATAAAGAACTACAACGTCTGGAACAGGGTGAAATTGATCTGGCACTGTCTACACCTGAACATAGTTGCGGCAGTGAGTTGCATCATTTGCATCTGTTTGATGAATGCTATGTCAGCGTAATGCGCTTGGGACATCCTGCATTGCAACACCCCCTGAGTCTGGATCGTTTTTGTGAGTTGGATCATGCCTTGGTGTCCTTTCAGGGCAGCTTCTCAGGCATTACCGATCAGCAATTACAACAACTGGGACGACAACGTCGTGTCACCCTGTCGGTGTCGAGTTTCTTACTGTTGCCTGAGATTTTGCAAAATAGTGATCTGGTGGCGACTGTGCCGAAACGTCTGGTATGTAAACGTCAAGATTTAGCGATTGTGCAACCCCCACTGGAGATTCCAAGTTTTAGTAAAGTTGCCTTGTGGCATGAACGCACTGAGCACGACCCACGTTATCGCTGGTTGCGTCAGTTAATACTGAAAACCTGTCAGCATGAGGAGCAGTTTGCAGATAACTGTGCGCTGTACAATCCATTGGTTACAACATAAAAAAGCCAGCTCAAGGCTGACTTTTCAATGAAAATAAATCACTTTACGATGAATAACGCTCTAACCAGTGTGCATACGGTGTAGGCAATACCTGCGTCGGTTTTCCAGTTGCAATGCTTTGGCAGCTTGCAGCGCATAGTGTGGATTTGCCAAGAAAGCACGCCCGATCATCACCAAGTCCATTTGCTGCTGTTCCACCAAACGGTTCGCGACTTCAGGTTTATCCATTCCCCATGAAGAGGCAACAGGCAAATTGGCTTCACGGCGTACACGCTCAGAAATGGGTGCTAAAAATGCAGGCTCAGCCCAAGGCACTTTGGCTTTAGGCGTATTAAAACCAATACTGACATTGAGTAAATCTAGCCCATCTGTACGCCATTGTTTGACCAGTTCAATTGACTCGCTCAGGGTTTCTTCATCATGCCCATCGTACTCGATCATGCCAAAACGTGCGGTTAAGGGTAAACGCTCAGGCCAAACTGCACGGACTGCGCTAAAGGTTTCACGCAAAAAGCGGCTTCGCCCTGCAAAATCACCGCCATACTCGTCTTGACGTAGATTGCTGTGCTTAGAAAAAAAGCTTTGCGCTAAATAACCATGTGCAAAATGTAATTCTAACCATTCAAAACCTGCCTGTTTTGCACGGCGTGCTGCAGCAGCAAAATCTGCCTGAACCCGTTGAATATCTTCAAGGCTCATTTCCTGTGGTACACGCGACAAGTTTTCACCATAAGCAATCGCCGATGCTCCGATTGGCTGCCAGCCACGCGGATCACCTTCGGCAATATGGTCATCGCCTTCCCACGGACTATTGGCACTGGCTTTACGCCCTGCATGTGCAATCTGAATGCCTGGTACTGCCCCAGCGGCTTTAATCGCCTGAGCAATCTGTGCCAAACCTTCAATGTGTTCATCGCTCCACAAACCCAAACAGGCGGGAGTAATCCGCCCTTCAGGCGATACACCTGTCGCTTCGACAATCACCAGACCTGCACCACCGCGTGCCATACCGGTGTAATGTGCCAAATGCCAGTCGGTGACTTTGCCCTCAACCGCACTGTACTAACACATCGGTGGCACAGCTATACGGTTGCGTAAAGTCACATCTTTAAGTTGAAAAGGTAATGTGGTTCCGTTAATTAGACCACTCAATTCAGTTTTATAAGTGATAAATCCGCTCTAAATATTTAAATTATGCTGCCATTACTTTTAGTAAATGTTGATCATAAAATTCATTCGGTGTGGCCTTATTCAAACTTGAATGAGGACGTATCATGTTATAAAAATCCAAATACTCAGCAATGGATTGTTTCGCTTGTTTTACTGTATCGTAAGCCTTCAAATAGACTTCCTCATGCTTCACGCTGCGCCATAAACGCTCAATCATCACATTATCCATCTATGAGCAGTATACTGCGCAAGTTTCCCATCCATACTGATACGGATATTTCGCAATTTTAACTCATTCAAAAATGCCTCGCTTGTGAATTGACTGCCTTGGTCTGTATTAAACACCTCAGGACAACCATATTTCACAATTGCTTCTTGCAACGCATCTATGCAAAAGTCTGTTTCCATACTGATCGATACTCGATGAGCCAGTACTTTACGGCTATGCCAATCTATAATTGCACACAGATAGACAAAGCCTTTAGCCATAGGAATATACGTGATATCTGTACACCAGACTTGATTAGAGTGATCGATGACCATGTTTTTCAACAGATATGGGAAAATAC
>NZ_BKNN01000019.1 GCF_008993995.1 Acinetobacter brisouii
GGTGACAACGTAGAAATGTCAGTAGAATTGATCCACCCAATCGCAATGGACCCAGGTCTACGTTTTGCGATCCGTGAAGGTGGTCGTACTGTAGGTGCTGGTGTTGTTGCGAAAGTAACTGCATAATCGCTGAAAAGTAAAAAACGCTCCTTTGGAGCGTTTTTTTATGCCTGATGTTTATGAGTCACGTATAATTTCAAAAAATAGATGAGTTTTCTTAATATGATACGTTTAATGCAGTCTGCTGATATTGCGCGTGTTTATCAGATTGAAGCGGCTGTACAAAGCCATCCTTGGACAGAGAAACAATTTCGAGAAGCACAAGAAAATTATCAATGTACAGTGATTGAAAAGTCTGGACAGGTTGTTGGTTTCTGTATTTTACAACCTGTGCTTGATGAAGCTAATTTATTGTTGATGGCGATTGACCCGAAAATGCAGGGAAAAGGTTTGGGCTTTCAGCTATTAGAACAGTCGATGGATTTGTTAAAAAATCATCCAGTTCAGATTTTTCTAGAAGTTCGTGAAAGTAATATCGCTGCGATTAAGTTATATGAAAAATCAGGGTTTCATCAGATTGATATTCGTAAAAATTATTATCCTGTTGCTGAGGGTGGACGAGAACATGCCATCATCATGGTGAAGAGCTGTAGTGATGATTTTGCAGCATTATTTTCTACTTAATCATGTTGTTCCATTCTGATGATAATGTTGTCATGAGGGATGTTCCAAGGTGATCAATTTCTTGCTCGCTTAATGCACGATTTAAACGTCGCCATTGCCCATCAATCAGAACTTCAAAAGGAATATACTGGGATTTGTAATTCATTTTTTTTGAATGGGGAACCCAGTAGCCCAAATAAACGTAATCTAGCCCAAGTGCTTTGGCATATTCAATTTGTTTGAGAATAGCAAAGACACCAAGAGATCGACGATGCTCATCAGGTTCAAAAAATGTATATACTGCCGATAAACCATCATCAAGCATATCGCAAGTAGAAACGCTGAGTAGTTTTTGGTCTTTCCAGAGTTCTAAAAAGAAGCTATCAGTGCAGCTATGCATTAAAAATTTATCAAATTGATCAATACTAGGTGGAAACATGTCTCCATCATGATGTCTGAGATTGATATAACGCTCATACAAATCATAATGAATTGATGTCGCATTCTCTGTACGAATAATCCGTAAATGGAGGTCTTGATTGCGTTTCCATGCCTTTTTTTGAGCACTACTCATTTCAAAGTGATTGACTGGAATACGGCAGGATAAGCATTGTCGGCATAAATGACATTCAGGACGATAGACAAAATCACCACTGCGTCGAAAGCCCGAACGGGATAACTCAGAAAGTGTGACAACATCGATACGCTGGGCGGGATCTAAAAATACCATGCGTGCTGATTTATGATCCAGATAACTACAGTCATGTGGAGGGGTAATATAATATTGTAGTTCGTTTAAAGGTGACTTCGGATGGTATGAATTCATATCAAGCGTCACTCCTGAACATGCTTATTTCTTTAATAATTGTTGATTTAACGCAACCTCTTTAGATGAAAATACACTGTCTTGATAGCTTTTCCAATCAATACTAGGTCGTTTTATAACATCTTGTAACGATTTTAGATAATCTTCTCGTGAAATGGTACTCGCACCTAAGCTCATCAGATGATCATTGACCAACTGGCAGTCAATCCACGGTAAATTTTGTTCACGACCAATGAGCATCAAAGTAAAAAATGCCATTTTGGAGACATCAGTCGCTTGGCTAAACATCGATTCACCAAAACAGCCATGCCCAATGTGTAAGCCATAAAGACCACCCACTAATTTTTCCTGATCTGCCCACACTTCTATGCTGTAACCATAACCGAGTGTAAACATTTGGCAGTAGCTTTGAATAATATCTTCACTAATCCAAGTGTCATTGGCATATTGACGGGGTAGGGAGCAGCGTCGAATCACTTGTTCAAAAGCATGATTAATCGTGATTTTATAATCATGCTTTTTCATGGTACGAAGTAAGGATTTACTTGGATGATAGTCTTGTGGGCGAATGATGCAGCGCGGTTCTGGACTCCACCAACAAATAGGCTCACCTTCATTAAACCATGGAAATAGTCCATGACTGTAGGCTTCAAATAAAGTGGCAGGTTTAAGATCGCCACCAATGCAGATCAAACCATGACCATCTGGATCATGCTGAATCGGATTTGGAAAAATATACTCAGAATCTGGAAGTTGAGGCATTGTTGTGTCAATAAATTACTAGAATTTAGTTGAAACGCTGACATAAAAAAAGCCGTATGGCTACGGCTTTTTTAGATATCTTGGTATTAAGCCAAATTATCGAGATATTTCTCAGCATCAAGTGCAGCCATACAGCCTGAACCAGCAGAAGTAATCGCTTGACGATAAACGCTATCTGCAACGTCACCCGCAGCAAATACGCCTTCAACAGATGTTGCAGTTGCATTGCCCGCTGTACCACTTTGCACTTGAATATAGCCATTACGGAGTTGCAATTGGCCTTCAAACATGGTGGTATTCGGCTTGTGACCAATCGCAATAAACAAACCTTGGATATCAATTTGTTGAGTTGAATCGTCTTGGGTTGATTTTAGGCGGACACCTGTTACCCCTGTTTTATCACCTAAAACTTCATCGACTTGGTGATTCCACACAATTGAAATTTTGCCTTCTTTTTCTTTTTCAAAAAGATGATCTTGCAAAATTTTCTCTGAGCGAAGGCTATCACGGCGGTGAACCAAAGTGACATGCGCAGCAATGTTAGATAGATAAAGTGCTTCTTCAACCGCAGTGTTACCACCACCAACCACCATCACGTGTTGGTTTTTATAGAAAAAACCATCACAAGTTGCACAAGCACTAACGCCTTGACCCATAAATTTTTGTTCAGATTCAAGACCTAAGTATTGTGCAGTAGCACCTGTTGCTAAAATCAGAGCATCACAAGTGTATTCTTCCATATCGCCTTTCAAAACAAATGGACGTACATTTAAGTCCACTTCATTGATATGGTCATACACAAGTTCTGTACCAAAACGCTCTGCATGTGCTTGCATGCGTTCCATTAGTACAGGGCCTGTTAAGCCTTCAGGGTCACCCGGCCAGTTATCAACTTCTGTTGTCGTTGTCAGTTGCCCACCTAGCTGTAAGCCTGCAATCAAGGTTGGTTTTAAGTTTGCACGAGCGGCATAAACTGCTGCACTATAACCAGCAGGTCCAGAACCTAAAATAATTAATCGCGAATGGCGAGCTGTCATTGCAGATTTCCTTTTATAATTAAAAAACTGAAAAAATTATACGTGAAAGCAGGGTAATTGTGTGTTCGATCAATGTCGATAATATTGATCATCTAAATCGATTTGAGCTATATAGAATGCTACAAACATGCAGCATTCTGTTGCACCTTTTTTTGCTAAACAAGTGCATAATATAAATATTTATGAATTGAAAAACAGTTTCTTGCTGATTTTCAACTGGCTATAGTTTTTCAGATACAGGACAGTATATGACTGCGGTGTCGAGTGTTTATGCACAGCGCTTAATTATTACCTTATTTTTGGTATCATTTGGGATTTACCTGTTCTTGGCAACAGTCACTTATACGCCATTTGATCCAGGCTGGATGCATATTTCAAGCGATACCCAACAGGTGTCTAATGCGAGCGGCGTTGCAGGGGCGTGGATTGCAGATTTACTTTTTGGTTTCTTGGGTTGGGCAAGTTTATTGCTGCCGATTTTCTTATTTTTAGAAGCAATACAAGTTTGGTGGCCACATAGTTTTCTGAATCGACCTTTCCGTTATGCTGCACAGTTCTTTATGCTGTTGACTACTGCAAGCCTATTGTTCTTATTTTGGCAAGTTCCAAGCGATGCTTTAGATAACTCCTCTGGAGGCATTATTGGCTACGAGTTAGGTGAAAGTTTATCGCAGTTAATGACTGTATATGGTGCAAGTGCATTTTTGATGATTCTATGGGGTGTTTTATTTACCTTTGCATTTGGTGTACGTTGGAATCGAACATGGGCAACTCTAAAAGCAACACCGAAGTATCTTGAAGATTTGTTTTATCGTAATGTCCCTGAGAGTGAAGCGGATTATGATTTGACCACCAAGTCGCCTGCACAAGCGACAGTGACCAAGAAAATTATTGCCCAAGCACCAGCGAGTGATGTTGAAGAGAAGCCAGTTCTAACAGCACAAAATTTAACGGTTGATCCTGCTGCTGAGCGTTTATTGGACGCGTTAGCAATACAAGATCAGTCCAAATCTGAAATACCTGTATTGTCTGAACAAGATTTTGAAAAAACCTTAGCAAAAGCACATGACCTGACTCAGCCCAAAGATCGAGTTGTACCCACAGGTGAGGTTTGGCGTGCTTTAGAGCTAGACAAAAATGAACAGCAACAGCAAGAGATTGATGCATTATTGCAAGCTGCTGAGGAAGAACAGACAGCGAAAACATCAAAACAGCATTTTCAACACGTTGTCCAATCTACAGAATCATCATCAAAAATAGACTGGAACAATGACCAAACCTTTGATGATTTGTTGCAAAAAACAGGAGAAGCTGCCTCTGTAGATAGCACGGTAAAGCATTTACTAGAACATGATGAAATTGCGGATATTGAAAAATTATTGGCAATGGATGCCAACACACCTGAACCGATACCCCAACCACGTCGTGCAGAAAGTTATGCGCAGTCTTCTGCATTTGTAAAAGCACAGATCAAAACAACATTAGAAACACAACCCAATTTATCAAAAGAAGAATTTATTGAAGCTTGGCAGGAAACAGCGGGAAAGCCTCAACCCGAAGATGAATTTGATTTTGATGCACCACTGACCGATACAGCGGGTCGACCAATGTCACGCGCTATGCAGGTTGCAGAAAAGCGTAAACATCTTTCTCCACTTCCGAGTGAAGACTTGCTTGATCGGGTAGATCCCAATAAGAAAATTAACTTTACCGCTGAGCAACTAGCACGGTTATCTGAGCTATTGGAAATTAAATTACAAGAATTTAATGTCAAAGCGAAGGTGATTGAGGCACAACCGGGCCCTGTGGTGACGCGTTTTGAGCTTGACTTGGCACCTGGAGTCAAAGCTTCTAAAGTGACCAATATTTCCCGTGATTTGGCGCGTTCTATGTCGATGGCATCGGTACGTGTTGTGGAAGTCATTCCTGGTAAGCCATATATCGGCATTGAAGTGCCGAATAGTGCCCGCGAAATGGTGCGTTTAATTGAATTGTTAGACACCCCAACTTATCGTGATCCAAATGGCTTAATTAGCATGGCGATGGGTAAAGATATTTCGGGGAATCCTGTTCTAACCGATCTCGCTAAAGCACCGCATATGTTGGTTGCAGGAACGACAGGTTCGGGTAAATCTGTTGCAGTGAACTCGATGATTTTGTCGATGTTGCTCAAATATAAGCCTGAACAACTGCGCTTGATTTTGATTGATCCAAAACAACTTGAACTTGCCAACTATAACGATATTCCCCATTTGTTGACGCCTGTGGTGACCGACATGAAAGATGCAGTCAGCGCATTGAACTGGTGTGTCAATGAAATGGAACGCCGCTATAAGCTGATGTCTTTCCTGAAAATTCGTAAAATTACCGATTACAACCGTAAGGTTGAAGAGGCATTAGAACGTGGAGAAGACCTGATTGATCCAACATGGAAACCAACTGACTCTGCAACCCAAGAACGCGCACCGCGTTTGCAACCTTTGCCAATGATTGTGATTGTGGCAGATGAGTTTGCAGACATGATCATGCAAGTTGGTAAAAAAGCTGAAGAAATGATTACTCGTCTGGCACAAAAATCACGTGCAGCAGGGATTCACTTATTGCTTGCGACACAGCGTCCATCGGTCGATGTGATTACAGGTTTGATTAAAGCCAACATTCCAACCCGTGTGGCGTTACGTGTGAACTCAAAAATTGACTCTCGTACCATCTTGGATGCTGGTGGGGCAGAAGATCTATTGGGACATGGTGACATGCTATTTCTTGGACCAGGTAAGATTGAACCTGAGCGTGTGCATGGGGCTTTCATTAGTGATGATGAAGTGAACCGTATTTGTGATGCTTGGCGTGAACGCGGTTCTCCAAATTATGTTGATGAAATTCTGACCCCTTACGATGAAGAACCAACCAATCGTGGTTTTGAAGAGGGAGATGCTAGCCCAGATCGTGATGTACTGTATGATCAAGCAGTTGCATTTGTCTTGGAAACACGTAAGGCATCGACGTCCTCTTTGCAACGTAAGTTTAGTCTAGGTTATAACCGTGCGGCTCGCTTGATTGATACCATGGAAGAAAATGGAATTGTCAGTGCAATGGGACCAAATGGAAAACGTGATATTTTGGTTTAAGTGAATATGAAAAAACCTAGCGAAATCGCTAGGTTTTTTTTCAATTAGTCCTCTGACACCGTCAAAAGATGTTCTTTAAACTGCGGATTTGGAATTAAAACAATTTGCTCATCGACTCTCTGTGTAAGCTTTTGGTTCTTATTGGGATAGTCCAATTTAGATAAGAAATAGCGAATACAGTTCAGGCGTGCGCGTTTTTTGTCATCTGATTTAATAATCGTCCAAGGTGCGTCACCCGTATGTGTATGGAAAAACATGTGATTTTTCGCATCGGTATAATCATCCCAACGATCGAGAGATTGAATATCAATCGGTGACAATTTCCAGTGTTTCAGTGGATCATCACGACGAGAAATAAAACGACGTAATTGTTCTTCACGACTCACCGAAAACCAAAATTTGAATAGATGAATGCCACTGTTGACCAGCATGCGTTCTAATTCGGGTGTTTGGCGCATGAATTGTAAATAATCTTGCGGCTCACAAAAGCCCATAACACGCTCTACACCTGCACGGTTGTACCAAGAGCGGTCAAAAAATACCATTTCACCTTTTGTTGGCAGATGTTCGATATAACGCTGAAAGTACCATTGTCCTGCTTCGGTAATGGTTGGTTTTTCTAGGGCAACCACGCGTGCGCCACGTGGGTTGAGGTGTTCCATAAAGCGTTTAATAGTGCCGCCTTTACCCGCAGCATCACGTCCTTCAAATAAACAAACAATACGTTGTCCTGTATCTTTCACCCAAGACTGAACTTTTAATAGCTCAATTTGTAACAGCTTCTTTTCTGCCTCATAAGCTTTACGTGATAAACGGGTGCGATAAGGGTAACTTTCAGGTAACTCAGCAGAATTAGAGTCTTCAGCAGATACGGTACCTTGATACTCAAGCACAGCTTTGGAAAATATAGGTAAATTCTGAATTAAGTCTTGATCTGTTGTAGACACATCTTCATTGGGTTGGAGTTGATGGGCTGAGCTCATAGTTAGACTCTATTGTTGTTTGTTGTAATAAAAGCATGAGTTTAGCGCATTGTTTTTGGTTGTTGCAAATCAACATACCGATAAAGCCAAGCCTGTTTGCTGATTGATCCAAGTGGCCAACTGTTGCAAAGCCGTTCTTACTTGGACTGTGAGTGGATGACCTGCATTGATGCGAATATAGTGATGATATTTATTATCCTCACCAAAAATATTGCCTGGCACGATACTAATACTTTGACTTAAGGCAAATTGATAAAGCTCAAAGCCACTTAAATTTTGAGGGAGCTTTAACCAAAGCGCATATCCTCCTTGTGGTATCTGTAACTCTACAGATAATTTGGCAAAAATTTCTGTAATGCACTGAACATAGTCCTGAACTTGTGACCATAACTTAGGGTGTAACTGGTTTAAATGGCGACGATATCCACCACTAAAAATAAAATCTGCCAAACCTAATTGTAGAGGTGTATTGACAATAATATTATGTGCTAAAAGTTGGGATCTGAGATGTTGTAGTACTTTGGGTAAACATAACCAGCCCACCCGATAGGCGCTTGAAAGGCTTTTAGAAACCGACCCGACCCAAATCACATAGCCTGCCTGATCCCAGTGTTTAATCGGTAAGGGGCGTTGTAATTCATATCCACATTCGCCATAAATATCATCTTCAATCATAAAACACTGATATTTTTCAGCCAATGCTGCAATCTGTGCCTTTTCTTGATGGGTTAGACAATAGCCAAGAGGATTTTGATAATTTGCAGTGAGTAGGCAGGCTTTGGCTTGACCTGTCTTTAAAACCTGCTCCAAGCGTTCTAAATCAATTCCTTGATGATGTGCAGGAATTTCGATGACTTTGCGATTAAGATTCGCTAAAAGCTGCAACTGTCCATTAAACGTAGGCGTGGGTAAAATAATGCTATCGCCTATCTGAGTCAACGATTGAATAATGAGCATTAATGCCGCCATACAACCATTGGTAATAAAAATATCATCGTAGGCAATATGAATAGCATCTTCAGACCAGTGATCAACAAGTGCCTGCCGTAAACGAGGATGTCCCTGTCGATCACAATATAGAAAATCTTCAGGGCGGCTATGTTTTAAACTGCGTTGAATAGAGCGACGTAATGCTTCAATTGGAATGAGAGGGCTACCGAGTTGAATCGCTCCAAGATGGATCATTTGCGCTTGACTGGAAGCATCTTGAATTTGATTGTGTAGGTCAAGGCTTGAGATCTCGCGGCTAATCGATGGAAAGTCAATATAGTCTGTATGTGTGGTTTTAAGAGAGATGAGAGGCGCTTGTACAAAAAAGCCAGATTTTGCTTTTACATATACATGTCCTTGTGCTTCAAGCAACTCATAACAGGCTTGAGCAGTGCTTAAGCTAATCTGTTGTTGCTTTGCAAAACTTCGTAATGAAGGCAACTTGCAATGTGGACTGAGTTCACCAGTCAGAATTTTATGCCGAATTTGGCTGGCGATTTCCTGGTAACGAAAATGCATATCTGTACTGCTTTTTTATAAAAAATTGTATCTGTATACCTTAACAGAATCTTCCTATGATGCATGAATAATTTGCTAATTATGGGGATCAAGGTAATGAAAAGATTAATATTGGTTTTAGTCTGTTTGAGTATAGTGGGATGTACACAATCTAAATTGCGCAATGTTGCAGTATGCCAAAAAATGGCTGAAGGGTATTTAGATAGTCAGGCTGTAGGAACATATTATCTTGTGACAACGCAGCAGAAAGAACAAGGTGTGCGTTTATTTTATCGTTTGCAGCAGAGCTATAAGATAACTCAAACTGAACCTCGAGTCTTTCAGTGTATTGAGCAACCACAGGGGACATTTTTAAATATGATCCAAGATGGGGTGGCAAGAACGCTGATGATTCTGCCGAAATCTGTAAAATAGCCTGCATCATGCAGGCTATTTTTATGGATCTTGGTTAGGCAAATTTTGCCAGTACAGCAAGAAATTCAGCAGAATGACGAGGGAACTGAGCAATTACCTCGTGGATGCGTTGACCTTGAGGGTTGGTTGCATTGATATCGCGACCATCTGCAACAAACTGAGTCAATAAGCGCTCAAAATCGTGAGGACGCATGTGTTTATATGCATTGTACAGTACATGAAAATCAGCACTTGTACCTTCTGGAGGTAAATGATTCAAGTAGGCAAATACACGCTCATCTGACCATTCTTCATTGAAAGTTGCTGGCTGTGAAAATGCCATAGCTCACTCCTCGAGATTCAAAATAAAAGGCAAAATAATGAGGATTATTTTGCCCTGAATTGTTGTATTTAGCTAATCAGAATTGAAATTAACGATCTTCAGGTAAATTGATATTCATCTCAAGCATTTCAATATTGGCTTCTGAACGTACTTGCATTTGAATATGCTGTTCATCCACACCGCGAACATAGCGGCTGACAACTTCCATAATTTCTTTTTTCATCTGATCAATTTTATCTTGACTTAGACGACGTCCCAAACCTTGTTCAGATGCAACAATGACTTTGAGTCGATCTTTTGCCATTTGAGCACTTGGCAATTTATCTTCATTGCCAAATAGTTTGCTCCAAAATCCTGCCATGATTATGCTCCAAACAAACGTGCCAACCAGCCTTTAGGTTTCACCGTAATATGGCGATAAGGACGGTCTTCACCAAGGAAGCGGGCAACAAGATCATCATAAGCTTGTCCAGCATGGGATTCTGTATACAAAATGACAGGTTTACCTTCGTTGGACGCCTGTAACACACTTGGGCATTCAGGAATTACGCCCAAAGTTGGAATACGTAAAATATCTTTGGAAATGTCATCAATCGTCAGCATTTCTTGGCGATCAGCACGTTCTGGGTTGAAGCGTGTAATACACAAGTGTTTACGAATACGCCCTTCTTTATGCTCAACTTTTTTGGTTTTGCTGTCTAGCATTCCAATGATACGATCAGAGTCACGGACTGAAGAAATTTCAGGGTTGGTAACAATAATGGCTTCATCTGCATGGTACATCGCTAAGATTGCACCACGCTCAATTCCAGCAGGAGAATCACAAATAATATAATCAAACTCTTGCGCGAGTTCATTCATCACGCGCTCAACACCATCATCACTTAAAGCGTCTTTATCGCGGGTTTGTGATGCAGGTAAAATATATAAGTTTTCAATGTCTTTATCGCGAATTAAGGCTTGTTGTAGACGAGCTTCATGATTGATGACATTAACAAAGTCATAAACAACACGGCGTTCGCAACCCATGATAAGGTCTAAGTTACGTAAACCGACATCAAAGTCGATAACCACAGTTTTGTGACCACGTAAGGCTAAGCCTGTTGCAAATGATGCGCTTGTGGTAGTTTTACCTACACCGCCTTTGCCTGATGTTACGACAACAATTTTGGCCACCGAATCCACTCCTGTTATGGTCATTTGCAATTAAGATAAAATCTTCAATAATAAAATAAGGTCAATCATACCTTAGATTTCTAAAGCCTCGAACACAAGTTCTTGGCGATCATTTAAATAAATGTGTACTGCTTTTTTTGCAACGTCAGCGGGAATATCATCCGCGACACAATAAGTCCCTGCAATCGATACCAATTCGGCATTTAAGCACTGACAAAAAATACGTGCTGTTGTATCACCACTTGCTCCAGCAATCATGCGTCCCTGTGTTGTGCCAAACACATAAATATTGCCTGAAGCAATGACTTCAGAGCCACTATTCATGCTGGCATTGAGAATCACATCACCATGTTCTTGGATTAAGCACTGACCTGTACGCAACATTTCATTATGATATGAAGTCACGTGATTTACAGCGTTTGATTTTTGTTTACTGTTGTCGCTATTTTGATCTTTATCGTCGTTTTGTTCAATCACTTGTTCATGGGTTGGCTTGATTCTTTGTAACGGGCGATCAGCGGGCAGAACAGGAAATTGGATACTGCGCGCTTCATTCGCAAGTAAGCCATCAATCACAGCCATGGGCTGTAAATCTAAGCTAATCAGCAGTTGGATTAATTCAATCAGTTCTTGCTCAACGGTGCTATCTAGAATAACAGTTGTACCATGAGAACCTGTATCTTCAAGCATTTGGCTAAGTTGTTGGCGAATAGCATCGTGATCATTTGTATCGAAGGTTAATCGGGTAAAATTAACCATTCTGCCGGTAATGCGTATATCAGCCATGATATTTCCTTAGAGGGCTTTTGACCAAATAAGTAATAAGTCAAAGTATTGTTGTAAATAGCTCAAATCCTAGATCAATTTGTTGTAATTCTCTAGCATTAGACACAAAAAAGCATGAATATTTATCGATGAAAATCGGTTCTATGCGTCAGGCTGTTTATTTTGGTCAGCGGCAATCAAAATATTCTGCCATTGTTTGATTTTAACTTGTTTACGAATCGCAGCAAGGCTTTCATATACCGAAGATTCAACCAGTTGCTCAAGTTTGGCATTGTTTAAATCGACTTGACTGATCTTTTTGGCAATTTGTGCATACGTTTGTGCTGAAGCGGGTGTTGCCCACGGTTCAATTAAGCCCTGAGTAATATTCTCTCCCAAGCGTTTACCAATACTTTGGATTTGATCTTCAAGGCGGCTACCAATAATTGGAAATAAACGTAAAAGCTGATGCAGCTCAGGTGTGTTGATGATCGCCTGTTCTACGACAGTACCAACCTGTTGTGCTAATTGTTGTTGTTGCTTCTGTAATTCGTTCGCCAGATTTTCTTGTAGCAGTTCTACTAAAGTGTCAGCAAAGAGTTGACGATGATGATCGACCAGATCATGAATGATCTTTTTATGTGTGGAGCTAGTATCAAGTTCATAGCGAATACCATCAATTACAGTAATGACAACTCGATCTGAGAGTTCTTCCATGACGACTTGATAATAAAATTTTGCAGTTTTTCGCCATGATTCGGGAATGATTTCATAACCTAATTCATGTAGGCGATAGGCAATAATCCCTGCGCGAAATAAACGGAGAAAACGTAAAGCAGGAATAATTGCTAAAACTTCATACCAATGAATGAATGGGAAAAAAAACCAGCGTTGATGGTGTTTTTGTAAAATCGCAATCGACCAGCGAAGTGCTAATTCCAGTATTAAAAAGCAAATAAACCACCCCTCGGTTTTATCAACCCAAGGGTGGAGATGGTCTTTATAAAAATGCAGCAGGTTCATGAACTGCAAATGATCACTCAGCCAAATGGCAAAGTTACTCATCAAGATGGCATTGGCACTCAAGCAAAATAGATTAAAAACAATAATGAACATCATAAAAATGTCATAGCCTAAATAAATTTTCCATTGCAATGAGTTATGGTCAATTGCTTGAAATTTAGGTGCTCGTTTTGAATTTTTTTGCATAGCCAATGCTCTTATCTTTTACAGTGAAGCTTTGGCTTTAAGTTCGCTAATTAGCTGATCTTTTTCTTGCCAAATTTGCGTAAGCCATTGATGAAACTTAGAGCGATATTCTCGGTCATCTTCATAATTTCCTGCCAGTACCCATTCAGGAATTTCAATCTTGCGCAGATGCACCGTAATTCGTGGTACTTCTCCAAGCCAAAACTCTCCATAGCCAGGAACACCATCAGGGTAAACAATCGTCATATCGACTAAAGCATCGACTTTTTTGCCCAAGATATTGATTGCAAGGGCCAAACCACCTGCTTTGGGTTTGAGTAAATGCTGATAAGGTGACTTCTGTTGTGCGTGTTTCTCAGGAGTAAAACGCGTACCTTCGACATAATTGAGTAGGGTAAAAGGCTGGCTGAGCAGTTGTTCACATGACTTGCGAGCTTCTAACATATCATGATGTTTCAGTTCAGGATTTTTAGCGATCTGTGAGCGGCTATGTCGCTTCATCATGGGGAATCCCAAGATTTTGAACGCCTGCCCAACAAAAGGAATAAAGATCAGTTCCCATTTCGTAAAAAAACGGGTTAAAGGCATACGTGTTAAGCCAAAATATTGATTAACAGTCGTGTCCACCCAGCTTTGATGATTACAAATCATGAGATAATGACCTTGTAAATCAAGCTTTAAGTCATCTTCAATCTGAATATTCCACTCGGTATTAGGAAGCACATGATCAATCAACCAGTTGTTGACAGCTAACCAGCGATTGGTAATTTGGATATTCGTCTCATCAACTTTACGGGATTGTTTGAAGAATTTGGTTAAGCCGAGTGCCAATACAGGTGGACCATGTAAAAAAGTGCTGCCTGTAATGACAGAACCAACAGTCATTCCACGTGTAATTTTTTTAAATAAACTTTGTTTGACTCGATGAGAGGTCATAAAAATTCCTAGCCGAAATCTAGCGTAATAAAGATAACTATGGGTCTAAAGAGAGTCAAAATAAATCTTGAAAATTGTATGATCTATGTAGAAAAACACGTTATGACATACACAAAGCTAGGTGAATTGCAATCAAAGTGTTAAAAACCCCACGATTTTTAACAAAAAATTAATGTTTTACCAAACATCATTATTTCATAATTTTTTACATAGTAAATAAACACAACAAGGAGTCATGCAATGCGTGCATTGGTTATTTCATCAGTGATTGGGGCTTTGGCATTATCAGGCTGTCAAAGTATGAACACTGGTACAGGTACTGGCGGTATCCGTGATTATGACAAAGCAGCAATTGGTGCAGGTTTGGGTGCACTAGCAGGTTATGGTCTATCTCGCTCTAACGCAAACTCAAGTGCACAAAATAATCGTGCAGCTGCAATTGGTGCCATTGTTGGTGCGGCAGGTGGTTTGTATCTTGATAAGAAAGAGCAGAAACTTCGTCAACAAATGGCAGGAACAGGTGTCGAAGTTAACCGTAACTCAGATGGTTCAGTAGGTTTGGTAATGCCAGGTAATATTACCTTTGCGACCAACTCTGCGACGATTTCACCAAGTTTTTATACAACGCTGAATAAAGTTGCACAAACTTTGACAGAAGATAATAAGAGTGCAATTTTGGTGACAGGTTATACCGATAGCACAGGGAATGATTCAATTAACATCCCATTGTCTCAAAATCGTGCGAACAGTGTAGCGCGTTATTTGATTCAAAAAGGTGTGCCGTCAAGCCGTGTCAATGCTGAAGGTCAAGGTTCTGCAAACCCAATTGCATCGAACTCGACAGAAGCTGGTAAACAGCAAAACCGTCGTGTTGAAATCAGTATTTACGAAGCAAAATAAGTCATTGCTTCCAATAAAAAAACCACCGTTAGGTGGTTTTTTATTGGCTACACATTATTGATGGAGTGTCGCATCTGGGCTTATCAAAGCTTTGCCTTGAATAAGTGCATCAACAGCTGCAGAGTTTAACTCAAGTTGTAGCTGAGATTGTTCAGAGTTAATTTGATAGTTGTTAATCAACTTCTGATCACCAGTTAAGGTTTCGACTTGATATTCATCTGCAATATTTAAAATGCCTTCTAAATTAATCGTTGTTGCAGCGCTATCCCCTTGAAAAATTTGCTCTAGTTGTTCAAAAGAAATATTGAGTTGAGACATATTTTGCTGCTTTGACTGGGTTTCAATAAAGCGAACGAGCAATTGTGCGAATAGAAAATAATTGGGTTTGTGTGAAAAATCGAGATTCATGATGTCTCCTAGTTTTTGATTTAATTGATATTTCAGTATTTTTAAATTTATAACGTAGAACAAAGCATAGTTATGTTATGTCTTGATGATATTTCATGTCACTTTTATAAATAAAATCAAGAGTCAACTTTTAGAATGCTGCGTCATGGTGTGCTTCTTGTAAATATGACATGAGACGTTATGATGTGAACTAAGAGATGATTGTAAAAAGAAGCAAAGCATTTGTTACAAAATACATTACCTTGATTTAAGCAGATCATTTCTTCATTGAGAATTATTCTTATTTTTTCTGAAGAAATTCAGTAGGATTTTTTTCGCTATTTGGGGCATGATTCTATTTTTTTAAAGCGCAATTTTGCAAAAAATACCAAAAAAAGAGCAATAATTGAAAAAAAAGTTATTTTTTATAAAACTAATAGTATTAATCAATAAGTATGGATTACCACAGTTTTAGCAGTTTTTTGGTGTAAAAACCATACAGAGTATTATCCCAAATACTAGCGAGATTAGCCTAGCAACCGAAATCATAAATCAGGTACAATTAGAGTGTTTAATTTTGTGTTTGGTGTATTTTTAGGCCAATACATACATTCTTTTGTTAAAATTAGGCCTGCCAGGAGTTATCCCCGCATGAGTGCCATTACTCCATACGATTGGGCAACCATTGCCTTCGTGATCGGCGTTACATTCCTTTGCGTCTTTATGCTTACAGTTCCGTTACTCCTAGGAGGTAAGTCATGGGGTCGTGCAAAACAAGAGCAGTTTGAGTCAGGTATTGTTGGTGCAGGCGGTGCCCGCATTCGCTTATCTGCAAAATTCTATCTTGTCGCTATCTTCTTTGTCATTTTTGATATCGAAGCACTTTATCTTTATGCATGGTCTGGTGCTGTGCGCGAAGTAGGTTGGTTCGGTTTCTCAACGGCAACAGTCTTTATTGTCGACTTGTTAATTGGTTTGGTTTATGCGCTTTCTGTAGGTGCATTGAACTGGTCGCCATTTGACCGTCGCAAAGCGGCAGGCATATTACCAAAAATTGGCTCTCCAAATATGGATATCGCAGAGATCACCCGCTTCAATTCAATTGATGAGCTTGTAACCGATCCTACGGGTCAAGTTCCGGCTCAGTCTCGAGTCAAAAAGACCACAGTAACTTCTGACAAGGAGTAATACGGGATGAAATATACATTAACCCGTGCCAATCCACAGGCTGACCAGTACCCGCTTCAAGAGCGTCAAATTGTGACCGATCCTCTTCAGGAAGAAGTCAATAAAAACGTATTTATGACGCGTCTGGAAGATGTGATGCACAATGTGGTCAACTGGGGTCGTAAGAACTCAGTTTGGCCATTTAACTTTGGTACTTCTTGCTGCTACGTTGAGTATGCAACAACCTTAACGGGTGTGCATGACTTGTCACGTTTTGGTGCCGAAGTTATTCGTGCTTCACCTCGTCAAGCCGACTTAATGATTGTGGCTGGGACTTGCTTCGTGAAGATGGCACCTGTTATTCAACGTTTGTATGAACAAATGCTTGAACCGAAATGGGTCATCTCTATGGGTGCTTGTGCCAACTCTGGTGGTATGTACGACATTTACTCAGTTGTGCAAGGTGTCGACAAGATTATTCCTGTAGATGTTTATATTCCAGGTTGTCCGCCACGCCCAGAAGCATTAATCCAAGCATTAATGTTATTACAAGACCAAATTCAGTTAGAGCGCCGTCCGTTATCTGCAGTCATTGGTGATGATCTTAAGCCTGTTTATAAGCCAAAGATGATGCCAGAACGTGATCGTAAAAATGCAGAACGTATTGCAGTGAAAAACTTACGCTCTATGGATGAGATTAAATAATTTTAACGATGGATTGATTGTCACCCGCCTATGGGTGATTTGTCGTTAGGATTAAAAAAGAATTTGTATTAAAAAGGAAGCCAAGCCAATGGCTGAAACTGAAATTGCTATGCCAGAAGAGTCAACACAGGTTGATTCGCGCCCAGCATTTGCAATTGTAGAAGAGCTGAAAACTAAATTCGGTGAAAACTTCTACGTGCAACCGACTTGTGAAGATTTTCCAACGGTCTGGGTTGAGCGTGCGCGCGTGCAAGAAGTCTTAATGTTCTTGCGTACCGTATCACGCCCATACGTGATGCTGTTTGACCTTTCTGCGGTTGATGAACGTTTACGTCAACACCGTGAAGGATTACCTGCATCAGATTTCACTGTTTTTTATCATTTGCTATCGCTAGAGCGTAATGTCGATATTCGTGTCAAAGTCGCTTTAAACGAGAGTGATCTGAATATTCCAACCGCAACCAATATTTGGCCAAATGCGAACTGGTACGAACGTGAAGCTTATGACATGTTCGGCATCAAGTTTGATGGTCACCCAATGTTGCGCCGTATCTTGTTGCCGACCTACTGGGAAGGGCATCCGTTACGTAAAGAATATTCTGCACGTGCAACCGAATATACGCCTTATATGCAAAACAAGGCGAAACAGGATTTCGAACAAGAACATTTGCGTTTTGTACCTGAAGATTGGGGTCTAAAACGTGGTAACAAGGACGAGGACTTCATGTTCTTGAACTTGGGTCCTAACCATCCATCTGCGCATGGTGCATTCCGTGTGATCTTGCAGCTCGATGGCGAAGAAGTGAAAGACTGTGTACCTGATATCGGTTATCACCACCGTGGTGTGGAAAAGATGGCTGAGCGTCAAACATGGCACTCATTTATTCCTTACACTGACCGTGTAGACTACTTGGGTGGTTGTGCGCAAAACATGCCTTATGTGATGGGTGTGGAACAACTTGCAGGAATTAAAGTTCCTGATCGCGCACAATGTATCCGTGTCATGATGTCGGAATTATTCCGTATCAATAACCACTTGCTTTACATCGGTACAGCGATTCAGGATACCGGTGGTATGACCCCAGTATTCTATATGTTTGCTGACCGTCAAAAAATTTATGATGCGATTGAAGCCATTACTGGTTTCCGTATGCACCCAGCTTGGTTCCGTATAGGCGGTACTGCGCATGACCTTCCAAACAACTGGCAACATTTGATCCGTGAAATCCTCGACTGGATGCCGAAGCGTTTGGACGAATACCATAAAGCAGCCTTGAAAAACTCTGTATTTATTGGTCGTACCCGTAATGTTGCTCAATACGATGCAAAATCTGCATTGGCTTGGGGGGTAACAGGTACAGGTCTGCGTGCAACAGGGATTGACTTTGACGTTCGTAAATACCGCCCATATAGCGGTTATGAAAATTACGACTTTGAAGTGCCTGTTGAATATGAAGGTGATGCTTATGCACGTGTGATGGTTCACTTCCACGAAATTCGTGAATCATTGAAAATCGTGAAGCAATGTCTAGACAACATGCCATCTGGTCCATACAAAGCGGATCATCCACTGGCTGTTCCACCACCAAAAGACAAGACTCTACAAGATATTGAAACCTTGATTACGCACTTCTTGAGCGTTTCTTGGGGTCCTGTGATGCCTGCAGGTGAAGCATCTGTCATGGCTGAAGTGGTGAAAGGGGCAAGTAACTATTACTTAACCTCTGACAAAGCAACCATGAGTTATCGTACGCGTATTCGTACACCAACATTTACTCACCTACAGCAAATTCCTTCGGTGATTAATGGCAGTTTGGTGTCTGACTTGATCATTTACTTGGCAACCATTGATGTGGTTATGGCTGATGTGGATCGCTAAGGGGTAACGCATTATGATGATTTTGACTGATAAAAAGCCACGTGTGAATGTTGAAGGAATTTTGACTGCGGACGAAATTCACGAAATTGAACATCACATTGGTCATTATCCATACCCACGCGCAGCATCACTAGATGCTTTAAAGTGCGTACAACGCCGTAATGGTTGGGTGGATGATGCGCAATTAAATGCAATTGCTCAGCTACTCACAATCAGCGTTGCTGATTTAGAGGGTGTAGCGACATTCTATAACCGTATCTATCGTCAACCTGTAGGTCGCCATGTCATTTTACTTTGTGACTCGATTGCATGTTTCTTGATGGGTGCTGAAACACTTGCTGAAGCATTCCAGCGTGAACTCGGCATTCAGTTTGGACAAACAACGGCAGATGACCGTTTTACTTTATTGCCGATTTGTTGCCTAGGTAACTGCGATAAAGGCCCAACCTTGATGATTGATGAAGATACTCATGGATTGGTTGAAGTGACTTCAATCAAACAGTTATTGGAGAAGTATGTATGAATACTGAACCAAAACCAATTTATGGCGACGGTAACCCAGAAACGCATCCATTGACTTGGCGCTTAAGCAAACAAGAACATGTGCGTAATGCAGATGACTACGAAGCGCTTGAAGGTTATGCAGGCTTTAAAAAAGCGATTACCATGCCACCGAAAGATGTGCTGGAAGTCATTAAAGCAGCGACTGTCAAAGGGCGTGGTGGTGCAGGTTTCCCAGCAGGGATTAAATGGTCATTGATGGCACCCAATGATGGTGGTCCTCGTTACCTGATCTGTAATGCCGATGAGATGGAACCAGGGACGTTTAAAGACCGTCTGTTGATGGAAAAACTGCCTCATCAGTTGATCGAAGGCATGCTGATTGCAGCATATACCTTGGAAGCGACTCAAGGTTATATCTTTATTCGTGGCGAATACATTGAAGCTGCGCAATACCTGAACGAAGCCTTAGAACAAGTTCGTGCCAAAGGCTATTTGGGTGACAACATTCTAGATACAGGCTGGAATTTCGAGCTGTATGTGCACACTGGTGCAGGACGTTATATCTGCGGTGAAGAAACTGCATTGATTAACTCTCTAGAAGGTCGCCGTGCGAATCCTCGTACCAAACCACCATTCCCGCAAGTTGCAGGGGCTTGGGGTCGTCCAACGATTGTCAACAACGTTGAGACCTACAATAACTTGCCAGCAATTATGCTACGTGGCCCAGAATGGTATATCGGTTTGTCAGCAGGTAAATCGAAAGATCCTGGCACGAAAATCTACGGTGCATCGGGTAAAGTCAAGTTCCCTGGTCTTTGGGAGTTGCCATTTGGTACAACCGCACGTGAAGTGATCGAAGATCATGCTGGCGGTATGCGTGATGGTCTTAAACTCAAAGCATGGTTGCCAGGCGGTGCGTCTACGGACTTCTTGGCTGCTGAACACATTGATCTTCCAATGGATGCTGAAAGCATCATGAAAGCAGGTTCACGTTTAGGAACATGTTTGCTCATGGTGGTCGATGAAACTCAATGTATGGTTTCAGCAACACGTAACCTAGAAGAATTCTTTGCGCGTGAATCATGTGGCTGGTGTACACCTTGCCGTGATGGTTTACCTTGGGCAGTGAAAGCGCTTAAAGCACTTGAGAATGGTGAAGGCAAGAAAGAAGATATCGATCACTTACAAGAACTGACTCGTAAGCTTTGGATTGGTAAAACATTCTGTGCTCACGCACCAGGTGCGATGGAACCATTGATGGGCGCACTCAAACATTTCCGTAGCGAATTTGAAGCGAAAGTTGTAAATGCTGCCGCTCAAAATCGTGACGTTGCACAAGCTTAAGGGAATTCGACTATGGCTACTATTCATGTCGATGGAAAACAGTATGAAGTCAATGGCTCAGAGAACTTGCTGCAAGCATGTTTGTCTCTCGGTATTGATATTCCATATTTTTGCTGGCATCCATCCTTAGGTTCTGTTGGTTCTTGCCGTCAATGTGCGGTAACTCAGTATGCAAATCCTGAGGATACACGCGGACGTCTTGTGATGTCTTGTATGACACCTGCTTCCGACAATACCTATATTTCAATCGAAGACAAAGAAGCGGTGAATTTCCGTGAGTCTGTGGTTGAATTCTTAATGACCAACCACCCACACGACTGTCCAGTCTGTGAAGAAGGTGGTCACTGTCATTTACAAGATATGACTGTGATGACTGGTCACGACCGTCGTCGCTACCGTTTCACCAAGCGTACACACTACAACCAAGAATTGGGTTCGTTTATTGCTCATGAAATGAACCGTTGTATCGCGTGCTACCGCTGTGTTCGTTACTATAAAGACTATGCGGGCGGTACGGACTTTGGTGTTTATGCCAATGCATCACGTGTGTATTTCGGTCGTCCAGAATCAGGGACTTTGGAATCTGAATTCTCTGGTAACTTGACTGAAGTCTGCCCAACAGGTGTATTTACCGATAAAACTCACTCAGCACGTTATAACCGTAAGTGGGACATGCAGTATGCGCCTAGCGTATGCCAAGGCTGTTCTTCTGGCTGTAATATCTCTCCAGGTGAGCGTTATGGTGAATTACGTCGTGTCGAAAACCGTTTCAACGGTGATGTGAACCAATACTTCTTGTGTGACAAAGGTCGTTTCGGTACAGGTTATGTCAACCGTGAAGATCGTCCTCGTCAGCCACAATTACGCAATCAAACTGAAGTCACTACGGTTTCAGTAGATCAAGCACTTGATACTGTGATTGCTAAATTGCAAGGCAAAAAAGTCTTGGGTATCGGTTCTCCACGTGCCAGCCTTGAATCTAACTACGCACTTCGCGAGTTGGTGGGTCAAGACAGCTATTCAACAGGGATGACGCAAAAAGAGCAGTCATTGGTTGAACTTGCTGCATCGATCATGCAAACCGAAGGTATCTATAACCCAACTTTACGTGAAGTTGAAAGTTATGATGCGGTGCTGATTTTAGGTGAAGACTTAACACAAACTGCGCCTCGTATGGCATTGTCTGTTCGCCAAGCTGCGAAAAACAAAGCCAAACAAATGGCAGCAGATCGCCGTACGCCAGACTGGTTAGCTGAACCTGTTGCACGTATTGGTCAAGATGAAAAATCGCCGATTTATATCTTGGCAGCAACACAAACCCGTTTAGCTGATGTTGCGACAGGTGAAGTGGTTGCTTCTCCAAATGATATCGCACGTCTAGGCTTTGCCGTTGCAGCAGCAGCGAAAGGTGAAACTGTTCTTGGTCTAGATGACGATGCAAAAGCATTTGCACAAACCATTGCAGATACACTAAAAGCAGCGAAAAAACCATTGGTGATTGCAGGTACAAGCCTACAAGATCCAGCGATTATGGAAGCTGCAGCACAGTTGACTCAGAACTTGGGCGCAACAGCAGGTTTAACTTTAGTTGTTCCTGAAGTGAACTCAATGGGTCTTGCACTGTTTGGTGGTTTAAGCCTAGAGCAAGCCTTTGCACAAGACTACGACACTGTAGTGATCGTTGAAAATGATCTGTTCCGTCGTCTACCTGCAACTCAAGTTCAGGCAGCTTTGGCGAAAGCGCAAGATGTGATTGTGCTCGATCATAGCGAAACTGAAACTGTGAAAGCAGCGAACATTGTATTGTCAGCAGCAAGCTTTGCTGAAGGTGATGGTACAGTGGTGAGCCAAGAAGGTCGTGCACAACGTTTCTACCAAGTTTACGATCCAAGCTACTACAAACCTGAATACGCGATTAAAGAATCTTGGCGTTGGTTGCATGCCATTGAAACTGGCCTTAAAGGCAAGCCAATTGATTGGACAGTACTTGACGACGTAATCGAAACAATCGTGAAGAACGTTCCGGTACTTGAAGCAATTCAAGATGTTGCGCCAGACGCTGGCTACCGTGTACATGGTTTGAAAATTGCTCGTGAACCACGTCGTTATTCTGGTCGTACAGCAATGCGTGCGCATTTATCGGTTCATGAACCTAAACAACCGACAGATCCAGACTCAGCATTAACATTCTCTATGGAAGGTTATGTAGGTCCGCAAAAAGCTTCTTCGCTTGTACCATTTGCGTGGGCGCCAGGTTGGAACTCTCCACAGTCTTGGAACAAATACCAAGATGAAGTGGGTGGTCACTTGAAAGGCGGTGACGCAGGTATTCGTTTATTTGATCGTTTAGCAAAACGTCCAGCACGTAGCTATGTTGCACCTTCGGTCGTTCTGGTCAATCCAGACAGCTTCCGTTTGGTTCCAATGCATCATATTTTTGCTTCAGGCGAATTCACCATTAAAACACCTGCAATGGAATCACGTATTCCGAGTGCTGTGTTTGCAGTGGGTGAACAAGATGCATCTCGTTTAAATGTTCAAGATGGTCAAAAAATTACCGTAAAAGCAGGGGAAACCAGCATTAGCTTACCTGTGCAAGTGATTGAATACTTGCCAACAGGCTATATTGGTTATCCGATTGGTTTAGCGCCAACCGTATCTTTGGCTGAACCTGTTGCTGTGTCGGTAGGAGTGTAATCATGCACGAAAATTTACGCGCTCTACCTGTATGGGCAACAGATTGGCCAATCGCCTATATGGTGGTGCAAGCGATTCTGATTTTATTGGTCGTTGTCATTTGTGCAGCGCTGATGTCTTTTGTTGAACGTCGTCTTTTAGGTTTGTGGCAAGACCGTTACGGTCCAAACCGTGTAGGTCCTTTTGGTTCGCTCCAAATCGTTGCCGACATGCTTAAAATCATGTTCAAAGAAGACTGGACACCAAAATTTGCAGACAAATTGACTTTCCGTTTAGCACCTGCTGTCGCAATGGCGACAGCTGTGCTGTCTTACATGGTGATTCCTGTTAGCCCATTTATGGGTGTTGCAGACATGAGCATCGGCTTATTGTTCTTTATGGCAATGGCAGGTATTGCGGTGTATGCCGTATTATTTGGTGGTTGGTCTTCGAACAACAAATATGCCTTACTTGGTGCGCTACGTTCTTCTGCGCAAACCATTTCTTATGAAGTGTTCTTGGGCATTTCCTTGATGGGTGTTGTGGCGATTGCAGGTTCATTCAACATGCGTGAGATTGTTGAATCTCAACGTGATATGTGGAATGTCATTCCTCAATTCATCGGCTTTATGGTGTTCGTGGTTGCAGGTGTTGCAGTGACTCACCGTCATCCATTTGACCAACCAGAAGCAGAGCAAGAATTGTCAGAAGGTTACCATGTTGAATACGGCGGTATGAAATGGGGGATGTTCTTCGTTGCTGAATACGTGAACATCATCTTGATTTCATCATTGATCGTGACGTTATTCTTCGGTGGATGGCTTGCACCATTTAACTTGGATATTCCATTTATTCCAGCAGGTTTTTGGTTTATTGCTAAAACTGCGTTCTTTGTCATGATGTTTATTTTGGCGCGTGGTGCATTAATTCGTCCACGTTATGACCAAGTCATGAACTTTGGATGGAAAGTCTGCTTGCCATTGGCATTAGTTAACTTACTCGTAACGGGTGCTGTCATTCTCATGAAGCATGCGGGCTAAGACAGCAGGGATAAGATTATGTTTAAAATTCTAGCTGGTGTCGGGTCTGTTGTTCGCTCGTTGTGGATGGTGTTTAGCCACGCAACGCGCAAACGTGACACCATTTTATACCCAGAAGTACCTGCTGAGCAGATCGTACCGCCTCGTTATCGTGGTCGTATTGTTTTAACACGTGACCCAGATGGCGAAGAGCGCTGTGTTGCTTGTAACTTATGTGCGGTTGCTTGCCCTGTAGGTTGTATTTCATTACAAAAAGCAGAAAAAGAAGATGGTCGTTGGTATCCGGAATTTTTCCGTATCAACTTCTCACGTTGTATCTTCTGCGGTATGTGTGAAGAAGCATGTCCTACGACAGCGATTCAGTTAACTCCAGATTTTGAGTTGGGTGAATATGTGCGTCAGGATTTGGTTTACGAAAAAGAAAACTTACTGATCTCTGGTCCAGGTAAATACCCTGATTACAACTTCTATCGTGTAACAGGTATGGCAATTGACGGTAAAGAAAAAGGACAGGCGCAAAAAGAAAGCAAACCTGTCGATGTACGGAGCTTATTACCATGATGTGGCCATTTTATTTAATGGCTCTTGTGGCCATCGTTTCTACGGTTCGTGTTGTGACTAATGCGAATCCTGTACATGCGTTATTGAATCTGATTATTTCATTGCTGGCTGTTGCGGGTATTTTCATGATCGTGGGTGCACCTTTCGCAGGCGCACTTGAGGTGATCGTGTATGCTGGCGCAATTATGGTCTTGTTTGTATTCGTGGTGATGATGCTGAACTTGGGTCAGCACACGGTTGAGCAAGAACGTAAATGGTTGACCTCAGATGCTTGGGCAGTACCTGCATTGTTGAGCTTTTTATTGGGCTTAACTCTTGTGTGGATGATCGGTAGCGATTACACACCCGCAGGTGCCTTACTGGGCAAAAACATGGTTGGACCTAAAGCAGTGGGTCAAGCGTTATTTACCCAATATTTATTGTTGGTTGAAATTGCCGCAATGCTATTGCTCGCAGCACTTGTTGCAGCATTCCATTTAGGTAAACGTGAACCAAGTGAAGAGGAATAAGACTAATGGGTAACATCCCTTTGGAACACGGTTTGATTGTGGCAACCGTTCTTTTTGCACTTGGGTTTTACGGTGTAATGGTGCGTCGCAACTTTCTATTTATTTTGATGAGTCTTGAGATCATGATGAACGCTGCTGCATTAGCATTTGTGCTTGCGGGTAGTGTTTGGGGTCAAGCTGACGGTCAGATTATGTTTATCTTAATTTTGACTTTGGCAGCTGCCGAGGCTTGTATTGGTCTAGCGATCGTCCTTCAGTTTTATCATCGCTTCCATCATTTGGATGTGGATGCTGCGAGTGAGATGCGCGGATGAGTTATTTATACTTAACAATCTTATTTCCGCTAATCGGCTTTATTTTATTAGCGGCGGGTCGCGATAAGCTTTCTGAAAATATTGCTGCTGTGATTGGCGTAGGTTCAGTGGGTCTGTCTGCTTTATTTGCATTGATTGCAGGTTTGGAGTTTGTCAACAGTGGTTCAACCGCTGTCGTACAACATCTATGGACATGGTTCAGCGTTGGGACGTTTGCACCAGAAATTAACCTACATCTTGATGGTCTATCTTTATTGATGATGGGCATGATCACAGGTGTGGGCTTCCTGATCCATATCTTTGCATCGTGGTATATGCGTGGCGAAGATGGCTATGCGCGCTTCTTCTCTTACTTCAACCTGTTCGTTGCGAGCATGTTGGTGTTGGTTCTTGGCGATAACCTTGCGTTATTGTTCTTGGGTTGGGAAGGTGTTGGTTTATGCTCATACTTATTGATTGGTTTTTATTATTCAAATCCAGACAATGGTTGGGCTGCAATCAAAGCATTTACCGTGACACGTGTGGGTGACGTTTTCTTATTGATCGCGTTATTCTTGCTATATCAAGAATTCGGTACTTTGCATATTGCAACGATTGTGGCAAATGCACATCTTGTTCTTGCAGGAAATCATTCACTTGCGATTTGGACAGCATTAATGTTGTTCTTGGGTGCTGCAGGTAAATCTGCACAGATTCCATTGCAAACTTGGTTAGCCGATGCGATGGCAGGTCCAACGCCTGTTTCTGCACTGATCCACGCTGCAACCATGGTAACAGCAGGTGTGTACTTAACTTGTCGTACACATACTGTGTTTGAAATGGCGCCTGAAATCATGCAGTTCATTTCTGTAACAGGTGCGATTACCTTGTTGGTTGCTGGTTTTGCTGCATTGGTTCAAACCGATATCAAACGTATCTTGGCTTACTCAACCATGAGTCAGCTTGGTTATATGTTTATGGCAGTCGGTGCTGAAGCTTACCAAGCGGGTCTATTCCACATGTTGGCTCACGCATTCTTCAAGGCATTATTATTCTTGTCTTCTGGTGCTGTGATCTTGGCATGTCATCACGAACAAAACATCTTCAAGATGGGTGGTCTTTGGAAAAAGATTCCATTCGTATTTGCATGTTTCGTTGTGGGTGGTGGTGCATTAGCGGCAATTCCATTCTTGACCGTAGGCTTCTTCTCTAAAGATGCGATCTTGGGTGAAGTTTATGCGCATGGCATGTTGGCAAATCTTCCACTGTATAACTGCTTGTACTGGGCAGGTGTTGCGGGTGCATTCCTCACTTCAATTTATACATTCCGTTTAATCTGGGTTGTATTCTTTGGCGAAGAAAAAACATATGCGCACGAAATCAAAGGTGTGACGTACTGGGGTCCATTATCAATTCTATTGGTATTGTCTACAGCAGTAGGTGCAGTGTTAAAAGCGCCAGTTGAAAAGTTATTGACTTCAGCGCAGATTCCAGTATTTGAAATTCCTGAAAATGTTGAAGCATTGGTACACGGTGCAGAACATACAGCTGTAGGAATTGCCTTAGCTGGTTTAGTTGTTGGTGTTGTTCTATTTGTCTTTGCTTATGGTGCAGTGAAAGCGTTTGCTCAAAATTCTTTGGGTGCGGGTATTGCACATATCTGGCGTAATGCATTTGGCTTCGATGCTTTATATAACCTCATTTTCGTACAACCTTATTTACTGATGGCGAAAATCTTAGGTCGTGATCCAATTGATGGATTGTGGTTAGTATTGCCTGCCTTGGTAAAAGGTGGAAACAGCTTTACAAGTTCACGTCAAACAGGATCACTGCGTGAATACGCATCAAGTATGTCACTCGGTATTGTGGTGTTACTGATGATCCTGATTGTTGTGCAGGTAATGGGGAAATAAAATGGAAAACAATTTAATTTTACCCGCGCTGATTCTGGTTCCGTTCATTGCAGGTTTTATGTGCTGGTTGGTCGATAAACTCGACCAGCACCTTCCACGCTGGATTGCTTTAATTGGGATGATCATCACTTTAGGCTTAACAGTGCTTCTGTGGAGTCATGGTGATTATCATTACGAACTTGGTGCTCAAGCTCCAACGTTTGCAGCACAATTTTATGTGCCGTGGATTAGTTCATTAGGGATCAGTATTCACCTTGCTGTGGATGGTCTCTCCATCTTGATGGTGGGGTTAACTGCACTGTTAGGTATTTTAGCGGTCGGCTGTTCTTGGGGTGAAATCCAAAAGAATGTTGGTTTCTTCCACTTAAACTTGCTTTGGAGTTTAGGTGGCGTTATCGGCGTATTCCTTGCACTTGATATGTTCTTGTTCTTCTTCTTCTGGGAGATGATGCTAGTGCCAATCTATTTCTTGATTGCACTTTGGGGACATAGTGGTGCGGATGGTAAATCACGCGTTTATGCTGCAACCAAATTCTTTATTTACACGCAAGTGTCAGGTTTGATTATGTTGATTGGTATCCTTGGACTCGTAGTCTGGGGGTATATTATGACCAATGGTACAATCAACTTTGACTATAACTTCTTGTTAGCTGTTGCAAATCACTTACCACCACAATTTGCATATGGTTTCATGATCTGTATGTTTATTGGTTTTGCAGTGAAACTTCCTGTATTTCCATTACACGGTTGGTTACCAGATGCGCATGCCCAAGCACCTACAGCAGGTTCTGTGGACTTAGCAGGTATCTTGATTAAAACAGCAGCATACGGTTTGCTCCGTTTTGTCATTCCATTCTTCCCAACAGCATCGGCACAGTTTGCTGATATTGCAATCATCTTTGGTTTGATTGGTATTTTCTACGGTGCGTGGTGTGCTTACCAACAAACCGATATGAAACGTCTGTTGGCATATAGCTCTATTTCACATATGGGCGTTGTACTGCTTGCAATTTATGCAGGTAACATCATTACTTATCAAGGTTTGATGATCATGATGTTGGCACACGGTCTATGTTCTGCTGCACTGTTCATCATGTGTGGTCAAATCTATGAGCGTTTGCATACACGTGACATGCGTTTGATGGGCGGTATGCGTGGTCAATTCCGTTACTTACCATTCTTCTTAATGTTCTTCATTTCAGCTTTGGTGGGTATTCCAGGTCTAGGTAACTTTATCGGTGAATTCCTGATCTTGATGGGTTCATTTGGTAAATATCCAACATTCACCATCATTGCTGCGATTAGCTTGGTATTTGCTGGTCTTTACGGCTTGATTTTGATTCATCGTTCATTGTTTGGTACTCCAAACGAAGAGCAAAAACAGCATTATGCAAATCCACTGAAAGATTTATCTGCACGTGAGATTACAATTTTAATGATCTGTGTGATTGGTCTCGTGTGGCTAGGGATGTACCCACAAACCTTCCTTGATGTATCTAACTCAAGTATGCAGTGGTTAGCGAATAGCTATATTCCTGTTCATAACGGTGTAGATTTGATGCAACAAGCAATCAGCCAACTTGATAATGTGGAGATCCAATAAGTCATGAACTTCACAATCCAATTTTCAGATCTTATGCCACTTGCACCTGTGATGATTGTCGCTTTGACAATCGCACTGGTCATGATTTTAACCACAATCAAGCGCAATCATAATTTGATTGCGACTGCTTCAGTCATTGGCTTGAACTTGGCAGCATTCTTTATTGTGTTGCAAATGATGGGTGGTCAGTTCCGACCTGCCAATGTGATGAACATGTTTATGGTTGATCCATTTACCATGCTTTATCAATTGCTGATTTTGGTTTCAGCATTGGCATGTTGCACGTTGTCTCATGCGTATATTGAAACGTATAAAGACAATCGTGAAGAGTTGTACTTGTTGCTTCTTTCTTCTGTGGCAGGTGCCATGTTGATGGTCGCAAGCTCTCACTATGCATCATTCTTTATTAGTTTGGAATTGATGTCCGTTCCTGTGTATGGTCTTTTGGCTTATACCCATGAGCGTGAAAAGTCATTAGAAGCAGGAATGAAATACCTTGTGTTATCAGCAACAGCATCTGCAATGTTGTTGATGGGTATGGCATATATTTATGCATACACAGGCACACTGTCTTTCTACACAGGTTTTGGCTCTTTGTTGCAGATGGTGAAAATGGGCAACCCAATGGTTATTTTGGGTCTTGGCCTCATCATCTTTGCAATTGCATTCAAACTGTCTTTGGCACCATTCCACAAATGGACGCCAGACGTTTATCAAGGTGCACCAGCGCCTATGGCAACGTTCTTGGCAACTGCTGCGAAAGTGGCAACCATTGGTTTGCTTGTTCGTTATTTACTTGCAGCAGGCGCGTTGATTCCTTCAATCAATCTGATTCTTTGTATCATTGCGGTACTTTCAATCCTTGCAGGTAACTTACTTGCAGTACGTCAGGTGAACTTGAAGCGTGTCTTGGCTTATTCTTCTATTGCGCATTTTGGTTACTTATTAATCGCACTTGTGAGCAAAAACTACTTTAGCCTCGACAGCGTGAATATGTATGTGATCACTTATGTATTTACAACAATCGGTGCTTTTGGTGTTGTGACACTAATGTCTAGTCCATATAACAATTTGGATGAAGCTGAAAGTGTTGCAGATTACCGTGGTTTATTCTGGCGTCGTCCAGTGTTGACAGCAACGTTGACTGTAATGCTGTTGTCTTTGGCAGGTATTCCATTGACTGCGGGCTTTATTGGTAAATTCATGGTCATCAAAGCTGCAGTAGATGCAGGTCACTGGTTCTTGGCAGGAGCAATCATTGTGGGTAGTGGTATTGGTTTGTACTACTATTTACGTGTCATGATTGTGATGTATCTTACTCCACCAGAAGTACCACGTATTGATGCTGAAAAACATTGGGGTCAAAAAGTGGGTGGTATCATGGTGCTCGCATCTGCAGCATTGGTTCTTTTCATTGGTATTTATCCAGATCCATTCTTAAAAATCTCTGCAATGTCACAAGTTTTAGCGCCAATTCAACAAATGTTGTTTAGCCACTAAGCTGTTTTCAGATCAGTAAGAAGCTCTCCTTGTTGAGGGCTTTTTTATTTCTACTTGAAAAGCGATATACTAAGCGCAACTTATCACTCTCAGGTGTTCTCCCGTGCCTATTCAAGAAATTCGTCACCCACTCATTCGCCATAAATTGGGTTTATTACGTCGTGCCGATATCAGTACTAAAAATTTTCGTGAACTTGCACAAGAAGTCACTATGTTATTGACCTATGAAGCAACAAAAGATTTGCCAGTAGTCGATCAAGAGATTCAGGGGTGGGCAGGTAAAGTAACCGCTCAGCGTATTGCAGGCAAAAAAATTACAGTTGTCCCTATTTTACGTGCAGGAATTGGTATGCTCGATGGCGTACTCAATTTGATTCCAAGTGCGAAAGTGAGTGTTTTGGGTCTTGAACGTGATGAAGAAACCTTACAGGCACGTACTTATTATAAAAAGTTAGTTCCAGATGTAGCCAACCGTATTGCCATGATCATTGATCCGATGCTTGCAACAGGAAGTTCTCTAATTGCAGCCATTGATGTCCTAAAAGCCAGTGGTTGTAAAGATATTCGTGTGATGGTTCTAGTCGCAGCGCCAGAAGGCGTGGCAAAAGTAGAACAACAACATCCAGATGTTCGCATTTTTACCGCATCAATTGATGATGGTTTAAATGAAAATGGTTACATTGTTCCTGGTCTTGGCGATGCTGGTGATAAAATCTTCGGTAGTGTACAAAAAGACTAATGTCGTTATAAAAAAATGCCTGTTTAATAACAGGTATTTTTTTATGGGGCAAGAATGATGAAAAAGGCAGTCGTGCTTTTATTTATCGTTGTTGTATTGGTAGGTATTGGAACTTATATCGCTTACTCAAAACTACAACAACATGATCAAAAACGTGAACAATACACACAGCAGTTAATTGAAGAACAAAAACAGTTAATTAATGAGCAACGCAAAAAATTAGGGCATTTACCTGATCATATTCCAGAATTAAAACCAGAAGTTAAATCATTGGTTGTTAGTCGTCCTGCACCGGCACAAAAACCTATGTCAACACCGCTTGGGTATTTTAAATGTGATGGTCGAGAGCGTTGTGGGCAAATGCATTCTTTAGCTGAAGCACGTTGGTTTGTACGTAACTGTCCAAATACCAAAATGGATGGGAATCATGATGGTGAGCCTTGCGAACAAGATTCTCGTCGTCAAACCGATCCAAATTGGCAAGAATAAAGCTGAAAATTTTAAGGATGCTGTTCTTCACAGAATCGCATAAAGGCTTTTAGTCCCGGCCCTTGATATTTATGCCGATGTACTAGCATATAGAGAGGGCGTCTGAGTTCCCAAAAAGGCGTTTCTAAAATCACCAGTTGACCTGAATTGAGCATAGGTAACAATGCAAGTTTGGAAATACAGGAGATGCCTAAACCACCTGAAATGATTTTTAAAATGGCTTCATTATGACCTAAGGTCAGGCGGATTCGTGCATCTTCAAGGTGGTTCAAGATCGCATTATCAAAAACTTCACGCGTTCCCGATCCTTCTTCACGCAAGATCCATTCAACATCAGCAAAGTCCTGAGGTGTTAAAGCACGATTGAGCTGAGCAAGTGGGTGATTTGGGGCACAACATACGGCAAGTTCATCATCTCGCCAGTGAATACTTTGTAATTGGGGTAAGTGGCATGACCCTTCAATTAAAGCCAAATCTAACTGAAATTGGTTGACTGCTTCAATCATTTGGCGAGTATTGCCAACTTGGAGTTGTAAATGAGCTTGTGGTTGTAATTGTAAAAAACCTGCCATCAAGTCTGGCACTAAATAATCACTAATTGTGAGGGTTGCTCCGAGGCGCAAATCAATACTTTGTAATTCGCCTTTAGCCACTTGTTCAAATGCTTCACAGCGACCTAAAATTTCGAGAGCTTGGGGTAATAAAAAACGTCCAAGATCATTAAGTTGTAGGCGTTTCCCTAGGCGATCAAATAGTGGCGCACCCAATCCATCTTCTAAATCTGCCAATGCCATACTGGCTGCACTTTGGGTCAGTTTGACTGCATCGCTGGCTTTAGTAACCGTTCCTTCCTGAGCTACGGCTACAAAAACAGCCAATTGGCGTAAGGTCATGCGCATAGTTGAAGCCTTAATGAGTAAAAATATCAATATTTGCCTCGCCATGCTAACATGAGCCGACGAATTCTTGCACCTTGAAATCATGACATCTGAAAAATTTACTGTGGAAAAAGTCTTATCGATTCAACGCTGGGCAGATAATTTATTCAGCTTTACCATGACACGACCTGCTCACTTTAAATTTACAGCAGGGCAGTTTGCACGAATCGGAATCAAAGTGGATGATGAGCTGATTGTACGGGCATATTCCGTTGTTTCATCACCCTATGATGAAACGCTAGAGTTTTTTTCAATTGTTGTTCCTGATGGTGCATTTACATCACGTTTAAAAGATTTACAGATTGGTGATGCGTTATATCTGGAAAAAATTCCGTATGGCTTTTTAACTTTGGCACGTTATCAGCAGCCATTGCCACAAGATTTATGGTTACTAGCGACAGGAACAGGACTCGCACCATTTTTATCGATGCTGCAAGATTTTGAAACATGGAAAAATTATCAAAAAATTACTTTGGTTTATAGTGTACGTACACAAGCAGAATTAGCTTATGTTGAGCGCATTCAGGAGATTGCTGCAACTTTTGGTGAGGGGCACACAGGTTTTCGGTTTGTACCAATTATTACCCGCGATCCTCAAGCCGCCTTACATCAGCGTTTGCCGATTCTCATTGAAAATGGACAGCTAGAAGCATTTGTTGGTCAACCGTTTAATTCAGCAACTAGCCATATTATGCTCTGTGGTAATCCACAAATGGTCGAAGATACCAAAGAGGCACTCAAGCAGCGCGGTTTAAGCATGAACCGTCGTGGTGAGGGCAATATTGCCGTTGAAAATTACTGGTAATTGAAAGGTAGATGATATGTTTGTGTGGTTTAATGCACAAACATATCCATAAATGTACGGATCTCATTAATTGCGGTATCGACATCGGAAGTGAGCCATGTCGGCTCAAACAAGCCTGCATAAAATTCAAGACGTTCTTGTGGAACCACAAGGCGGATCAAGCATTCTTCTTCAACCATTCGCCACGGAATAATGGGCGTTTCCTGATCGAGGAACACTGTGACATTTCTCAGGTCGATCACCATTGCACTGATACAGTCAGGAAATGGCATGACTGAAAATTCTTCAGTACGGCGGCGTAGATACTCTAAATCACCCCACTTCAAAGCATAGCTCGGCTTGCTGAATTCAATCACGCCAATGAGATGTTGATCTCGTGTGTAGTGTAAGTAACACTGATGAGTGACATCGGTGTCGAGTTCAAGGGAAGTAGATTCTAGTCTATACGACATCATCGTGGCATATTGAAAAAGTGGCACATAGTATAGCTTATTTTTCGATGACAACAGATAAACAATGTATACGTGATGATAATGCTTTTTCACACAATGATACATAAACTTAGATTAGTATAAAAAATAGTCAAATTGACGTGATAGAAAGGAGAAGATGACAATGTTACGCCATCTAAGTCGGTCACTTCATGAGATGCATGTAAAAGAAGATAAGCGCTTGATGCGTTTCATGTTTGCTGTGATTATCGTATTTTATGCTTCCATCGTTGTATATATGTTTACTCATAGCAGCCCAAGTGCCAAAGATGCCTATATCGGGCATCCTCAAGCAGCCAAAGTCGTAAAAAACTAAATGATCATTTCACTGTTGAAGGAATGGAATTCCTTCAACAGTTTTATACATATTCGGCTGCTGCTGCTGCACATGACCAAGCCCATTGAAAGTTATAACCCCCTAAGTGTCCTGTCACATCAAGGACTTCTCCTAAAAAGAATAAGCCTTTTTGCTTTTTACTTTCCATGGTTTTAGATGAGACTTCGTCTGTATCGACGCCACCTAAAGTGACTTCCGCAGTTCGGTAACCCTCTGTTCCTGATGGTTTAACCTGAAAATTTTGTAATTGTGTCGCAATTTTTTCTAATTTTTGGTCGCTCATTTGCCCAATCGCTGTTTCACTGTCCGCTTGCCAAATCAATTGTTGCAATTCGGCAATGACTGATTTTGCTGCTAATTCAGTGAACAATGTTCTTAATAGGCTTTTAGGATGGCTCTGTTTTTTCTGCTTTAGCCATGTGAAAAGATCATGTGTTGGGAAAAAGTTGATCTGAAAACTTTCACCCACTTGCCAATAGTTAGAAAGCTGTAAAGAACTTGGCCCACTTAATCCACGGTGAGTAAAAAGTAGAGCTTCGGTAAATTCAATCTGTGGATTGCTTAATGTTGCATCTAAAGCATTGCCACTTAAACGTGTTGTCACTTCTTTAAACTGGTCAGAAAATGTAAATGGGACTAAACCTGCACGAGTTGGGTAGATCTGATGACCAAACTGTTTTGCCAGTTGATAACCGAAATCCGAGCCACCCAGTGTTGGAATAGATAAGCCACCTGTTGCAACAGCAACCGATTCAGCTCTAAAGTCTTGACTTTGCGTCTTTACACTAAACTGACCATCTTCAAGAACCTGAACAGCTTCGACTTCAGCAGAAGTCTGAATCTCAACCAAATTGGTTTTGCTACATTCGGACAAGAGCATATTCAAAATGTCTTTTGCACCGTTGAGCGTAAACAGTTGTCCGTGTTTACGCTCTTCATAGGCGATGCCATATTCACAGACCAAGCCGATAAAATCCCATTGGGTATAACGTGACAGTGCAGATTTTACAAAGTGTGGGTTATGACAAAGATAATGTTTCGGTTCGACATCAAGGTTAGTAAAATTACATTTACCACCGCCTGACATTAGAATTTTTTTGCCGACTTTATTGGCTTTTTCGAGAACCAAAACCGAGCGACCACGTTTGGCTGCACATGCTGCCAGCATCAAGCCTGATGCACCTGCGCCTAATACGATGACATCATAGTGTTGAGCAGCCATGTGAGTTCTCCAAATGCTAAAAACCGCGCATTATACTGAAATTTTTGGCATGGCGCCTAACTCTTGTGTACGCCCTTGCAAGCCTCCTGTGTGAATCGCAAGAATTCGGGTGCCAGCCTGAAAATAGTCGTGTTCAATTAAATCAAAAAGCCCCATTAACATTTTGCCTGTATAGACCTGTTCGAGTGGAATCTGATACGTCTGTTCAAACTTTCGAATAAATTTCAGCAGTTCAGGGGAAGTTTTAGCATAGCCACCGCAACAATAAGCATCGAGGATTTTCCAGTTGTTTTTATGCGTCATTTGGCTAACAGCTTGAGTGAGAAATTCACCTTTCAGTGCTGAAAAACCCAGTAATTGATGATGAGTATGACTGGCTTCAATCAGACCTGAGAGTGTGCCACCTGTACCAACTGCACAGCAAAATACATCGTAGTTGTTTAAGTCTGCTTTTGTCAGAATTTCCCGACAACCTTGAATGGCAAGTGCATTGCTACCACCTTCAGGAATCACATAACTATCGGGGAATTGCTGTTGTAATTGTGCTAAAAAGTTGGGTTCATGACGTTGTTGATAGCGCTGTCTGGAAATAAATTCAAGCTGCATTCCCATGTTACGGGCTGTTTCTAAAGTTGGATTTAACGGACGTTGAGCCAGTTCCTCTCCACGAATCATGCCGATGCTACGAAGTCCCAACATTTGGGCTGCATATGCTGTCGCTGCAATATGATTGGAATATGCACCGCCAAAGGTCAGTACTGAAGTTTTATTCTGCTGCTGTGCCTCTAGCAAATTGTATTTGAGTTTGTAAAACTTGTTGCCTGAAATCTGTGGATGAATCAGATCTAACCGTTTGAGATCGAGCTGAATATCATCTTGTACTTGTAGTGACTGGATTGGAATCTCGGATCGCTGTGCTTGAATCTGCATTAGCATGTACCTGTACCTGTACCTGTACCTGTTCCTGCACTTGCGGTATCTACCGAGGTAATCACCGACATGCCTGGTCTTAGGCGACTCAGTTCAGGCTGATTGGGGTCAATCGAGATTTTTACAGAAATACGCTGAACCACTTTAGTAAAGTTGTCTGTCGCGTTATCGGTTTTGAGTACACTAAACTCAGAACCTGCAGCAGGGGAAATTTCAGCCACATGTCTAACAAATTTTTTGTGATTTAAAGCATCTACTGTAAAAAATGCCTTTTGCCCAATTTGCATATTGGCAATTTGGGTTTCTTTAAAGTTAGCGATTACCCATGTGGTTTGCGGAATCAGATAGAGCAGTTGTGATCCCGCACCGACATATTGCCCAACCCGTGGAGAAACCTCACCAAGCTGTCCATCCATTGGCGCTGTAATAATGCTGTAGTCTTTGGTGGTATTGGCCTGATCAAGCTGCGCAGCCGCATTTTTGATTTGTGCCTGTAAGCCAACCGTTGCAATTTTTGCAGTTTTTAAGGCTTCTTCTGCCACTTTAACATTGGCTTTGGCTTCATTGAGTAAAGCTAAATTATTGGCAACACTGGCTTGGCTTTGGTCAAGATCCGTTTTAGCAATCGCACCGCTATTTCCTAATGCCTGATAACGCTGTAATTGTTGCAAGGACAATTGGTATTGTGACTCAACTTGAGCAACTTTGGTTTGCGCGGCAGTGACATCTGCTGCACGTTGTGCAATAGTTTGTTTTTGGTTGCTAAAGCTATTGGCTGCTTGTTCAACACTCGATTGGGCTTGTGAGACTTTTTGATTATATGCAGTCGGATCAATTTTAATCAGCACTTGTCCTTTTTTAACATGATCAAAATCACTGACTAAAACATCCTGAATATAACCATTGATTTGGGACGATAAAACCGTAGTTTTCCCCTTAATATAGCTGTTATCGGTCTGTTGAATTGGCGTATTGAATGGGCCAATTTGCCATGCCCACATAATGATGCTAATTCCGACAAGTAAAATAAAAAACATCAGAATCAGTGTCGATTTTTGAGTTTCAATCAACTTACTAACCCGTGGCACATTTTTTAACTGAGCTTGGGCTGTTTCTGCTGTTGCAGGTGTTTCATTATTTGGCTGTTCACTCATAGCACGACTCAAAATATTAGGAAGATTGCGATTGGCGATGGGCGTTATAGCGTGTCCATGCGATATTACTTAAGCCCCAAATCAGTAAAATCACAGCAAAAATGCCATTTAAATAAATCACATCGGCTGCGCGGCAGTTTGAGTGATACCACCATAACAAAACAGCAGATCGCCAACCCTTTGCTGGCGGGCTTTAAATAAAATCAGGTTTGAGCTGACATTTGCCATCACATAGGCAGCAGGTAGCCATGCACCTTCGATAGGGGTTAAACCATATTCACCTTGTAGCTGAGGTAAGTTTGCAGTAATAAAACCATTACTCTGTCCTGCAGACAGTGCAATAAACGTCCCAATAAAAAAATATAAATAACGCTTCCCTGATGAATGGGCAATAGATGGGGGAGAACCTGGCAGGACAGGACGCTCATCTGCCGTCCAGTCAGGTGGAGTCTCCAAATAACGGAGCTGTTTATCCATAACTTGCCTCGTTACAAACCTGAATCCCTGTCATTAATAACTCGATTGCGCGTTTAGCGAGGCGCTTTTGTTCTTGTTCAGTATGCCCGCGAAAAGAAGCTGCCAAAATTGAAATAATGGTACGGTAGTCTTCAAAAGTCAGGTCAGCACGACAAATTCCCGCAGCAATGGCATGATCAATGAGAGGCTGAATAATCTGTTGATGCTGCTGAACCAATTTTTGTAAATGTGGATCATCAGCATCCAAAACTCGCCAATATTCTTTGAGTGCAGATAAATGTGGCAGATTTTTAATATGGCTATGCAGCAGTAAAAATAGACTATCTTCAAACTGTCCATAATATTTGGCACACGTTTCCAGATGATCAATTGACTGTTCAAGTAAGGCATAAATCAAATGCTTACGATCAGCAAAGTTGCGATAAAAAGTGGCTCGACCAACCCCTGCATCATCAATGATGATTTGTAATGGGACATGAATGCCATGGGTTTTCATCATTTCGGCAGCAGCGTTTAGAAGCTCTTCGCGGTTTTGTGCCGCACGTTGTAAGTGTTTACTCATGGCTATCAGGTCTTTCAATTTCTAGGTATTATTTTACGGACAGAATTGTCCGATTGTATTGCTCTAGATGTTTGTCGTTTTGTAAAAGTGATTAATTTATAACTTTATTTTATATATTAACTTAAAATTCATCATTATTTTTTTAAATTATCTTTGACTATGCTGAGTCTTATTCAGATTAAACGAGATAAAAAATGAATACGCAACAGCAATTAAATCAAGATCAATACCAAGGTAAATCAAATGCTTATTTAAGTAGTGTTGTACATGCTCAAGGTGCTGAATTTATTAAAATGCAGCAATGCATTCAGCAGCACCAATTTAAGCAAGTTTTAGATTTGGGCTGTGGTGCAGGACATGTCAGTTACCACGTAGCGCCATTTACAGAACAAACGATTGCTTATGATATTACGCCTGATATGGTGGCATTGGTTTGCCAACAAGCCAAAGAAAAAGGTTTAACCCAGATTCAAGGACAACAAGGCGCAGCCGAAACATTACCGTTTGCCGATCAGTCTTTTGATTGTGTGATCAGTCGTTACTCAGCCCATCACTGGCAAAATGTGGGGCAGGCGATGCAAGACATTCATCGGGTATTAAAACCGCATGGCAAAGTGATTTTTGTTGATATTTTGGGAAGTGGACAGCCAATTTTAGACACCTTTTTACAGACTATTGAAATGATTCGTGATCCGAGCCATGTACGGGATTATAGTTTGCAAGAATGGATGCAATTTGCTGAATATGCGGGCTTTCAAGTGGAACAGGTGGAAAAGCAAACTTTACATTTGGACTTTGACAGTTGGATTAGACGCATGAAAACGCCTGAAAATGGTGCAGCAACAATTCGCTATTTACAAACTAAAGTGTCTAATGTGGTGCGTCAGTATTTTGAGATTCAGTCTGATGGCTCCTTTAAAACACAAGTGATCTACTTAGTATTGGGAAAAGCGGGCTAATTTCTGCTAAAATATTGCACTCGAATGAGTCACTCAATAGGTCTGAACGTGGAAAGTTTATTACCGCTGTTTTCCATCACCATTGCATTAATGTTAGGTGCAATTAGTCCAGGCCCAGCATTTATTTATGTGGCAAAAAATTCAATTGCGATTTCACGAAAACACGGTTTATTTACCGCATTGGGTACAGGCACAGGTGCAGCACTCTTTGGTCTTTTAGCCGTGATGGGATTACAAGCAATTTTATTGGCTGTACCCTCTGCATATCTGATTTTAAAAATTTTTGGTGGTCTGTATTTACTTTGGATTGCCTTTAAAATTATTCGTCATGCCAAAGAACCAATGCAGACTCAGCAAGATGTTGCACAGCAGATGAGCTATCCACAAGCGTATCGCTTAGGAATCATTACCCAATTGAGTAACCCTAAAATTGCGGTGATTTTGGCAAGTATTTTTACAGCTTTATTACCCAAAGAAATTCCAACGTATTACTATGTGGTTTTACCGATCTTGTGCTTTTTTATTGATGCAGGTTGGTACTCGTTAGTGGCTGTGGCGCTGTCGGCTGAAAAACCACGTAAAGTCTATTTAAGATTTAAAGCAATTTTTGACCGTGTCGCAGGGGGAGTAATGACCTTGCTCGGTTTGAAACTGATCTTTGGAATGAAATAATTCATTTAAAAATTTGCGATGATCAAAAGCTTATTGTGAATCAATAAGCTTTTTTTATTGTTTATAAAAATTTAGCACGATGCACAAAGTGTATGTCGAAAAACAGTGTTTATTATTTAAAGTAATGATTTTCATCAACTAAAAATATTCACAAATTGAAATATATTTTTTGAGAACATTCTCTCAATAAAGTGCTAATTTAAAATCAAACAACAAAGAGGATATGCTCATGAAGATAATATCCATACTCTGCGTGGCGATCAGTTTAAGCATGCTTACAGGATGTGAGCTAAAACAACCCGTCAAAACTAAAACTCAGTCCAATTACTATACCAAAAGCATAGCAGGCATGCCTGTTTATGAAAAAGATTATCAGCTTAGCGCTGCAAACTAACCCATTCACACCGTATGCAGTCTGAAAATTTGATGATTTCAGGCTGCATACTTTTCAGTCTTTAAAATGAATCGGAACCCACTGATAGGTTTTGCCATCGGCTAAATAAATATGTCCAATGCCTGGGAAGGGTAAATGTGGCGCAGCGATGGCTTCGCCATGTTTTGCAAATTCAGCAAACAGTTTTAAACGCGTTGCAACGGCTTGTTTTGGGTCAGCATCATACGCAATTGAAGTTTCAGGATGATCAAACTGTATGCTGTGTGAATGGACAATATCGCCTATAAAGACAATGGTTTCATTTGTGGTTTTGAATTCATAACTGGTATGCCCGAGCGTATGTCCATTGCTATTGATTACCTTAAATCCTTGAATCTGATCGCCAAATTTGTAGGTTTTAAAGCGTTGTTTGGCTTGATAAGGGGCAATCGCCTGTTTGATTTTTTCAACGGTGGCTAAATAGCCCGCCTGTTTTTCTTTCGGGATTTTGTTGAGCTGTTCAGAGCTTAGTCAGTAATTGGCTTCTGTAGCGGACACATACACCGTGGCATTGGGGAAATTGGCAACGCCGTTTTGACTAATACCGCAGACATGATCGGGGTGCAGATGTGTCAGCAAAATGCTATCGACCTGTTCAGGCTGATAACCTGATGCTTTTAAGTTGCTGAGAACTGAGCCTAAGTGTGAACCCAAGCAACTTGCAGCACCACTGTCGACTAAGACCAGTGAATGTCCTGTATTGACCAAAAAGGCATTGATAGAGGTTTGTACGCCTTTGGCTTGATCTGCATAGTATTTTTTGAGGCTTTCATGGATTTGTTGTTCTGAAAGTCCTTTAAATAAGCTCGGTGAGATAAAGTTTGTGCCGTCGAGCAGGGCGGTAATTTGAGTTTGCCCTGATTGGTATTGGTAGTAACCCGCTACTTGTTTTTGTTGCTCGATTGGCGCAGGTGGGGAAGTGGCGAAAGTGGGTAGACTGACGAAGCTAGAGCAGAGTAGGGCGGAAGCGAGTAGTTTTTTCATTTGAGCGTATTTATTGATTTATTTATGGTGTTTATTTTTTAGCATGTAGGACAAGATTTTTCATCTTTTTTGTATAAGATAGTATTAATATTTGATTATATTTTTAGTTAAATTGATTTCTTAAATCAAGATAAAGTTTATATTAAGTTTAGAGATAGATTAATGAATGTTAATGATGAAATTTTGAAAATATGGAATACACATAAAGATGATATAAGTGATCTTTTGGGTAAAGTTGATCCTAGTCAAAAAATGCTTGCTCCATTATTTTACCCAAATATTCAAGAGATAAAAAATACAATTTTATTCATCGGTTTAAATCCTTCATATAATGAAAATATGATTGATAAACTATCAGGAAATCAGAATTTAACTGAGCTATTGAAG
>NZ_BKNN01000020.1 GCF_008993995.1 Acinetobacter brisouii
TGAGTATTATCAATATATTGAGGCATACGCCTTTAGAGTCGGCAGGTAATTTGCCTAGACATTTAGAGCATTTATTAGAAAGTTCAAAAATGTATGTATTACCTGAAAAAAGGCATAGGCTGTGTCCAAGAGTAGTTAAAGCAAAACCTGCAAAATATCCAAAGAAAAAATGCCAATCAGCTTAACTGACTGGCATTACAGATTTTTCTGTGTTTTTTTATGTATGTTGTTTTTGCTTGTGGGTTAATTTTTATATTTACTTAGGCTATTTATGGTAGGAAGAAAACTACATTATCGGCCTATATTTAGAAAGTTAAATTTGCTGCTGCTTTAAAAATTGAAGCTGGACTTTGATCGCTTGCTCAAAGAAATGACTTTCTCTATTGACCACTGCAAAATGATCCATCGGATACTCAACAAATTGAAGATCAGAAATTTTATTTGCTGCCTTTCGTGTCGCACGAATCGGAATTAATTGATCATGTTGAGCCGCAATCATCAATGTTGGACACTTGATTTTTTGAGCAATATGCGTAGGTCGATAGGTATTTATTTCCAATAATATTCTTGCTGGAACTTTATTTTCCCAAGTTGAATCTGTCGGCACACTTTGCATAAAAGCATCATAACAACCCTCTCCTGCTAGGCAGCAAACATGCTGTTTTGAAATCACAGGAATATAAATTGTTTGACCTGAACGAGATGCCCAAAGGTCTTTTAGTGCTAATTTTAGCGCTTGAGGAAAGAATTTTTTAGGATAATCCAATGCACTCGCCAAGCCATCAATATGTGGAACACATGCAATAATGGCTCTAATCTTTGGTATTTTTGCGGCAAGTGTCATGACATGCCCACCACTAAAAGAAATACCCCATAAAAAAAGCTGTTGCTGATTGACATGCGACCAAGTATTGACTTGCTGAATCACATTTTCCCAGTCCTGCAAATGTCTTTTTGGAGAAACCCATTGTCGTGGCTCGCCTGTACTATCTGCAAAACTACGATAATCGAATAAGACCACTGCATAACCCTGCTCAGCAAAACGGCTTGCTACATCGGGTAAACTAAATTTTCGCTCACAAGCAAAGCCATTTGCCATAATAATCACAGGTGGAAGATCGACTTGCTTCGGCATATAAATATCGGCAGCTAGTTGTTCACCACAACTTGAAAAGTGAGCAGATTCAATTTGATATTGCATGGTCTTTTGACTCAAAATTAAATTTTAGGGTAAGTTCCAGTCCCTTCAGGCCACGGTGTTAATAATTCAAAACCATGATCTGTGACAGCAATCATATGTTCCCATTGTGCAGACAGTGAATGATCTTTCGTGATCACCGTCCAGCCATCAGAGAGTTCTTGGACTTGGGGTTTACCCATGTTGACCATTGGCTCAATTGTAAACACCATCCCTTTTTTTAATTTCATGCCCTGCCCTTTTTGTCCATAGTGCAGCACATTGGGCTGTTCATGATAAACACGACCAATTCCATGTCCACAGTATTCACGAACGATACTATAGCCTTCTTTTTCAGCAACTGTTTGAATTGCATGCCCAATATCACCTAGTGTTGCATCTGGATGAACAGCATGAATTCCCGCAACCATTGCTGCATAAGTAGTTTCAATCAATTTTTTAGCTTGAGGTGCAGCTTGACCGACATAATACATGCGGCTGGTATCGCCATAAAATCCATCTTTAATAATAGCAACATCAATATTGATGATATCGCCTTCTTTTAAAATGACTTTTGCAGAAGGAATGCCATGACAAACAACCTCGTTTGGAGAAATACAAGTCGTTTTGGTATAACCATAATATCCAACATTGGCAGGAATCACTTTTAAAGTATTGACAATGTAGTCATTACATAAATTGTCTAAATATTCTGTACTCACCCCAGGACGTACATGTTCACCAATCATGGCTAACACTTCTGCGGCAAGCCGTCCTGAAATTCTTAATTTTTCAATTTCTTGTTCAGTTTTAATTACGACTTTGTTGGCACGCATAGCTATTTGTCCTTATTTCATTGCAATGATGAAAATAAAACGTAGATTTACTTAGGCTATTTCATTAGAAATAATATTAGAAAATAATCCTCATTGTATAAAACTGAAAGCTTTTAAATGAAAATTATACTTTTTATTATTTTTAAAATACTAATAAATAACAATTTTATTTTTAAATAATTCAAAAAAATTATTTTAATAATTTTATTTTAAAACTATTAAGCTGAGAAGCGATACTTTAAAAACTAAATTAATTAAAAATAATCATGCTTTATTTGGAAGCATGAGGATTTTAAAAAAAATATTTTTGCACTAGAATCTACCGCTTTGTTTCAACATCCTCCCGTTTTTTATGAATAAGCTCAATATACGAGATATTATTGCTTTAGGTTTTATGACCTTTGCGCTCTTTATTGGTGCAGGAAATATTATTTTCCCTCCCATTGTCGCACAACAAGCTGGTGAACATGTTTGGCTCGCAGCCATTGGTTTCTTGATTACTGCTGTGGGGTTGCCCGTTTTAACAATCATGGCACTTTCTCGTGTCGAAGGATCTATTGAAACGCTTAGCGCGCCTTTAGGTCGTTTTTCAAGTTTACTGCTCACTATCGTTTGTTATTTAGCGGTTGGCCCTCTTTTTGCAACGCCTCGTACAGCAACCGTTTCTTATGAAATTGGTTTTTCTCCTTATTTTGGTGATTCATCTTCGCATCTATTTATTTATAGCTGTATTTATTTCACCATTGTGGGAATTATTTCACTGTATCCAAACAAGTTGCTTGATACGATTGGACATGTTCTTGCACCACTTAAAATTGTAGCTCTAGCAATCTTATGTATTGCAACACTGGTATTCCCTATTTTGGTGACACCACCAGCAGTCCATAATTATATTCAGCAGCCTGTTTCTGAGGGTTTGGTCAATGGTTATTTGACCATGGATACTTTAGGCGCATTGGTGTTCGGTATTGTGATCGTGCAAGCCATTCATTCACGTGGTGTTTCTGACAAGAAACTCATTATGCGTTATGCAATCATTGCAAGCTTAATGGCAGGTGTTGGTTTAACCATCTTATATCTCTGCTTATTCCGTCTTGGATTGCAAAGTTATGCCTTTATGACGACTGCCACCAATGGTGCAGAAATTTTACATGCCTATGTACAACATACTTTTGGTGATTTAGGTTCGCTGTTCTTGACGATCTTAATTTTCCTTGCATGTACAGTTACCGCAATTGGCTTAACATGTTCATGTGCTGAATATTTTCATGAATTAACCAAAGTTTCTTATAAACTTTTAGTGTTTATTTTGGTTATTTTTGCATTGATCATTTCAAATCTTGGTTTAACTAAACTGATTGCGTTCTCTGTGCCTGTATTAACCGCAATTTATCCCCCTGCAATTGTGGTGATTATTTTGAGTTTCTTCTGGAAATTCTTTAATCGTCCATCGTTAATTGTCATGCCTGTGACCATCATCGCATTAATCTTTGGAATTTTTGAAGGTTTAAAAGCATCAAGTTTAAGTCATTTAGTGCCAAGCTTTTTGTCACAATTACCCTTAGATGCACAAAATTTGGCATGGTTAATTCCTTCGGTTGCTATTTTTGTGCTGTTTTTTGTGATTGATAAATTCCTTGGATTGGCTCAGCGTCAAAACTAAAGAAATTTAAATTTCAAAAACTTAAGATTTTTTTGAAAATGTCTGATCAATTCAGGCATTTTTTTTGCTTATTTATTTACTGTAGTTTACAGAAGATCGCTGTGAACTCACATAATGTGACTCAGCTATAACTTACAGGTGTTTTTGTCATATTAGTTTAACAAAAAACTGCTAGCAGCTATTGAACTGAGATGAAAATCAAAGTAAAACAGTATGAATTGATAAAAACAAATGTGTTTGTCGTGACCGACAGGAGGTGTGAAATGATTTCAATGAACAAGCTAATCATTAACAACGCAGTAAAACATAACCCACAATTTCTGACGTATTGTTTTACAACACTCGCACTGATGTTAACGCTTACTTTTCAGGGAGCAATTACAGGAAACTTGAAACCTGCATACTTTTTTTATGCATTAGTCGTATCACTGGCATTTGCAGTGTGGGCGGTCATCGATCATAAATTTCGTAAAGAATAAGCTTTGATAAAAACTGGACTTGATCCAGTTTTTTTATGTCTGAATCAAATTTAACTTAAAATAAACTTAAAATTTAAGCATAAAGTCTCAAATTAAAATAATTTAATTAAAAATCCACATTCAATACATTATTCAATCTATAAAGTTCAGTATCATCGCAACTAGGTAATTTTGCCTAGATTGCTGATAAAAAAGGCTTGATGATGAAAAAAATTCTAACTTCTGCAGTTGCTTTAACTTTTGCTGTTTTAAGTGCGAATGCGATGGCTTGCCCTAAAGGTACAACACTACAAGGTGGTACTGGTCCTAAACATAAAGGTGGCAAATGTGTAGTCGTAAAAAAAGCGACTCCAACTAAAGCTCAAGAGAAAAAAGCAGCTCCTGCTCAAAATAAGCATAAAGCCTAATTTATGTTATAAAAAAAGCGGTTATGCCGCTTTTTTTATGTTTAATGTTTAACTTGCAGGCGTATTGCCTAAACTAGGATGATCAATCGCATTTTTACATAATGCTTTATCACGACTGTATTCTGCATAAGCATCTTGAATAGCAGAATCCTGATTCAGTGTAGCTGTTGCCCAAGAGTCTAAACTGGTTAACGCTTTTCGGCACAATGCATACTGACCTTCTGTCACCGAATCTGTCATTTTCACATTGACTCGCCACTGAATGCCTAATTCACGCAATGGTTTACGAACTTCTGGTTCAATTTTCGTAAGTTGCTTTTCTGCAACAATTGGTTCAACCTGATTAATTAATACCCATGCCTTTTGTGCATAAAGTGTTGCATCATTGGTCAATTTTGGTGCGGGCTTAATTTCCACTTTCTTTTCAGAAGAAGATCGATCACAACCTTGCAAACCCAAACATAAACACGCCGTTAAGATATAAACGACTTGATGTTTTTTCAACAACATAAGGTTGCCTCATTCAAATATTTCAGCGCTGATCTGCGTGATTTCATTTACAATAGCATTTCGTGAATTTTAGTCGATATTTTGGTGCAATGCACCCAAACTAAAAAATATGTCCCAATCTCATGCTAATTTCTGGCACGGCGTCAAAGATAGCCAAGCCATTATGTTGACTTATTTACCTGTTTCTTTTGCTTTTGGAGTTTCAGCTTCTAAGTTTGGCTTCTCTGCTTTTGAGGCTTTATTTCTGTCTTGTACCATGTATGCAGGTGCAAGTCAGTTTTTGGTGGTTGCATTATTGGCAAGTGGATCTTCGATTTGGCTTGCAGCGATTACCGTCATTGCGCTCGATATTCGGCATGTCTTGTATGGCCCTGCGCTCTATCACCTCATTCAACAAAAGCTCAATCTGAAAAAAACGGCGATTTGGGGTTGGGGGCTGACCGATGAAGTCTTCGCTCGTGGCATGATTCAACTGTCCCAACGCCGCCAAGATTGGAGTGAGTCATGGATGTTGGGTCTAAGCCTATCAAGCTGGTTTTCTTGGGCGCTCGGAAGTTTTTTAGGTGGCTTATTTGCCAATCAAATGCACCTTCTTCCCAAGTTCATTCAAGCTTCTCTCGATTTCTTGCTTCCTGCCTTATTTTTAAGTTTCTTGCTCGCTGCTTTTGAAAAACGTCACAGCTTAGTGGTTGGAGTGACCTTGGTGGTTGCGGGCTTATCCTGCTATTTCATTAATCTCTCAGCAGCGATTTTCTTAGGTATTTTAGCAGGTATTGGCGCTGGGCTATTTAAACACTACATCTTAAAACAACAGGATGAACATCATTTATGAATTTATCCATTATTTTAATTGGAATTATTGTTGGCATTGCCAACTTTAGTTCGCGCTTTATGCCGTTATGGTTTATTCAAAAACGCCATCAAAATCAGCAGAAACGTGGAGCAATCTGGCTACGAATTGCGCTGAGCTGTATTGGAATTTCTGCGATTAGTGCAATGTTAATGGTTGCTACATTACCGCCACTGATGGCAACACCCAATAAAATCCTTGCAATGAGTTTAGGCTTTATCACACTTACCGTTTTGTATTTAAAAACTCGGCGTATGGTTTTGGCAACTTTACTCGCTGCACTGATTTATGGCGTAAGTTACACGTATTTCCCTGTTATACTGTAAATAAATAGTTTCCATTTACTTATTTTTTAATAAAATTTGATTTTTACTTTAATACAGGCATGACAGTTATCCCAGTTCTGTTATGCTAAAAGTCCACCTGAACAAGGATGAATTTGCATGCACGTTTCTATCGGTACTCCTCTTCAATCTTCAGCATTTAAGGTCTTACTTTTAGGCGCTGGTGAACTGGGTAAAGAAGTCGTCATTTCTTTGCAACGCCTTGGTGTCGAAGTTCATGCCGCTGACCGATATGACCACGCACCAGCAATGCAAGTTGCACACTTTTCTTACACACTCAATATGGCAGATGCCAACGAATTAAATGCTTTAATTGATCAAGTACAACCGCATTTAATCGTTCCTGAAATTGAAGCAATTGCCACTGAGGTTTTAGTTGCGATTGAACAAAAACAACAAACTACGATTATTCCTTCAGCAAAAGCTGTTAATTTGACCATGAACCGTGAAGGTATTCGCCGTTTAGCTGCGGAAGAACTTGGTCTAGCGACATCGACCTACCGTTTTGCCGATTCTTTAGAGAGTTTCCGCGCCGCTTGTGATGATATTGGCTATCCAAATTTTGTAAAACCTGTCATGTCATCTTCAGGTAAAGGTCAGTCTCGCGTAAAAAGCTTTGCTGAGGTTGATGCTGCTTGGGAATACGCCATGCAGGCAGGTCGAGTCAATCAAGGTAAAGTGATTGTTGAATCACAAATTGATTTTGACTTCGAGATTACCCTTTTGACGGTTCGCGCTAAAAATCCAACAACAGGTGCAATCGAAACACACTTCTGTGATCCAATTGGTCATCGTCAAGATGCGGGTGACTATGTTGAAAGCTGGCAGCCACAACCCATGTCTGCTGCTGCACTCGAAAGCTCTCAACATATTGCGGATAAAGTCACAACTGCTTTAGGTGGCTGTGGTATTTTCGGGGTTGAGCTATTTGTTAAAGGCGATCAGGTTTGGTTCAGTGAAGTTTCACCTCGTCCACATGATACAGGTTTAGTCACTTTAGCTTCTCAATTCCAAAGTGAATTTGAGCTACATGCCCGTGCAATTTTAGGCTTGCCTGTCAATACAGCGCGCCATAGCGTAGCAGCAAGCGCTGTCATTTACGCAGGAGTTGATGATACAAACTTATCATTTACCCACTTAGAACAAGCCCTAACGCAACCAAATACAGATTTGCGTCTGTTTGGTAAACCTGAGGGCTTTAAACGCCGTCGTATGGGGGTTGTGACTGCACGTGCAGAAACCACAGATCAAGCTCGTGATATTGCTCAGCATGCAGCTCAAAGCGTGACTGTGCAACAAAACCACTAAAACAAACTTGACACATAGGCCAAAAAACCATGATTGAAACCTTGCCCCTGTTGGATTATGTGAAAGATGATCAAGACATTCGCGCTATTAATCAATGGCGCAATGATGTTGAACAGCAACTTGAACAGTATTTTAAGGAAGGCTATAGCATTCGCCAAATTGTGCTTGCACGGTCAAACACAATTGATGAAGCGCTGACCTTTTTATGGAAATATGCAGGCTTAGAGCAAAGTGAACTGAGTCTTTTTGCTGTTGGTGGTTATGGTCGCCGTGAAATGCTGCCTTATTCTGATGTTGACATCATGATTTTGTCAGAACATGACCTCACCGAAAATCTTGAAAAACAAGTATCTAGTTTTATTGCATCTCTATGGGATGTCGGTAATTTTAAACCAGGGGTAAGTGTTCGTACCATTGCAAGCTGTATTGACCAAGCACGTCAAGATTTAACCATTGCCACAACACTTATCGAAGCGCGGATGTTGATCGGTAATGTACAACTCAACAAATGGCCTCGCCGAATTGTGGCAGAAACGTGGACAGATCAGACTTTTTTTGATGCCAAAATGCAGGAGCAAGCCAAACGCCATGCTCAGCACAACAATACTGAAAGCAATTTAGAACCCGATATTAAAAATGCGCCCGGTGGCATCCGTGATATGAACCAAATTGGCTGGATTGCAAAACGCCACTTTCGGGTCAATCGTGTCTATGACTTGGTACATTTGGGCTTTATTTCAGAGTTTGAACTGAAAGTTTTAGAAGAAGCGGAAAGTTTTTACTGGGAAATTCGCCATCATTTGCACCGTTTAACCAAACGCGATGAAAACCGTTTGTTATTTGACTATCAACGTGAGATTGCTGCCAAATTTGGCTATGAGCGAGAAGAAGGAAAATCACCAAATTATCCAATAGAACAATTCATGAAGCGTTATTATCGGGCTGCACAGCAAGTTTCAACGCTCAATGAAATTTTATTGGCTTACTTTAATGAATCGGTGATTACGCCAAGATTACCTGAATATGAGCGTGAAATCGTACAGATTAATGCCCATTTTAAACTGGTCGATCATAAAATTGCGGTTCAACACCATAAAGTTTTTGCGGAAAATCCAAGTGCCATTTTAGAAATATTCTATTTATTGGCTACTCGTCCCGAAATTGAAGGCATCCGTGCCCGTACCTTACGTTTATTAAATCTTGCAGCCAAAGGGATTGATCAGAATTTCCGTGAAACGCCTGAGCATCAAGCGCTGTTTATGGATATTATCCGCACTTCTGGGCGTTTGTATGAAACGCTTTCGGCAATGAAACGCTACGGTATTTTAGGTAATTATCTTCCAGCATTTGGGCAAATCATGGGGCTGATGCAATATGACTTGTTCCATATTTACACAGTCGACCAACATACTTTATTGCTGTTACGCAATCTCAGCCGTTTTAAAGAACCTGAATTTGCCAAGCTATTTCCTGTAGTGAGTTCAGTCTATCAGCGCTTACAACGCCGTGATATCGTCATAATTGCTGCTTTATTTCATGATATTGCCAAAGGTCGTGGCGGCGATCATAGTGAACTGGGCGCTGAAGATGCGATTGAGTTTTGTCGTATGCATGGATTTACTGAACGTGAAGGTAAGCTGATCGCATGGCTCATTCAAAATCACCTACTCATGTCGCTTACAGCACAGAAAAAAGATATTTCAGATCCGAAAGTCATTAAAGACTTTGCTGAAAAACTCGGTGACATGGAGCATTTAGATTATCTTTATACACTGACGGTTGCCGACATTAATGCAACCAATCCAAACTTATGGAATACATGGCGCTCATCGTTGATGCGTCAACTGTATACACAAGCGCGTGATGTGATTCGTCTTGGACTAGATCGTCCTGTTGACTATCAAATGCTGATCGAAGACACCAAATTTGCTGCAAGTGAACTTTTAGTCAATGAATTTTCTTTGGCAGATGTCGAACAAGTCTGGCAAGAACTCGGCGATGATTACTTTTTGAAAGAATTTGCCGAAGATATTGCATGGCATACCCGTGCCATTTTAGAACATGGCGATAATCCTGCACCATTGGTCAAGCTGCGCGCACACCGTAAGTCTGCACCAGATGCCGTACAAATTTTTATTTATACGCAAGATAAGCCTAACCTGTTTGCAACAACGGTCGCTATTCTTGACCGTATGAATCTTGATGTTCAAGATGCACGAATCATTACCGCGACCAAAGCCTTCAGCTTAGACACGTATATTGTACTGGATCGTTTTGGAACTCTGCTCACCGACCCAGAACGTGAAGAAACCGTAAAACAAGCGTTGGTTCAGGCACTCAGCCATTCAGACAAATATCCAGGTCTGATGCAACGACGCATTCCACGTCAATTGCGTCACTTCGATATTGAAAATACGGTTGATATTAGTTTAAACCCAGCACTCAATCAAAATATGGTCGAAATTTCAACGCTTGACCAACCCGGTTTACTCGCTCGTGTCGGTGGCTTATTTATGATGCAGGGCTTGGACATTCACTCTGCGAAAATTGCCACTTTGGGCGAACGTGCAGAAGATATTTTCTTTGTTACAAAGAAAAATAATATCCCAATGTCAGATACAGAAGCTTCAACCTTAGCACAACAACTCAAAGCGGCTTTAGATGAAGCCTCTAACCAAGTGATTGTGCAACATTAATTTTGGTAGTTAACCCAATGAATTCGAGTTTATCTCTTTTAAAGCCTTACCCTTTTGAAAAGCTGAATCGTCTTTTTCAGGACATTCAGCCTGCTGATTTACCCCTGATTCCGCTCTCAATTGGTGAACCAAAGCATCCTGCTCCAGAGTTTGTTAAACAAGCAATTATCGACAACTTTGCACATTTGTCGACTTATCCAAACAGTAAAGGCGTTCCTGAATTACGTCATAGCATTGCAAATTGGTTAACTCAACGTTTTAATCTTCAGCAAATCAGTGCTGAACATGAGATTTTACCTGTTTCAGGCACTCGTGAAGCGCTGTTCAGTTTTGTACAAGCTTTGGTTTGCCGTGAAGATGCGCCTTATGTGGTCATGCCAAACCCGTTCTATCAGATTTATGAAGGTGCAGCCATCCTTGCAGGGGCAAAACCCTACTTCATTAACTGTACAGAAGAAAATGGCTATTTAGGCGATTTCGATGCTGTTCCTGCTGAAGTTTGGGAAAAAACCGCTTTATTGTTTGTATGCACACCAGGCAATCCAACAGGAGCGGTACTTTCTAAAGAGAAATTTAAGCAACTGATTGCACTTTCAGATCAATATGGTTTCGTAATTGCATCTGATGAATGCTATTCAGAGTTATGGTTTGATCAAGCGCCAACGGGTTTACTCGAAGTTTGTGCCGAAATCGGTCGTCATGACTATAAAAACTGTGTCGTTTTCCATTCATTGTCTAAACGCTCTAACTTACCAGGCATGCGCTCAGGTTTTGTCGCAGGCGATGCAAACTTGCTCAAGCCGTATTTGCAATACCGTACTTATCATGGTGCGGCAATGCCTGTGCAACATCAAATCGCGTCGATCTCAGCTTGGAATGATGAACAACACGTTGAAGAAAACCGCCGACTTTATCGTGCCAAATTTGAATTATTCCAATCTGAACTTGGACATTTACTCCCATTACAAAAACCTGATGCAGGGTTTTATTACTGGTTAAAAGTCGATAATGACGAGCAATTTGCACGTATGCTCATGGAAAAAGTCCATATTAAAGTTTTACCAGGTCGCTATTTATCTCGTGAAACTGAACAAGGTAATCCAGGTGAAAATCATGTGCGTATGGCACTCGTTGCAGATATTGCACAATGTGAACAAGTGATTGAACGTTTAAAACGAATTCTTTAAGTTTTAAACGATTAAAAAAAGGTGCTGATTGTGAATGTATCAGCACCTTTTTTTATTAGAAATTTTTCATCAATTTCTATTATTTTTTGAGTCGTTTAAAATGTTCAAAAACAAATTGGGTAAGTGGATTATTATTAAGTTTACTTTTGTAAATAAAAATACTTTGATTGACTGCATATTTTGAAGCAGACAATTCAGTTAATTTATTTTGAGTCAACTCATCCATAATGGTAATACTTGGCAACCAAGCCACGCCAACCCCTTGCAACACCAACTGTTTTAAATTTTCTGCATTATCAGTCTCATACAAAATATGACAATCCAAATTATTGGCTTGAATCACCTGATCAACCAAGTTTCTTAAATAAGCATTTTTGCTATAAGTTAATAATGGAAAATGTTGATTTAAATCATATCTCTTATTTTTAATCGCATTTTTTGCATAAACGGGAATAATCGCTGTTTCCCCAATTCGTACTGAAGATAAACTATCAGCTTTTCCCTGATTCATTTCATGCTTAGACGCATAAGAAACTAAAAAATCGATTTTCCCTTCTTTTAAAAGTTTTAATCCTTCGCCTGTATTAATCGCCATAATTTCGAATTTAATGGCTTGATTATCGACAGGTATAGAACCTAAATAATCTGCAAAAAAACTGTTCACAAGAGAATGAACAACTGCAAATCTCAAGGTATTATCTTTGGTGTTTTTTATCTCATAAATAAGCTGCATACTTTCATTGAGTTGCGCTTGTAACGTATTTGCCGTAGATAATAAAACCTGTCCTAATTCTGTAAAATTCACTTCCTTGTTATTTCGATCAATAATCGAAAAACCTACAGTTTCTTCGAGATGCTGTAGCCTTCGACTAAACGCAGATTGTGAAATATATCTTTTCTGTGCAGCTTTTGAAATTGAACGTTCCTGATCTAAGGTAATCAGATCAAGAGCCCAACGAATTTCAAGATTCATAGATCACTTTGATTGGTGGTTTGACTAAAGCGCTGAATTATACGCACACCTTATGCGGAAAATACATATCGATTTTTTGATCTTTTATATGCAAAAAATGCATATCTCAAGAATTTTATGCATTATCAATTTGGCTTTTTTGTTCTTATGATTTGGCTATCTCCTCTTGATTGTTACCCAATATGAATACTAATGTTTCAGTTCGCTCAGAAAAAGATCTTTTAGGCTATCGTGATATTCCTAACCAATTTTACTTTGGTGTTCAGACACTTAGAGCTATTGAAAACTTTAACTTAACACACAGCAAAATTAGTAATCATCCAAATTTTATTATTGCTCTTGCAATGGTTAAACAAGCTTGTGCTCAAGCGAACCACAAACTTGGTCAACTTAGCGAAGAAAAATATCAAGCGATTGAGTTTGCATGCAAACAGTTAATTAACGGTCATTACCACGACCAATTCCCAGTTGATATGCTTCAAGGCGGCGCTGGTACATCAACCAACATGAACGCGAACGAAGTGATTGCAAACGTTGCTTTAGAGCACATGGGCTTTGCCAAAGGTGAATACAAAAATCTTCACCCAAACAACGATGTCAACATGTCACAATCAACCAATGACGTTTACCCAACAGCAATTCGTGTTGGTTTATTGTTAAGTTTGAAAGGCTTACAAACTGCATTTGCAACTTTGATTCAAGCATTCTCAAACAAAGCGGTTGAATTTAAAGATGTCTTGAAAATGGGTCGTACTCAGTTACAAGATGCTGTACCAATGACTTTGGGGCAAGAATTTGCTGCGTTTGCAACAACTTTGCAAAAAGACCTCGACAAAATCAATGCGATTGCACCTGACATGTTGGGTTATGTCAACCTTGGTGGTACAGCAATTGGTACAGGTATTAACACTGAAGCGGCTTATGCACCTTATGCAATTTCTGCATTGGCTGAAATTACCAAAGAAAATATCCAAGCTGCGCCTGACTTTATTGAAGCAACGTCAGACATGGGTGACTTCGTTTTATTCTCTGGTTTGCTTAAACGCACTGCGACTAAATTGTCAAAAATTTCAAATGACTTACGTTTACTTTCAAGTGGCCCACGTACTGGTTTAGGTGAAATCAACCTTGAACCACGCCAACCAGGCAGCTCAATCATGCCAGGTAAAGTGAACCCAGTTATTCCTGAAGCTGTTAACTTGGCTTCTTTCCAAGTTATGGCAAACGATTTGGCTGTGACTTTGGCGGCAGATGCAGGTCAGCTTCAACTTAACGCAATGGAACCATTAATTGCATTCAAATTGTTTGAATCAATTGATTTACTTGCTAAAGCAATGTTGATGTTTACTGATAAATGTATCAACACCGTAACTGCAAACCCTGAGCATTGCAAAAACTTAGTCGAAAACTCAATCGGGATCGTGACCGCATTGAACCCGTACTTAGGTTATGAAAATACAACACGTATTGCAAAAACTGCAAACGTTGAAAACCGCAATGTGTTGGATTTGATTCGTGCAGAAAACTTGTTATCTGAAGAACAACTTTCTGAAATCCTTGCAATTGAAAACATGATTCAACCTAAAGCTTCTGCGTAACTCTCCCGCGCTTTACAGGTCAATCACCTGAGTGTGATTGACCTTTTTTTATTTTAAATCGGCACATTTTTCGCAAAAACATTTTAGTACAGGCTTTTCTTTGGCATTTTTTATAGACTATTCCATAAAACATCGAAACTAAAAAATGGAATTCTCATGCCAAATCAACTTCAACATATTTATGTGATTGGCTTAGGCGCTATGGGCGCACTTTATGCATCTAAACTCTATGACTTTGACCCTTCACGCATTCATATCGTTTTGGATGAACAGCGTAAACAACGTTATGAACATGATGGTTTTTGGGTGAACTATAAAAAGTATAACTTTAATTACATAACCCCAGAACAATGCAGCGATGCACCTAAAGCAGACTTGATTATTATTGGCGTTAAAGCAACTCAACTTCATGAAGCGATTGAATTGTCTCGTGTTATTCTTCAACCTCAAACCCGTATTATTTCACTGCTCAATGGTATTAGTAGCGAAACTTTAATTGCTGAACGTCTTGGGGAACATCATCCATTTTACGCTTATGGTGTTGCGATGGATGCAACGCGGCAAGGGACTCAAGTGAACTATAGCAAAGCAGGTTTCTTGGTCTTTGGCGAACCAAATAATGAAACGTTGAGTGATGATGTCAAACAGGTACAGCAGTTATTTGAACAGGCACAGATTCCCTATCAAACCCCTGTTGATATGCGCCTCGCGCTTTGGAAGAAATTTATGCTGAATGTCGCGGCTAATCAAGTTACCGCGATTTTAAAAATTCCGTATGGTGAAGTGAAACACAACCCTGATGTTCAAGCCCTGTTATTTTCAGCAGCGCGTGAGGTGTTAAATCTTTCAGAAGCGGCAAAAATTGGTCTAACTGAACAAGATCTACAAGGCATTATGACCCCCATGCTGCAACTCAATGATCAAGCATACACCTCAATGTGTCAGGATATTTTAGCCCAGCGTAAAACCGAAGTAGCCATTTTTGGGGAAACGGTGATTGAACTTGGCAAGCAATACCATGTCGCAACCCCTGTGAATCAAGTTTTAGTCAATATGATTCATGCGATTGAAGCAGGTTTCTAATTGAGATTCATCAAGCGAATGTTGAGCCTTAAATACGGCTCAACATATTATAGCAATTAAAAACATCATATTTTTTAATCACAAAGCTCGAATGCAGCGCGACCACATTCTCAATATTGGCAATACGGCGCAGCAGAATTTCACTGTAGTCTTCCATATTTTTAGCGACTAATTCCACAATAAAATCAGCGCTTTGCCCTGTCACCAGATAAGCGTTAATCACTTCTGGAATTTCTTCAATTTTTTCAAGGAAGCTGTCAAATGTTGCACGATCATGCTTGTTTAAAGATACTTGTAGCAAAATATGTAAAGTAAAACCCAATTTGGCGTAATTAATTTCACGCTTCAAACTGGTCATGATATTGGATTCAATCAGGTGCTTGATACGGCGATGTACAGAACTAACAGAAAGGTTAATACGCTCAGATAACTCATTGAGATTTAAATCTTCATGCGTCAAAATTTCTAAAATTTGTTTGTCGTAACGGTCTAATTGCATGGTGTCTTTCCCATATTCAAAACTTGGAAAAACAATCAGAAAGGTTTTTTAGTATAGTGAAATCGAATTTTTAAGGGTCAAGGGAAAACTGCTGTTTACTTTTGACAACTTAATGATGGTAACATTAAGCATTTGCAAGCAACTTTTGGTTGTTGTGTCTAAAAGCCGAGTCGATACTTTTTGAGCAAGGTTAGCGCTTATCTCCCAATGTTGACTAACCAATCTTCTCGATCCCCATCACACCCTGATTCATACTATAGCAACGGCCATTTCGAATTATTTTCCTGAATGACGTTAATTTAGCATCTTTTTGGGATTTTTTTTCACATATATACGATAAAAACTTATTTTTTTCTTTTTTAGGTTTTTTAAAGCATTTTTATTGTCTAATTTATGAGATTTTAGAGAATTTTTTATAACCAAACTTCATCCTTTATCTTTCATATATAGCCATAATACTTCACTCAAACCCGATGAAATAAAAAACCCCAGCGATTGCTGAGGTCTTCTTTTGATATCGGGCTTGATGCTTTCAAAGCATCATCGACTCAAAATCTTATTTCTTTTCAGGCTTAAAGCTGTCTTTTAAGTCCAAAATGCGGTTAAACACTGGTTTTTCCGCACTATGATCATAACGGTCTGCAACGAAGTAACCTTCACGCTCAAACTGGAAACGATCTTCTGGGTTTGCTTGTGCCAAAGCAGGTTCAATCACGGCTTGAACAACGGTCAATGAATTTGGATTTAAGTTATCCAAGAAATCTTCACCTTGTTCAGGATCAGCCACACTGAATAAACGGTCATAGATACGGACTTCAGCAGGAATACCTTGAGTTGCAGATACCCAGTGAATCACACCTTTTACTTTACGACCTTCTGGGTTTTTACCTAAAGTTTCAGGGTCAATCGAACACTTCAGCTCAACCACTTCACCATTTTCATCTTTAATTACTTCATCACACTTGATCACATAAGCATGACGTAAACGCACTTCACCTTCAGGTACTAAGCGTTTGAAACCTTTTGGTGGCACTTCTTCAAAGTCTTTACGATCAATGTAAATTTCTTTGGTGAGTGGAATGATACGTTCACCCATGTCTACGTTCGGATGGCGTGCATGAGCCAAGTCCATATCTTCAGGCAAGTTGGTTAACGTTACTTTAAGAGGATTCAATACCGCCATACCACGCGCTGCGCTATTTTCAAGCGACTGACGGATACAGAATTCCAGCATCGCTACATCAACGATACCATCAGTTTTTGATACACCAACGCGTTTACAGAAATCACGTAAACCTTCAGCAGTAAAACCACGGCGGCGCATACCGACAACGGTTGGCATACGTGGATCGTCCCAACCATTGACAAAATTACCTTCTACTAAACGGCGTAATTTACGTTTAGAAGTAATGGTGTAGTCAATGTTCAAACGAGAAGATTCGTACTGACGTGGTACAGCGACTGAGTGAACTTTCTCAATCACCCAGTCATAAAACGCGCGGTGATCTTGGAATTCTAAAGTACACAGTGAGTGTGTCACTGCTTCAATGGCATCTGACAATGGATGCGCATAGTCATACATTGGGTAGATTTTCCAAGTATCGCCCGTTTGGTGATGCTCAGAATGCAAAATGCGGTACAAAATCGGATCACGCATGTGAACATTTGGGCTTGCCATATCAATTTTGGCACGTAACACGGCCTGACCTTCGGCAAATGTACCATCTTTCATTTTTTCAAAACGTTCAAGATTTTCTTGTACAGTTGCATCACGGTAAGGTGAGTTTTTACCAGGTTCTACAAAGTTACCACGATTCAGTTTAATTTCTTCAGGGCTTTGCAAATCAACATAAGCATCGCCTTGTTCAATCAGTTGAACAGCCCATGCATATAACTGATCAAAATAGCTCGATGCATAGCATGGCTCGCCTTTCCAGTTAAATCCGAGCCATTTCACATCATTGGCAATACCATCAACATATTCTTGTTCTTCTGCATCTGGATTCGTATCATCGAAACGCAGGTTGCAGTAACCACCAAATTCTTCAGCAACACCAAAGTTTAAGCAAATGGCTTTCACGTGACCAATATGCAAATAACCATTGGGTTCTGGTGGGAAACGAGTCACAACCGTTTGCGTACGTCCTGCTGCAACATCTTCTGTAATGACTTGACGGATAAAGTCTAAGCCGGGCTGTTGTTCTTGCTGCGCAGCATCGACAGTGGCTTGGGTATTCGGTGTCGGTATATTTGGCAGATTTGAAACAGCATCATTCGGCTTCATAATGGGTAAATCACTTCTTGGTTAAAAAATTAGGATAATTAAAACGCTATCAGGCTCTTTTCTCAAACAAAATAACGTTTATACTTGCTAACTAGTTTACAGTTTGCTTATGCTTCTCTCAACAAAAAAACCCATGGCTTTTTGTGCCATGCTCAGGAGATTATGTAATGAGTTTTCCTCAAGTCGAATTAAACACCAATAAAGGTCGTATTGTTCTTGAGCTTAACAGCGAAAAAGCGCCTAAAACAGTCGCAAACTTTTTAGAATATGTGCGTGATGGTTTCTATGATGGTGTAATTTTCCACCGTGTCATCGATGGTTTCATGATCCAAGGTGGCGGTTTCGACGAAAACTTTAAAGAAAAAGCAACTCGTGATGCAATTGAAAACGAAGCTGACAATGGTTTAAGCAACGATGCTGGCACTATTGCGATGGCTCGTACACAAGCACCTCACTCTGCTTCTGCACAGTTCTTTATCAATGTAAAAAGCAACTCTTTCTTGAACCACACTGGTAAAACTACCCAAGGTTGGGGTTATGCCGTATTTGGTAAAGTTGTTGAAGGTATGGACGTTGTTGAACAAATCAAAGGCGTACGTACAGGCAACCGTGGTTACCACGCTGACGTTCCTTTAGAAAATGTTGTGATCGAAACTGCGAAAATTATCGCTGAGTAAATCCCTCCTAGCCTCCCTTTGCAAAAGGGAGGAAAGTCCCTCTTTTTTAAAGAGGGATTTAGGGAGATTAAAAAAAGGATACCTTGTGACCTACCTGTTTATCTCTGATTTACATTTGTCACCTAATCACCCTCGACTCGTTCGGGGGTTTTTAGCTTTATTAGATGACTATCAACAAAAACAGACCCAGCTTTATATTTTAGGTGACTGGTTCAATGCATGGATTGGAGATGACAACCGATCTGCATGGCTCGATGAAATCGTAGCAGCGCTTCAGAAATTTACTTCACAAGGCAATCAGGTTTATTTCCAAGTTGGAAATCGTGATTTCGCATTAAGCCAAAAGTTTCTCAATCTATTTTCAGGTCGACTCTTGCCTGACATGACCACGCTCAACATTCATGGTCGGATTTATCGCCTTGAACATGGCGATGCACTATGTACCGATGATGTCGCCTATCAGCGCTTTAAAAAGATTATTCGTAATCCTGTACTTGTGTTTATTTTACGACGAACACCACTCAGTTTCCGTAAAAAACTGGCTGAGGGCTTTCGACAAAAAAGTCATGAATCCAAACAAGAAAAACATGATGAAATTATGGACGTTAACCAACACGCCGTTAATGCTGCGCTCAAAGATGTTGATGTTCTCATTCATGGACACACACACCGCCCGATGATTCATCATGAAATCAATGATAAACAACGTATTGTGCTTGGTGACTGGCGTGAAAAAACAGGTGAAGCGATGATCTTAGAGATTATTGAAAATGGGCAACAGCAATTTAAGTCTTATAAGTTTTAATTCATCTCTAATTTTAACAAACAACAACGGTGCAAGATTTGAAATCTAAAAAGACTTGCACCGTCATTTTTAAAGCGCCTGATCAAAAAGCAAATCTACTTTGGATTTGTCTGCCAAATTTTGCATATAGCGATTAACCTTATTGCCAAATTGCAATCCTTTAACAATCGACAAAGAGCGCAAGAGTGGGAAGAGTTTAAAATCAATTAAATGGACATCTTCACGTGTATCGACTAAGTCTTCAAGCTCTAAAAGTTTTTGATTGATTTTCGCAAGATGCTCACCGCTATTCGCTATTAAATCATCCAAATCACCAAAAACTCGGGTTTCGCGTGCAACAAATGCAGTACGTGCTTCATCGGTTGCAATTTCTTTAAACTGCCCTTTGGTAAAACGTGGCACAACCAATTTGTAAATTGCATCTGCACTGTCTTTACACCATTGTTCAAGCTCAGGAGCATCTACTTCCTGCACATAAGATGGCTCAGCCAATTGATCTAGATGCTGAACAATATCCAGACTTTCAGTCATGTGCGTACCATCTTGCTTTTGCAAAATTGGAACAACTTTTTTACCCACCAAACGTGTTGGCGTTTCTGCATCACCTTCCATAATCACTTCATACTGCATATCAAGCTGTTTTAAGCCACTAATCATGCGGGTTCTTAAACAAAATGGGCAGTGTTCGTAAATATAAAGTTTCATGCAATTCCCTCTCATTGTTATTCAACATTAATGTACCGAATATGATCATATTCCATTAAAAATACAATTTAAAATAAGAGATTTATCGTTAAAAAATGCTGTCAAATTACCCGAAAAGTCTTATAAAGCAGAACAAACTCCATTCTCTTGGAATTTATGACTTCATCAATCAACTTCGTTACATTACAATGCTGAAGCAACGTGTAGGCTTTCGGGCAAACAACACGACTGAAAAAGCAATAAGATACGGCATATGACTCAGCATGACCCACAAGGGCTAGATTCCCATCTAAAATCTTGGCTATATGCCTCAGGTTCACTGACTCAACAATTGACTCAGCTTGCAGGTGGCTCATTTCGGGTTGAACCCTTACAAGAATCTTTTCAACGTATGCAACGCCAAGACAGTTTATGGTTAGGTATGCCTCAGCAACATACTTCATGGGTTCGTGACGTCTATTTATATGGCTGTGAAGCTGAACCTTGGGTACGAGCTAAAAGTATTTTTCCAATTTTAAGTTTGCAAGGTAAAGCTCGTCGTTTTCGGCATTTGGGGCAACGTCCAATTGGGCATTATTTATTTCAGCGTACCACGCCTAAATGCGAACGGCGTGTATTACGTCTAAGTGAAGGCTGGACTCGGCAAAGTTGTTATACTTGGCATGGCTGTAAATTTATTGTCCAAGAAACTTTTTTACCTGCATTTGAACGCTTTATACAAACATTGTAATAAGGACTGCTATGGCAACGGTACAACACACCCGCTGGCAACAGCGCTTACAAGCCTATTATTATCTGTGTCGTTTTGACAAACCAATTGGCACCGAACTGGTTTTATGGCCAACCATGTGGGCGCTTTGGGTTGCAGCAAAAGGGATTCCTGACTTTAAAACCCTGTTTGTGATGTTTCTCGGCGTGGTGTTTATGCGTGCAGCAGGTTGTGCCATCAATGACTTTGCTGACCGCAAGGTCGATGGTCATGTGGCACGCACCAAACAGCGTCCTTTGGCAACAGGCGTAATTCAACCAATTGAAGCCATCATGGTATTTTTAGCTTTGGTTGCTGCCAGTGCTTGTCTGCTGTTCTTTCTACCAATTGCCACATTTTACTGTTCTTTTGGGGCATTAATTCTAGCGTTCATTTATCCGTTCATGAAACGCTATACGCATTTGCCACAAGTGTTTCTCGGTGCTGCATTTTCTTGGGCAATTCCCATGGCATTTACCGCAATGGGACGCCCACTGGATTTAACCTGTTGGCTGCTTTACTTCGGCAACTTGGCTTGGACGGTTGCTTATGACACTCAGTACGCAATTACTGACCGTGAATATGATTTAAAAATTGGTGTGAAATCTACCGCAATTTTATTTGGTCGTTACGATATTCCGATTATTAACCTGTTACAGGCAGCTAGTGTCATTCTGATTGGTGCAGCTTTATATCGTGAAGATATCCTGCATCCTTATGGAACGATTGCTTTGTGTATCGTGATTGCAGACTATATTTATCAATGGACACAAACCCATAAGCGTGAACCTCAACGTTGTTTTAAAACTTTTTTGCATAACCGTTGGGTGGGTATGATTATTTTTGCAGGAATTTTTATCGCACTGCTTTAAAAAATTTCATGTCACTCAGAAACAAAAAGCCCAATCTACTGACTGGGCTTTTTTATCGCTCTGTTGAGATGCAAAAGCATCTCAAACTAAGCCAACTGAAACTTAAAGCTGTACTAATTCTTGAATGAATTGAACTGCTGCATCAAAATCAGTTTGAGTCACGCTTGAATCTGCTTGTTCCGCATCATCCACAATCACGACCACACCTGTTTCACGAAGCAAGCTGATTTGTTCAGCAGTGAAACCTGATTTCGCAATCGCAACCACACCAGTTTCAAGCAACGCGCGTTCAAGCTGTTGCGCTTGAGCAAACACTTCAGCAGTCACAGCTAATACCGCAGGTTTTTGACCTAAACGTGCAGCACGTTCTTCAGCCGTCACTGGGCTTGTATGCGCAGTCCACTCGACAGACTCTTCAACCATACCTGCGCCAACAGTCACGTTGTTTAAACGGTCGATGAAGATAAATGAACCTGTGTAACGGCTGTCTTGGTAACGGTCAAATACCACTGGTGCATCAAATTCGATGGTCACGTTGGCAATTGCGTTCAACTCAAGTGCTTCAACCTGAACATGTTCAAGCGTATTGACATTGGTACGGAAGTTAATCGCTGTCACTTTAGCAGGAACAGTTTGCGTACCAATTTTCAAGTTATACAGCTTGCCAACCACCAATGGGTGATCTGCCATCCACACCACAGTTGCTTTGACTGAACGTGAAATGGTTGGAACACCTTGATCTGCGCGAACCAACATGTTGCCACGTGATACGTCAATCTCATCATTCAAAGTCAATGTGACCGCTTGACCAGCAAATGCATGCTCAAGATTGCCATCAAATGTCACGATTTCTTTGACAGTTGAAGACTTACCAGATGGTAAAGCCACAACTTTATCGCCGACATTAATTTCACCCAGTGCAATCGTACCTGCGAAACCACGGAAGTCGAGGTTCGGACGGTTGACGTACTGTACAGGGAAACGGAAATCATGTTTTGCTGTATTACGGCTGATTTCGACAGATTCCAAAGTACCCATCAACGTTTCACCTGTATACCATGGGGTATTTGGTGATTTGTTGACAACGTTATCGCCATTCAATGCTGAAATCGGTGTAAATACGATGTTACTTGGCTGACGGTCACCCAACTGGCTCACAAAGTTTGCATAGTCCGCTTGAATTTCATTGAAGCGTGCTTCAGAAAATTCCACCAAGTCCATTTTGTTGATGGCAACAATAATGTTCTTGATACCCAATAGGCTCGCAATATAGGTGTGACGACGAGTCTGAGTTTGCACACCATAACGCGCATCAATCAAGATGATCGCTAGGTCACAGGTCGATGCACCTGTTGCCATGTTACGTGTGTACTGCTCATGCCCTGGAGTATCAGCAATGATGAACTTACGTTTTTCAGTTGAGAAATAACGATAAGCGACATCAATGGTAATCCCTTGCTCACGTTCTGCTTGCAGACCATCAACAAGAAGTGCCAAGTCAGGCGCATCACCTGTTGTACCGACTTTCTTACTGTCACGAGTGACTGCTTGTAATTGATCTTCATAGATCAATTTTGAATCATACAGTAAACGACCAATTAAGGTACTTTTACCATCATCGACGTTACCGCAAGTTAAAAAACGCAATAAGTCTTTGTTTTCATGTTGTTTCAAATACGCCAAAATATCTTGGCTAATTAAATCTGATTGATGCGACATCGCTCAAACTCCACAAATTCGTTGAAATCGGTTTCTAATCTTTAAATCCACCTAAATCCTCCTTTGATAAAGGAGGACTTTCCTCCATTTTTTTCGGGAGTTATCCCCTCTTTATTCAAGATGGGTTAGGAGAAATTTCTAAAGAGATTAGAAATAACCTTCTTGCTTTTTCTTTTCCATCGAGCCTGCTTCATCATGGTCAATCATACGACCTTGACGTTCAGAACTTGTGGCTAAAAGCATTTCTTGGATAATTTCCGGTAAGGTGTCCGCAGTTGATTCAACCGCACCAGTTAACGGATAACAGCCAAGGGTACGGAAACGTACCGATTTCATTTGTGGAACTTCGCCTTCACGCAATGGGAAACGTTCGTCATCGATCATGATCAATGTACCATCACGTTCAACCACAGGGCGCTCAGCCGCCAAATACAACGGAACCAATGGAATGCTTTCCAAATAGATGTATTGCCAGATGTCTAGCTCAGTCCAGTTCGACAATGGGAAAACACGAATGCTTTCGCCTTTGTTAACTTTACCGTTGTAAATATTCCAAAGCTCAGGGCGTTGGTTTTTTGGGTCCCAGCGGTGTTTGCTGTCACGGAATGAATACACACGTTCTTTGGCACGTGATTTTTCTTCGTCACGGCGCGCACCACCAAATGCTGCATCAAATTGATATTTATCTAGCGCTTGCTTTAAGGCTTGCGTTTTCATGATGTCAGTATATTTTGAGCTGCCGTGATCGAACGGGTTAATGTTCTGTGCCATACCCTCAAGATTTTTATGTTCGATCAATTCAAGACCAAGTCGTTTGACCATGTCATCACGGAAAGTGATCATGTCCTTGAATTTCCACCCAGTATTCACATGCAATAATGGAAATGGCAATTTTGCAGGATAAAAAGCCTTCATTGCCAAATGCAACATTACTGCTGAGTCTTTACCAATCGAGTAAAGCATGACGGGATTTTCAAATTCCGCAGCGACTTCTCGAATAATATGAATACTTTCAGCTTCAAGCTGTTTAAGGTGAGTTAATCTTTCCTCAGTCATTGATATACCCAGCTACACGGAAATTTTGCGCTTTATGTTAGCATGTCTAGCGCACAATAGTGTGACTCTAAATCATTATGATTTCTGAATACCTAAATCATTTTTTCTGCTTTAGAAGTTTTATTTTTCAAAGGTTTGCTGATTAAGCAATTCGCTCATTTGCAGTTTTCTTCATAAGCTATGCATTATATTTTATATAGACCAGCCACATCAAAGCAGCCTCTATTTTTACATCCCCCAAAGTGAACTTGACGTTAGCTGAACCGTACTGAGTTTGTCGGAGAGTCAATATTCTGAGAGACTACTCCAATGAAAAAATCAAACCATACCCCTGAAACACTACTTTCCTAGCATCAGAAGCATTTAAATCAACAGAATCCAATCAAAGTACAGCAGCTTTCAGACCAACAACGCATTAAACAACTTGAACGCGAAAATAAAGAACTGCAACGAGCCAATGAAATTCTACGTAAAGCAGCCGCTTTTTTTGCTCAGGCAGAGCTCGACCGCCCACACAGATAATGGTGGATTTCATTCATAACCATAAAGACCTATACGGTGTTGAGGCGATTTGTAGAATTCTACCAATCGCAACTTCAACTTATTATCGAACTTTAGATCTCGTGGATGAGAAGCATTGCTTCGCAAGGGAACATCGAGCAAAACGGGATCTGTATGACCTGCATCATACTGAACAAATTAAACATATTTGGAAGGAAAGTTCAGGTCAATATGGCATACGTAAAGTATGGCAACAATTGAAACGTGAAGGCTATATGATAGCCCGTTGTACTGTGTTTCGATTGATGCAAAAGCTAGGTATACAGGGTGTTTGGCGTGGTAAGAACAAATAAACCACACGTAGTAGAGATGATCAAAAACGAGCTCCTGACTTGGTGAAACGGAATTTTAGAGCTGATCAGCCTAATCCTTGCGAAGCAGTGCTTCTCAGGTAAGTGATTTTACCTATATTCAAACCAAATCAGGTTGGGTGTATACCGCATTTATGATTGATGTGTTCTCACGAGCCATTGTTGGATGGAAAGTATCTACACGAATGAATACCGATATGGTGCTCGATGCATTAGAGCAAGCATTGCAGGATCGAGGCATGCCAAAGATCGTATCAATGAGTATTATCAATATATTGAGGCATACGCCTTTAGAGTCGGCAGGTAATTTGCCTAGACATTTAGAGCATTTATTAGAAAGTTCAAAAATGTATGTATTACCTGAAAAAAGGCATAGGCTGTGTCCGAGAGTAATTAAAGCAAAACCTGCAAAATATCCAAAGAAAAAATGCCAATCAGCTTAACTGACTGGCATTAACACGATTGTGTGGCTTTTTCTCTAAAGCAATTATGAATTCTTAGACTTCCAATATTTTAACTTTGAAGTATGTCCAATCCCGACATTGAAGCTATTGGTTGGATCAAGTTTCTGATAATGCTGTTTCAAGGCAGGCTTAGCCACATATAAATGTCCGACATTGTGCTCTGCTGGATACTCAGCACCACGATGATCGAGTAGTTTCCACATCTGATGTTCCATATCCAAAGGATCAACGCCTTTTTTCACGATATAGTCCTGATGGAACACATGACATAAGAAATGCCCATAATAAAGTTTATGGATAATTTTCTCATCCATCTCTTTCGGTAAGGTTTCTAGCCAATCACGGTCATTACGGCGTAAAGCAATGTCCAATGCCACAATGTCTTCGACTTCGCTACGATGAGTATCCCGATAACGAATGGCAGCGCCTGCAACCGCAAAACGATGCAAGAATGCTTTACGCCCTTCATCGGTATCACATAAGAAGTAGTTGCCAGTTTCACGATGCTCAGCAAAGTAACCAGCTAAAAACTGCTGAACCTGAGCTACATCCTGATCTTCAATACGCAAGATCAAATGATGCTCGTATAAATCACGGAACTGGTTCATGCGTTTCGGCAAATGATTTGGCAAGAAATGGGTCATGATTTGCAAGACCTTATCGGTCAAGCCACGCACCCCAAATTTTTCTAAGAAACCATCAACCTTATCTTTCATGGCAAAGGCTTGTGGTACTTTGGCTGTACCAAACTTCTCAATAAAGACAAAGGTATCTTTACCGTACTCAGCGCCTATGTCATACGCCACTCGGTGAATATATTCGCCTGCAATCGGAATGCGAGGTAAATCTTGCAACAAGAAACGACGAATTGCAGTCAAATCATGAATGGAATTTGAACCCACATAAAACACCTGACTTTTGATTTTTTCAAAGGTGTCTAGACGTACTGCAAAAACACACACTTTACCTGCCGAGCCCGAAGCTTCAAACAAACGGCTTGGATCAGCATTAAAACGTGCAGGTGTTGCTTCATCGACCTGACAAACATCATGGGCATAATGATGATCTGACGCACAGCGATGTTCCGAATTCTCGATATCACCCGGTTGATATTGATTTTGTTGTAGGCGTGTCAAAATTTCTTCAGGGGTTTGACCCAAGTTGACACCTAGATGGTTGACCAACTCAAGTTTGCCCTGCTCTGTCACACGCGCATAAAGTGCCAACTCAGTATAAGCAGGCCCACGGCGTACCAAAGCCCCACCCGAGTTATTACATACACCACCCAAAACTGATGCACCAATACACGATGAACCAATCACAGAATGTGGTTCACGGTTATATTGTGCCAATTCACGCTCAAGGGCATCCAGTGTGGCGCCTGGTAAACAAATCACTTGCTTACCATCATTAATCACTTGAATACCCGCCAAGCGACGTGTGCTGATCAACACCACAGGACGATCATAGTCATCACCATACGGTGTTGAGCCACCTGTTAAACCTGTATTGGCAGCCTGCATAATCACGATACAATCCGCATCTACCGCAGCTTGCAAGACTTGCCATTGCTCCAGCAAGTTCGCTGGCACAACCACTGCCAAAACTTTACCTTCACCAAAACGGCGTCCTTGACGGTACAAACGCGTATGCTGATCATCAGTCAGGACATGTTGTTCACCTACGATTTTTTTTAACTGCTGAATCGTTTGAGCGTGATTTGCGTGCGACATAAGTATTCTCTTATTTTGCTAGACGTTCTAAATTCACAAGGCAATCTGAATTGATATCTTGAATGGTTTTCGCACCCGTTAAGGTCATTGCGACTCGCATTTCCTTATCAATCAGTTCCAGTAAGTTAGATACACCCTGCCCACCTTCTGCGCCGAGTGCATAGACAAATGCACGTCCTAACATACACAGATCGGCACCCATGGCTAGCATACGTACGACATCCAAGCCATTACGAATACCTGAATCCACCAAAATTTTTAAATCACCTTTCACGGCATCTGCAATCGCAGGTAAAGCACGGGTGGTTGATAAAACACCGTCGAGCTGACGACCACCATGATTGGAGACCACAATCCCATCTGCACCAAAACGTACCGCATCTTTGGCATCTTCTGGGTCTAAAATCCCTTTAATCACCATTGGGCCATCCCAGAAATCACGGATCCACTCCAAGTCTTTCCATGAAATAGATGGGTCAAAGTTTGCACCTAACCAGCCAATATAATCTTCCAGACCTGTCGGTTTACCCAAATATTTAGAGATATTACCTAAGTCATGCGGACGACCAAGCAAGCCCACATTCCATGCCCAATGTGGATGTGCAAAAGACTGTAAATAACGGCGCATCGCTGCATTTGGCCCACTCATACCCGAATGAGCATCACGGTAACGCGCCCCTGGTACTGGCATATCCACCGTAAAGACCAATGTTGAGCAACCTGCCGCTTTAGCACGTTCCAAGGCATTTTTCATAAAACCACGGTCACGCAGTACATACAACTGAAACCACATTGGGCGTTGAATCGCTGGGGTAACTTCTTCAATCGGGCAAACAGAAACGGTTGATAAGGTAAATGGAATGCCTTTTTTATCGGCAGCAACTGCGGCTTGCACTTCACCACGGCGGGCATACATGCCTGTCAAACCCACAGGTGACAACGCTACAGGCATCGACAATGTTTCATCAAAAATCTTGGTTTCAAGACTCAGTTGAGACATATCATTGAGTACACGCTGACGCAGTGCAATTTGAGATAAATCTTCGACGTTTCGTTTTAAAGTATATTCTGCATAAGCCCCACCATCGATATAGTGGAACAAAAATGGTGGCAAACGACGTCGTGCCGCTTCGCGGTAGTCATTTGAGGAAGAAATGATCATGATAAATCGATCCTTTTTAAGCGAGATGAGCGTTTTAGACGAGCTTCAGCTTCGTCAATCGCACGCACCTGTTGAATAATAAATCCGATATGCTCACAAACCGATGAACGTGCCAATTCGGGATCTTGTTTATCGATGGCATCCATCACCTGAAAGTGCTGCAAGTGTAATTGTCCAAATTGATGTGCATCGGTATAAATCTTTTTACGACCCAGTACCACGTTGTATTGCAATAAGTCAAACAGACTCCGCATCATCTGCGTCAATACAATATTGTGAGAGGCTTCAGCAATCGCCAAATGAAAGTTTGCATCCGATGCCGAGGCTTTATCTGCATCACCAATCGACTGGAAATGTAACACCTGATCATAATAATGATGAATCTTGGCACGATCTTCTTCAGTTGAACGCTGCGCTGCATACCAAGCTGTGCCACCCTCTAAAATCAGGCGTGCTTCCTGAACATCAAAACGATATAACGGGTCTTGATCAATCAGATCACTGAGCGGCTGAATAATAAATTGGTCAGACCAATCACTTTGAGGGCGTTTTGCCAAATAGGTTCCCACCCCAACACGACTCGCAATCACACCTTGACTTGAGAGTTTTTGGAGTGCTTCACGTAATGAGGAGCGTGAAACACTGAGTTGTTCACACAGTTGACGTTCTGAAGGTAGCCGATCACCCACCTGCATACTTTGCTTTTCTATCAAGTCATACAGGCTTTGTACTACGCGATCGGCTATTTTCATCTTACTTCCCTTCGGTCAATCTGCAACTCATGGAATCATCCATGGAAAAACATAGGCTTGAAGGGTAATGATAATACCAATCATCACAGTAAATGCGATACTGTGCTTCACAGTGAAACGGAATAAATCAGATTCTTTACCGACCAAACCGACCGCAGCACACGCAATGGCGATTGATTGCGGTGAAATCATCTTACCTGTTACACCACCTGAAGTGTTTGCAGCAACAAGCAATACGTCTGGCACGCCAATTTGATGTGCAGTCGTCGCTTGCAATGCACTGAACAAGGCATTTGCAGAAGTATCTGAACCTGTCAAGAACACACCCATCCAGCCTAAGAATGGCGAGAAGAAGGTAAATGCTTGACCAGTATGCGCCAAAGCCAATGCCAATGTTGCTGACATGCCTGAGTAGTTCGCAATGAAGGCAAATGAAAGTACCATGCCAATCGAATAGATCGGTGTTTTTAACTCTTTCACGGTTTCAGCAAAAGTTGCAACTGCCGCAGCAGGACGCATTTTCAATACAACAATCGAAATGATCGCTGCAAAAATGATTGCTGTACCTGTCGCAGAGAACCAGTCAAATTTAAAGATCGCATCATAATCAGTCGGTTTGCCTACTACTGGTGGCATTTTTTGTACCAATTGATGCAAATATGGGACTTTGATGGCAATTACCCAATCATGTAATGCACCATCTTTGGCAAACAAGCTCTTGAATGGCTTGATGCTCCACAATGTGACCATTGCGGTCAAAATCATAAATGGAGACCAAGCTTTAAAGATTTGACCCGCAGTATGTTTTTGCTTTTGCTGTTCTAAAATTGTGTTATCAACCACACCATCTTCATCAGAGAAACGGAAAATATGTTTTGGTTTCCAGAACTTAAGTAAAACAGTTAAACTGATCAAAGAAGCAATTGCCGCAGTAATGTCTGGAAGTTCAGGGCCAACAAAGTTTGAAGTCAGGTATTGTGCCAATGAGAATGCACCACCACCGACCAAGATCGCAGGCCATGTTTCTTTAACACCACGCCAGCCATCCATAATCGCCATGATCCAGATCAGAACAATCGGCACAACAAGCGGTAATTGACGACCGACCATTTGGCTAATGGCATGAGTTTCAACACCTGAAACCTGACCCGCCACAATAATTGGAATCCCCATCGCACCAAATGCCACAGGTGCAGTATTCACAATCAAGCACAAACCAGCGGCATACAATGGTTTAAAGCCTAGACCAACCAACAATGCAGCAGTAATAGCCACTGGCGCACCAAAGCCCGCAGCACCTTCAAGGAAAGTACCAAAAGCAAAGCCCACCAAGAGCATTTGTAAACGCTGATCTTCTGTAATCGACAGAATACTTGAGCGAATTACATCGAATTGCCCAGTTTTTACCGAAACTTTGTAGAGGAACACCGCACCAATAATGATCCAAGAAATTGGCCAAAGCCCATAAAAGAAACCATAAACGATAGATGCAAAAGCCATACTGGTTGGCATTTGGTATGCAAATAACGATACCAGCAATGCCAGAACAACAGTAATCGTTCCCGCTACGCTGCCTTTCAGACGAAATACAGCCAGAGCAAGGAAAAAGAAAATAATAGGGATCAAGGCAACTAGGCTAGATAGCCAGACATTACCCATAGGATCATAAATTTGTTGCCATTGTTGTAGCATTCTCTTCTCCTTGAAATGCTTCGGCGATATTTATAGACATCCAATGCTCTCATTATTGGTCAGACCAATTTATTCAAAAAGCATCGATTTGTTGCCGAATAGTAATTATTCACACCCAAAAGATCAAGATTGGTCTAAATATTTTATATATTGGTCAGACCAATATAAATAGAAATTTATTTCACTTTTCTTTTAAAGTGAGTGTTTAAAATTTATAATTCATTCGAATAATCATAAAGATAGAAAAAAATATGTGTTTAATTGGCTATTTTTAAGAATGGTTTACAACTTTAGTCTAAGAAGATACTCAATCATGCTCTTTTTTGATTTCTATATCGTTAATAAGGAAACTCAAGATTCACAAATCCAATTCGATATCACAACTTTTTCAGTTAGTATGCAGTGATACTTTCCAAGACTTTTGGCACGATGACCGATTCAGCAGAATACCTTGATCATATTTTCCAACAACAAAAAAAGGCTTTTTTAACCGCCCAATATCCAACGCTAGAACAACGCCGCACTTGGCTAAAACAATTAAAAACTTTATTACTCAAACACCAAGATACGATCATTGCTGCGATTTCTGCCGATTTTGGACATCGCAGTAGCGATGAAACCCAACTGGTAGAAATGTTGCCGAGCATTATGGGCATTCAGCACAGTCTGAAACATCTTAAAAAATGGATGAAACCGAGTCGCCGTCAAGTCAGTATTTTATTTCAACCTGCTCAGGCTTATGTGCTGTATCAACCTTTGGGTATGGTTGGCATCATTGTGCCGTGGAATTACCCTTTGTTTCTGGCAATTGGCCCGCTTTGCCAAGCCCTAGCTGCAGGTAATCGGGTGATGCTGAAAATGAGTGAATTTACGCCCAATTTCTCAGCCTTATTTAAAACCATATTGGCTGAAGTTTTCCCTGAAGATTTGGTGTGTGTGATCACTGGAGATCATCAAATCGCTGCTAAGTTTTCCACACTGCCCTTCGATCACTTACTGTTTACAGGTGCAACCTCGATTGGTCGACAAGTCATGCAGGCAGCATCGGAACACTTAACCCCTGTCACTTTAGAGTTAGGTGGTAAATCACCAAGCATTTTAGGTAAAGATGCGCCGTTTGAAGAATCTGTACGTCGAATTGCGTTTGGCAAAGCCATCAATGCTGGGCAAACCTGTGTCGCGCCTGATTATGTTTTTGTTCCTGAAAACTTGCTCAATCGCTTTATTGAAACGTACAAAAATGTCACTCGGGAATTTTATCCTGAACTCGCTCACAATCCTGATTGCAGTCAAATTATCAATACACGTCAAACCCATCGTCTACAGAGCTATTTAGATGATGCACAAGCACAAGGAGCCAAGATTACCTCGCTTTACCCTGCAACTGAGCAGCATTTCGGACATTATCTGGTACAAAATGTACATGATGATATGTTGCTGATGCAAAATGAAATTTTTGGTTCGATCTTGCCAATTTTAACCTATCAGCATATTGATGAAGTGATCGACTATATCAATCAGCGTCCACGTCCATTAGCGCTGTATTATTTTGGTTACGACAAAAATGAGCAGCAGCACTTTATCAAGCACACACATAGCGGTGGGGTCTGTTTAAATGAAACCTTGGTTCACGTTGCACAGGACGACTTACCTTTTGGAGGTGTTGGTGCTTCAGGGCTTGGACATTATCATGGACATGAAGGTTTTTTGACTTTTAGCCATGCCAAATCTGTCTTTGTCCGTCCAAAATTCAGTTTGATGAAACTGATCTACCCACCGTATGGCACATGGCTACAAAAACTGATTTTCCGTCTATTTTTACGTTAATCATGCATCAACCAAGCTGTTGCATCACACGTTGCAATACCTGATAAATCCGTTGATCTGCTGACTGCGCCACATTGAAACGTAAAAACTGGTCAGCAGATTGGCGCACACTAAACACGTTGCCAGGCGCTAAAATAATGCCTTCTTGCAAACACAGTTTAGAAATTTGCTGCGCTGAATATCCTTCTGGCAACTGACACCATAAGAACATTCCCGATTGCGGAATCAACCAAGGACGAATGCCTAAAGGGGCCAATTTCTGTATGGTTTTACTCATTGCCAATGCCAATTGCTGCTTTAACCACTCCACATGTTTTCGGTAAGCATTGTCGGTTAAGGCATGATAAATTAGTTCTGTACTGAGCTGATTATTGTTAAAACTGGTCGCGATTTTCAGATCAATTAATTGCTCAACCCATTGTTGTTGCGTCGCAATATAACCACAACGCATTGAAGCAGAAAGTGTTTTAGAAAAACTCCCAATTTGGATCACCTGAGCAAAACCGTTCAATACCGCATAGCGTGGTGCAGGCATATATTCAAAGTCTGCAAAAATATCATCTTCCACAATAATTAAATCGGTTTGCTCGACCATTTTCAGAACTTGATAAGCTGTTGCAAGCGACAACTGACCACCCGTTGGATTATGAATACCCGAATTGGTGATATAAAGTCGCGGTTTATGTGCTAAAGCCTCTCGAAACTGTTCCAGATCTGGGCCTGTCGCCGTCCAAGGAATCGAAATGGTTTTGACCTGATGTGTTTTTAGCAAAGCATGGAAATTGAAATAACAAGGGTCATCAATCAGTACAACATCATTTGGATTGAGAAAAAGTCGACACACTAAATGAATGGCATGTGTACCACTATCGGTCAATAAAATTTGATCAGGATGCGCAGTTACACCTGTGGTCTGCATGCGCTGAGCAATTAAATGTCGAAGCTCGGCAAAACCCAAGGGTTGACCATAACTCACCAAATGCGATGTTGTTGATCGTGAAACAGCTCGTAAAGACTTACGAATCAAATCTTCTGGCATCCAGTGTTCAGGAAGCCAGCCACAGCCTGGTTTTAAGTGACTTGCATCGGCCTCTAAAGACTGCCGAGAAATCCATAATGGATTGACATCACGATCTAAACGGGGTGCGATTGCCGTAAAGGCATAAGATGCACGAATGCCAGTGACAAAATAACCAGACCCCGCTCTAGCCTCAATCCGTTGCTCCGTGACCAAACGCGCATAAGCTTCTATGACCGTTGAAATAGACACATCCAACTGCTCTGCAAGTTGCCTGAGGGATGGCAAACGCGAGCCTGCAACCAAAATTCGGTTTTCAATTTGTTGATGAATATGGGCTTTTACCCGTTCAATTTTACTCGATGTAGTGAACTCGTCCATAACAGTTGTAATTTTTATACCCTAACAGTTTTATTAAATTGTATGGCTTTGTGGCTGTTTCAACAAGCCTCTCATTTTATACATTCAGATCATTGGATGGAGAGTTTCTCAATGTTGAATATTTCACGTGGTTGGTTAAGTGGATTTTGTGGCGTGTGTATTTTTGCAGGTTCGCTACCTGCAACACGTTTGGCTGTTGTCGGATTTAGCCCTGCGTTTTTAACGTCAATCCGCGCACTGATTGCAGGTATTTTGGCTTTATGTACCGTACTTTGCTTTAAACAGCGTTTACCCTCTATCGCTCAGTTTAGATCACTCATACTGGTTGCCATTGGAGTCGTATTAGGCTTTCCTTTATTTACAGCATTGGCACTCAAACAAATGAGTGCATCTTATTCGATTGTATTCGTTGGATTATTGCCTTTAGCAACTGCTATTTTTGCCATCCTATTGGGTGAGAAGAAACCACCTTATCAATTTTGGCTGTTTGCAATGCTTGGCAGTTGTAGCATTATTGCTTTCATCTATATGTCACCGCAGACACAACACCCGATTTCTGCGGATTTGTATATGCTGGCAGCAATTTTACTTTGTGGACTAGGTTATGCCGAAGGTGGTCGTTTATCGAAAGATTTGGGTGGTTTACATGTTATTTCTTGGGCGCTGATCTTAACACTTCCATTCATGTTATTTGGCAGCATCTATTATTTCCCTCAGAGCTTTAGTCATGTCACATTCAGCGCATCTTTAGGATTACTTTATGTGTCTCTATTTAGCATGTTTATTGGATTTATTTTTTGGTATCACGGCTTAGCCACAGGCGGCGTGGTTGCAGTGGGGCAATTACAATTACTACAGCCTTTTTTGGGTCTGGGTTTATCCGCAATTATTTTGCATGAGCCTGTCGGCTGGTCAATGTTTCTAACCAGTTTACTAGTGGTAGGCTGTGTAAGCTTTGCCAAGAAATTTTCTGTTCGCTAAATACCTCTCTCGGTAAGTCATTTTAAATAAAAACTATATTCTTCAGAAAATCAAACTTAGATAACAATATGTTTGGCGTTTAGGTCGCTAAAATTAGCGACCTATCTGTCTACTTCCAGAAGATGTCTAATAAATAACCTTGTTTTGATTGAATTAATATCAATTACGACTGTCACTACAGATTTTCATTAGAAAAATAATGTATCCACAAAACAAGCTAATTAAAACTGTCTAAATGCCACGCCAATCCACACGAGCCTGACGTTCTTCCGCATAAATCTGGTGTACATATTGCCCAACAGCTAAAGCTTGCAGTTGACTTGAAAATGCATAGGCTTGCTCTGACACACTATCAAAGGTTTCCAACTCCCACGGTGTCCCTGCAATATTTAACAAAGGTGCAAACATTGAACACACCGCAATATCTGCGAGCGTCAGCCGTTCTGCAACCAAATAACGAGAGGGCAACTTAAACTGTTCTGCAAAGCTTAAAATTGCCCGCTGCGACTCAGCAATTTTTTCTGCTTCCAACTGAAAACTACGATTGACCAAAGTTTTTAAGACAGGTTTAGAATACTTCTCAAATTTGCGTAAATATCCTGTTTCACCCAGCAACACATCCAGCGGATTATTACGGATGATCATTTGTGACCACACCCACTGCCGCACATGTGTTCCAAGGATATTCGCCTGATGATTGATTTGGAGTACTGCTTCACGTTGTCCAAAACGATTTGGCAATAGACCATGCTCTGGGTAACGATCATCTAAATAGTGTGCAATCTGGGTTGAATCTGCAATCCAGTGCGTCCCATCTTTTAAAATTGGTAAATGATTTTGCCCTGTTTTTAAGCGCGCAAATGCACGATGAAAACCTGGCACTAAATTATGTGCAACAAAATCTAATTCTTTATGATCAAGTAACCAACGTGCTTTTTCGCAAAAATGGGACAATGGAAATTGATATAAAGTACGCATAATGCCCCCATATTCATCACAATTTTAGCTAGCAACCCACCCATACCCTATTACTTTAGTCAGGAAAGCGTTGAAACTCAATGCTCATTTCTACCGAGATGTTGTCGTAAAATTAGTAAAATAAAAACTTTCACAGATGCAATCCACGATCATGACCTGACTTTAGACTGGCTTTGTTGTAAAATCATCGGCAATTTTACATAACAACTTTTGTGAGTCTTGCATGGGTTTTAACTGTGGTATTGTTGGTCTACCAAACGTCGGCAAATCAACGCTTTTTAATGCATTAACCAAAGCTGCAATTGCTGCGGAAAATTTCCCATTTTGTACAATTGAACCGAATACAGGGATTGTACCCGTTCCCGATGCACGTCTAGACAAACTAGCTGCGATTGTGAATCCACAACGTATTTTACCCACCACAATGGAATTTGTAGACATTGCAGGTCTTGTGGCTGGTGCATCTAAAGGTGAAGGCTTAGGTAACCAATTCTTGGCCAATATTCGCGAAACTGATGCGATTGCACATGTAGTACGCTGTTTTGAAGATGAAAATGTCATTCATGTCAATGGTAAAATCGATCCACTCGATGACATTGCGACCATTAATACAGAACTTGCACTTGCTGACTTGGAAACAGTCAACAAATCATTGGTTCGTTTAACCAAAGTTGCAAAAGGCGGCGACAAAGAAGCCGTTGCAACCAAAGCCGTACTTGAACGCATTTTACCCTTGCTCGATGAAGGTAAACCTGCTCGTGCAGCTGACTTGTCCGATGATGATCGTAAACTATTGCGTGGTTACGGTTTATTGACGCTTAAACCGACCATGTATATTGCCAACGTTGCAGAAGAGGGATTTGAAAATAACCCTCATCTAGAAGCTGTTCGCAAGCTTGCTGAAGAAGAAAATGCAATCGTTGTTCCATTGTGCAATCAAATTGAAGCTGAAATTTCATTACTTGAAGATGATGAACGTGCTGAATTCCTCGAAGCAATGGGCATGGAAGAGCCGGGTCTAAACGTGGTTATCCGTGCAGGTTATCGCCTACTTGGCTTACAAACTTACTTTACTGCGGGTGTACAAGAAGTTCGTGCATGGACGGTTAAAGTCGGTGCAACTGCGCCACAAGCGGCTGGCGTAATTCACACTGACTTTGAAAAAGGCTTTATTCGTGCTGAAGTTGTCGCATATAACGACTTTGTTCAATACAACGGTGAATCAGGCGCTAAAGAAGCTGGTAAATGGCGCTTAGAAGGTAAAACTTACATTGTTCAAGATGGCGATGTCATGCATTTCCGTTTCAATGTTTAAATAAAATACCACGTAGGTCAGGAAACCTTTTTCCTGACCTCTTTTTGATCAAATTGGTGGCATTATTTTTTTAAATGTTTCTCATTTATTTTTAGGGATGAAAAAATATTCCTTTTATTTACAAACGTTTATGCTAAAGATATATAAAAATTACACTTTTTAGATAAGATGCACTTTTTACGTGATTTTTTTCGCAATATAATCCTAGTAAATACAAAAACAGGCTTGCAACAACATGACTAAAAAGTATGCAAAATATTTACCCGCTTCGGATAATATTCAGATTAACAACTTTCCATTTTATTGGATTAGCCAGATTCATCAAAAATACGTTGAAAATGTCGATCACGTATTAAAAAAATACGGTATGGACAACTCTCGCCGCCGTGTTCTAGGTGCGTTATTACTTAAACCAAATGCGAGTGTTTCTGAACTTTCAGAAATGTTGATTTCTAAAATGTCGACCACAACCAAATTGGTTTATCGCCTTAAAGATGAAGGCTATGTCAACACCTATTCATGCCCAGAAGATGCACGTATTACCCGTGTTGTACTCACCGAAAAAGGTCAAGAAATTCTAAAAAAAGTCAATGACTTAACTGGAATTGTACTTGAACAAGCTTTTACAGGTTTAACACCACTACAAATCGAAAAGCTATTAACACAGTTACATCATATTTTTAAAAACCTGTCACGCTAATGCCTATATAAAAGGCAGACTAATGCGTTTATGTTTGCTGCTTTACATTCTGTATTTGATTTTAAATAACTCACGCCGCTCTAGGCGTGATTTATTTTCAGTGATGTGCTGTCGCATCATGCTTTGTACGCGTTGATGCTCAAAACCAAGTGCATAACCTTTAACAATCACTTCACTGGGTAAAGTAAAGAAAAAATACTTCACATCATCTTCATGCAATGTGGCAAAAAGCTGCTGTTGTTGCAGCAACTGCCATAATGCCTGTTTTTCTTGTTGTACTTTTACTGAAGTGTCATTCCAATAATGTTTACGCATTGCCATGAGATTATTATGCTTATAACTCACATTGACTCCCATACTCATTGATTAGGCGATAAACCATTATAGAAGATTGCCTGAGAAACGGCGTAAAAGACTGCAAAATCCTACAACAATATCCGTATTAAACCGTTTTAATACGCACGAAGCACTTTTTTTTCGTTACAATAAATCCCTTATGCCCAAATCTTCCGTTTTTTAAGGATTGTGTTCAATGTCAGGTCAGAAAGATAAATTAAAGAATTTAAAAACATCTTCCATAGATCGACGTTTATCCATTGTAAAAGCATCTTTATTGGCAGGAACGCGTTGGGCGACTTCCAATGCCACGACCATGTTTTCCAACGAAGAAGAAAAAGAACGTAAGCGCAAAAAAGCCCTCAAAGAACAAGCTGATTATTTAGTATCAGAAATTGGCAAACTTAAAGGCTCGATTGTCAAAATTGGGCAAATGATGGCGTTATATGGTGAACATTTTTTACCTGAAGAAATTACACAAGCCTTAAATACCTTAAATAATCAAACTGTTGCACTAGAATGGTTCGCTATTGAACCTCACTTAAAACAGGAATTAGGCAATCGCTTTTATGACTTAGAGATTAACCCTGAACCCATTGGTACAGCCTCTTTAGCACAGGTACATCGTGCTAAGCGTAAATCAGATGGCTTAGATATTGTTTTAAAAATTCAATACCCAGGTGTTGCAGATGCCATAGATTCCGACATGAATCTATTTCGTAGCATGATTCGTCTGACCAATATGGTGCCACAAACCCGTGAGTTTGATCAGTGGTTTGATGAAGTCCGTGAAATGATGCATCGTGAAGTCAACTACCAAGTTGAAGCCGCTACAACCCAACGCTTTGCAAACTACCTACGAAATGATTCTCGCTATATTGTTCCCCAAATTATTGATGAATATTGCACAAAACAAGTGCTATGTATGACCTTTGAACAGGGTGTTCCTGTCAATAGTCCTGTCATGTTGTCATTACCACAACAACGCCGAAATCTGCTAGGTGAAGCTTCTCTTGAAATCGCCATTCGTGAATTATTTGAATGGGGAGAAATGCAAACTGATCCAAACTTTGGCAATTATCTTGTTCGTTTAGGCAATGGACAAGATGTACAAGACCAAATTGTATTACTAGATTTTGGGGCAATTCGCCAATTTGATCAGACTTTATTGACTGTTGCGCATAATCTGATTCATGCAGGCTATGAACACGACTTAGCACATATGGTCGATGCCATGACAGGCTATGACTTCTTTGACAATATTCCTGCTAGCATTAAACCCGATATGGCAAAAGTCTTTTTGTTGGCAACTGAACCATTTAGCAGTTTACACAATAACCCTGACCTTCCTGCTGGCGTCATGGATGAACAGAACCGTTATAACTGGAAAGCGAGCCAATTGCATAGCCGCGTGATGCAACGTGCAAGTAAATCAATGGCTTCACGCTATTTTAGTGTGCCACCTAAAGAGTTTATGTTTATTAGCAGAAAATTTATTGGCGCCTATACCTTTATGACCGTTTTAGATGCGCAAACCAATATCCGAAAAATGGTTACGCCATTTCTCAAAGAAACCTCAGCTTTAAGCTGAGGTTTTTTATATACAACAAAAATCTATCGTGATGCCTTAATAATGCACACTCTAAAGCTGAACGCATTACATTGACATTACCTGTACTGCGCCAATACCTGTTGTTACACCACAGCCTAATAGACAGACTTGCTCAGGATTGGCTTCAGGATTGATTTTTGCGAGAGAGACTTCAGCTACAACCGTATATTCACTAAAGGTTGAGAACCCATACAATGATAAATTGGCTCACCATTGTATGAAAAACGGGTTGTTCCATCTGGCATGCCCCCTTTACCTTGAGTGGCACGCACTGCAACACAGAGGTTAGTTTTGCCAGATTTACAGAACAGACATTCGCCACATTCAGCTGTATATAATGGAATAACATGATCACCAGCTTGCACGCTAGTTACACCCTCGCCCACTTATACAACAATACCCGCACCTTCATGCCCTAAAATTGCAGGAAAGATACCTTCGGGTCATCACCAGATAAAGTAAATGCATCTGTATGACAAACGCCTGTATGGGTAATTTTAATCAGAACCTCACCAGCTTTTGGTGGTGCAACATCGACTTCTACAATCTGTAAGGGTTGACCTGGGCCAAATGCAACGGCAGCACGTGATTTCATTCTTTCTATTCCTTAAATGTAAATCATCTTGATCATGATGATGCTTTTATGGTTGCAGTTTCTTTTAAAGCAAATTTCATGCCTAATGAGAAATTTTAACACATGAGTCAAATGATATTTTTCTGTTTTCTGACCTTAAGACATTTCGTAAATAAATACAAATACAGATCGCCAGATCAAAAATATACTTAAGATTTTCTTATTGAAATTATGCATTTTTTGCACTATTTGGATGCATTTTTTGCATACTTAACAAGCATATTGATTATTTAAATTAAAAAAACTGATATGTATTTATTTAAATATTGGT
>NZ_BKNN01000021.1 GCF_008993995.1 Acinetobacter brisouii
CTTAAACATTTTCGGATATTAACAGAACGCTATAGAAATAGACGGAAACGCTTTGGTCTAAGAATGAATTTAATTGCTGGAATGATGAATTGGATGCTCTTAAATTAACTTTCGCAAGAGGTCTAATGTTTATTTGTACTTATCCTTGCTTATGCGATTTTTCTAACTAGTAATTTTAGAAAGCAATATTTCAACTAGAGGACACGCCCTAGTAAGTTAAGGATTAGAAATGTGGAGAGGTATTACCGTAGATGGGTTACTTTTAGGATTTGATATTTATATGGAATATTTTTTATTGTCAGTGAGTAAATTTTAAAAGTGTACTTTTTAGTATACTATTTTTATAAATTTTAAAATATTTTATTATAAATCAATAAATAAAAACCAATGCATCATTGGGGTATGGGAGGAAAGATCAGCCATGATTTTACTGTCTGTCATATCAATTCATGCCTTTAAAGTTTCAAAATTAAAATGCGTAAACGTTTGGCTTACCGACCAATCCAAGTGGCGCATTTTAGCAAAAACTGACTCCCTTCCACACCGTCAAGCGAAATAATCTCAACAAATGCCTAAAACCTCAGCTTGGACAGTCTAATTTTTATAGAATATTTATGATAATACAGAAACTTTAAAAGCCATCTATTTTCTGATCTACAAACAAAAAAATTGCCAGAAAGCCGAAACCTTCTGGCAATTTGATGGATGGGTATTTAGTCAGGGGCTTAGTAATTAATACACGTCACGGCGATAACGCCCTGTATCACGCAAATGCTGCAACTGATTAACGCCTAAAATCTCTTGCAAAGCCTGATCGACATCACTTGCCATACCTTGGATACTGCCGCAAACATACAACACAGCACCATCGGCAACCCAACCTTTTAATACCTCAGCTTGTTCACGTAAGCGGTGATGTACATATTGTTTCTCTGCCTGATCACGTGAAAAAGCTAAATCTAGACGCTGCAACATGCCTTCGGCTTGCCACGCTTCTAACTGGTTTTGATAGAAATAATCATACTCACGCTGACGTTCACCAAAAATTAACCAGTTACGACCCTGACTTTGCTGAACACGCTGTTTAAGTAAGCTCAATAAACCTGCAATACCTGTCCCGTTCCCAATACAGATGATTGGTCGATCATCTTCAATCAAATGGAAAGATGGATTACTACGAATCGCAATCGCCATTTCTTCATCAACATGGCTATGTTGTGTTAACCAACCTGAACCTAGTCCTAAATGACCATGTGCATCGGTTTTTTGTCGCACGACCAACTGCAAATACTGCTGCTCAGGAATACTGGCTATCGAGTATTCACGCAATGGCAATTCAGGTAATTGCTCAAGTAGTTCATCTAATGATGCATAAGCAATTATTGCCTGAGTGAGGTTTTTACTTCTTAAAGCATCAACAATTTTTAAACCTTGACTGGTCATACTTTCAATTGAAATACTTTGCTGCTGTAAGAACTGCTCAATACACTCAATAGAATTTTGCGGCTGTATTTCTGCAATATCCCCCGCCTGCCATGTTACATTGTTTGAGGTATTGAATTCTAAATGGAAAGCTGGTGCACCTAAGCTGTTTGGATTGAGCAATTCACGTTTGCTGAGCATCCATGTTGAAAATTGCTTTTGAATCTCAACGTGTTGAACATCACTCGCCGTCACTTCAGCCAATGCTTCATACCACTGCTGAATGTGTTTTGGATTGGCATTATCGACTTCAATCAGTTTGAATAATGGCTTTGCCCCTTGTCGAGTCAGCCACGTATCGACTGCATGACCAAAATGACAGAAACTTTCTGGATATTCTTTTGAGCCTAACGCCAGAACAGCATAATCAAGCTGAGCTAAATCAATAGGCTGCTGCATGAGTTGCTTGCTAAAACCCACCGCTAAGTCTGGTGCTGAAGCTGTACCATAAGTACTGACAATAAACAGGGCTTGCTGTGCCTGTTGCAAATCGTGTGCAGTCAGTTGCTGTACCGACTTCACCACAACGCCAAGTCCTGCTTGTTGTAGGGATTTACCTGTTGCCCAAGCCAGTTGCTCGGCTGTGCCTGTTTGCGTTGCATAGTTAATCAGCCATGTTTGCTCGGTCAATGCTACTTGCTCAGCGCTCAAACCTGCATGCGCTGCCAAAGTCAGGCGTTTTTGCTTACGGCGTTTTAAATACAGCATCCAGCCTGTTACAAAGAACAGCGGCATTGCGAATGCAGAAAGCATCGCAAAAAACTGATACACGGGACCAAAGAAGCTGCCACGGTGTACAGGCAACATGCCTGACATAATTTGCTGATTTAGCTTTTTATTGGCATATAAATCAACTTTTTCTAGTTGATTGTTTTGAGTATTAAATTCAGCACTATTACGCGCACGTTCATTTTGTGGAACGGCATCAACAAACGAAATTTTCACACGACCATCAGCTTGTTGTGGAATATTAAACGTCACCGTTGAATATGCACGGGCAACTTGCGTGGTAAAACCTGTCCAAGCTTGGTTGAGTTCTTGCTGAACCAATGGATTTGGCAATGCAGAATCTTGCTCAGCATCAGATCCATGATCTTGCCCATTCTGTGGACGTTGTCCTTGCGAACCACCACGCTGTTGCCCTTCTTCATGCTGTTGCATACCTTGCGGCGGACGACCTTCAGGTTTCCCCTTGCCACCCATACGGGTATTTTCTACGCCCATGACTTTAAACATGCCTGCACGCCACCAGTCATACGACCAGAACAGTCCTGTACATGCAAACATCAGGTAAAACACCATCACCCATGTCCCCACAACGGCATGTAAGTCCCAAAGAAAATTACGCCCTTTGAGCTGTGGTTTAATGGCTAACCATTGTTTCAGAGAGTGCTTTTTCGGGAAACGTAAGTACAAACCACTGAGCAAAAAGTAAATTAGAATCAGCGTACACGCACCAGTCAATTGCTTGCCCAATTCCCCCATCGTCAGAGTACGGTGGAACTGCTCTATAAACTGAAAAAAAGCTTTGCCTTTAATCTCAGGTAAAACTTGTGCCGTATACGGATTAACCATCATGTCATAACCATGACGCTCGCCCTGTTTGGCAATATTGACCACTGACGATGAGGTTGGAGCTTCTGCAATCGTAATACTGTTAATTTCAATATTCGGCTGCTGTTGCTTAAAATGTTGAAATAATTCACTTGGTGTCAGCTTTGCACGCGCTTCAGCCTGAACAGTATAACTGTCTGGATTAATCAGTTTGGTGATTTGGGGTTGATAAGAAAACAGAGCACCACTTATACCCATAAGTGACAAAATCAAACCCGCAGTAATACCAAAAAACCAGTGAATTTGGAAAAGCGTTTTTTTCAACATTGGAAGACAGGGCTTATTAAAATTGATGCGAATTATACTCAATCTCAATGTAGATAAAATGTATTTAAATTCTCATTTATTTGTTCAATTGGTTTTGTTGCACAAACATTTTGTAACTGACTGATTTTAAAAATTTTAATCCAAAAATAAATACAACAAAATCATATGCTTAATTATTTATGCAACAAAGCCCTTATGAAAAGAAAAATAATCACAATACTTAAGTTCACTACTTAAAAATCTAGCCTTATGCTCAGCTACATCTTGTCACATTTTTATTACCTAATTTATATTCAGATTTGAAAAATAAAAAAGATATATCTATTTTATTGTGTAGAATAGATATATCTTTTTTACTTCTAATCTTCCTATGCGTGGTAAATCCAATCACAAAGGTTTTGGACATGGCGGTTTGCGTTGGGTGGTACTCCATCTGATTGCCCAAAAACCTCGACATGGCTATGAATTAATCAAAGCTGTTCAAGAAATGACCAATGGTAACTACAGCCCAAGCGCGGGCATGATTTATCCCTTGCTGACAGATTTGCAAGAGAAGCAACTGATTCGTAGTCAGGTTTGTGCAGAAGATGCGCGAAAGCAAAGTTATCAAATCACTGAACTTGGCAATGAAGTCATTGATTCATACAAAGAACATATTCATGAAATCTTGAATCGAATCAATATTCGTTCGCAGCAGCCAGCTCTTGTTCTCGATACTTTGCATGAGTTTAAGAAAGAAGTTCGTGAAGTATTGGCAGGTCACCCACTGAATGCCAAAGAAGCTGAGATTTTTATACAGGCACTCAAAAATGCCGCAGCAACATTACAACAACTGAAACAGGGTTCAACAATGACTACAAGCACAGCAACACTCGATAAAAAACCTTACCGCGTCCGTCATCAACTTAAATTCCGTATTGTGACGGTACAAGAAGTTCTCCAAATTAGCCCAAGCCTGATTCGTATTGTGTTTCAGGGCGATGATCTTGCTGACTTTAAAAGCGATAGCTTCGACGACCACGTCAAACTGTTTTTCCCAGATGCGGCAACAGGGCGTTTAATCAAACCTGAAATGACTGAGCACGGTCTAAAATTTGCCGATGACATCAAACCAATTTCACGTGACTATACGCCTCGTTTGTTTGATCTCGATGCAAAAACGCTGGCGATTGATTTTGTGATTCACGATGCTGGCCCTGCCACAGAATGGGCACAACATGCTAAAATTGGTGATCAAATCGCCATTGGTGGCCCTCGTGGTTCAATGGTGATTCCTATGGCCTATCAGCATTATGTCTTGATTGGTGATGAAACTGCATTACCCGCAATTGCTCGTCGTTTAGAAGAGCTTCCTGCATCGGCTCAAGCCACTGTCGTGGTCGAAGTCAATTCATCAAATGATGAAATTACGTTCAAGTCGGCAGCAAAAACTCAAATCACTTGGTTACACCGTGAAGGTCAAGCTAGTGGTCAAGTGACTTTATTTAAACAAGCTTTAGAAAGCCTGACTTTGCCTCAACACGATTATTTCATTTGGGTGGCAACAGAAACTCAGGTCGCACGCCAGTTGCGTAAAACACTGGTTGAACAGTATCAGGTGGCGAAGGATGCCATTAAAGCAGCGGGTTACTGGCAACACGGTACATCCAACGCGCATACGGTCATTGATGACGAATAAGCTTTTCCATCATTAACCCGATTCGATGACTTTAGTTTTTGGCTGTAAAAATTAAAGTCATCTTTTATTTTGGTATCTCCTATGCAACAAAAGCCATACTCCCTGTCGTGGATTGTAGCGCTTGCTGTACTGACAGCATTGGGTCCGTTCTCAATTGACATGTACCTGTCAGCACTCCCGACCATGGCAAAAGATTTATCTGTCAGCACTGCTCAAATCTCCAATACTTTACCCGCTTATTTTATGGGACTGGCATTTGGACAACTGCTCTATGGCCCCATCAGCGATCATTTTGGTCGTCGTAAACCCTTATTTTTCGGTTTAACTCTCTATGTTTTGGCGAGTGCAATCTGTATCTTTGCCATGCATCTTGAAGTTCTACTCATTGCGCGTATTGCCCAAGCCCTCGGTGGTTGTGTCGGTGTCGTGGTTGCACGTTCTGCCATTCGTGACCGCATGAGTGGCCCAGAAGCTGCACATGCCTTTTCCCTACTGATGATTGTGCAAGGGGTTGCCCCGATTATTGCACCGCTCAGTGGTAGCTTGATGCTATGGGCGTTTAACTGGCGCTCGATTTTTGTGGTGCTGTTCCTGTTAGGCATCATGGCGATGGCGGTTTCATATTTCAAATTTCCTGAAACACTGCCTGTTGAACGCCGTCAAAAACATACAGTTGGCTCAGCCCTAAAAAGCTATGTCGATCTGTTCCTAGACCGCAGTTTTATTGTGCCTGCAGTGGCAAGCGGCATTTTAATGGGCATGATGTTTACTTACATCAACAGCGCTTCAGAAATCTTTATTGATCATCTTGGCGTAGGCTCAGGTACATTTGCGCTATTGTTTGGTGTGAACTCATGCGGAATTATTGCGGTATCCAACCTCAACCGTTTTTTGATTAAACGCTATGACTCATTAGATCTGTTGAAGGTTGGTTCAAGCATGCAATTTTTGGGTGCAATTCTTCTCAGCGCTTTTGTATTTAGTCAGCATATTGCCATTTGGAGCATGATGCTCGGTCTATTTATGATTGTTGCCTGTGTCGGTTTTATTGGCCCCAATGCCACTGTTTTAGCATTATCCAAACAAGGGCATCGTGCAGGTCAAGCCAGTGCATTGCTTGGTGCATTACAATTTATCTTCGGTCTGGTTTCAGGCGCGATTTTGTATATCTTGCCAATGAAACTGGAAATGTCGGTGAGTACCGTAATGATTCTATACAGCGTGGTCGGTGGGATATTGGTTCGACTCATTCAACCGATCAAATCACATGGTTTCGCTTAAATCACTCCAATAAAAAAACCTTGCTTATGCAAGGTCTTTTTTTGATCGCATTACTTTACTTTGGTAAATCACTGCTTTGCCAACCACCACCCAATGCGGTAATTAATGCCACACTGTTTTGTAGCTGAGTTGATTGAAGCTGCAATAAACTTTGCTCACTCGATAAACGCGTTGCTTCGGTTGAAGCGACATCAGTATAGTCAATCATACCTTCATTGTACTGGTTACGCATGATGCGTGCGGTTTCCGTTGCCGCCGCCAAAGACTGACTGGTATGTTGTACTTCCTTGCTTAAACTGGTGCCTTCTGCCAAGTAATCTTCAATATTTTGCATGGCTTCTAGTACAGTCTGCTTGTAGTTCGCAACAGACTCATCATAAGCTGCTCGTGCCTGTTTGACTTTGGCTTTGTTGGCACCAAAGTCAAATACGGTTTGGGTTGCAGATGCACCCAAAGACCACAACAGGTTTTGTGCGCTAATCAGGTTTGACAAACCACTTGCAGAGTATCCACCCGAACCTGATAGAGTAATGTCAGGGAAATAACCCGCAATTGCGATGCCAATTTCTTCATTGGCAGCCGCTAAACTCCGCTCAGCAGATGCAATATCTGGACGGCGTTCCAATAAACGGCTTGGTAAAGTCAATGGTACATTTGGAATTTTAGGTAAAGCTGCCTGACTAACAGGCAAATCAAACTGGGCAGGCATTTTCCCAATGAGCATCGCGATCGCATGTTCATATTGGGCACGTTGCCATACCAAATCTTCACGGGAAGATTTGGCACTATATAATGATGACTCTGCTTGAGTTAAATCTGACTTGGCAATCACACCTTCTTTATATTTGGCAGCCAAAACCTTGCGGTAGCGCGTGTAGGTGTCAATGGTTTTGTCATACAGAGCAATGCGTTTGTCCAGTACGCGCAAGGCAAAGTAATCCTGTGCCAGTGTAGTTTGCGCACTTAGAGTTGCATTGGCAAGGTCTGCTGCACTGGCTTGAGCCGAAGCTTTATCTTCATTGACCGTCCGTTTGAGTTTCCCCCACAGATCGAGTTCCCAGCTTACACTTGCTTCAGCACTATAACTATTACTTGGTTTTGCCTGACTTTGTGCGCTGCGTGTGCCACTGCCTGTTGCACTCACAGTTGGAGCGCGTTCTGCTTTGGCTTGTGAAACCAGTGCTGCCGCTTGTTCATACTTCGCGACATACTGCGCAACGTTTTGATTCGACACCACGACTTGTTGCTGCAAGTTATTCAAAATTGGATCTTGATAAATTTCCCACCAAGCACCACGACTTTGCTGATCTTGAGGCTGTGCTACTTTCCAACCCTGTGCCGCTTCTTTATAAGTCACAGGCATTGAAATTTCAGGCTTTTTATAGTTTGGCCCTATAGTACATCCCGAAAAAATCGGCAGTGCACAACACAGGGCTAGGCATAATTTATTTTTCAACATATCAATGCTCATCATTTAGGGGAACATGCGATGAATTTGGACGTTTCCAAAATGACTTCACCCATGAACCAAAACGATCTAAATACACATACACCACAGGCGTTGTATACAAGGTTAATAACTGGCTAAATACCAAACCACCACAAATCGCAATCCCGAGTGGGCGATGGAGTGCAGAGTTTGACCCTGTCTGAATAATTAATGGCAATGCACCAAAGAAAGCCGCCAATGTGGTCATGAGAATTGGGCGAAAACGCTTATCACAAGCTTTGGCAATCGCTTGCTCAGGCGCAAGATTCTGTTGTTTTTCTGCAGTTAATGCAAAATCAATCATCAAAATCGCATTCTTTTTCACAATTCCGATCAACAAGAGAATCCCGATCAGGGCAATCACCGTGAGTTGTGTACCCGTCATCATCATTAAGACCAATGCCCCCACACCTGCCGAAGGTAAAGTCGATAAAATCGTAATGGGATGAATCCAACTTTCGTACAGCATGCCTAGCAAGATATAAATCGTTGCTAAAGCAGCCAAAATCAGCCAAGGCATTTGTTTAACCAAAGTTTCAAATACCTGTGCTGTTCCTGCCATACTGCCATGAACTGTGTCTGGTAAACCAATTTTAACCATAGCCTGATCAATCGCCGTTTTGGCTTGCTCCAAAGACACACCATCTGCCAAGTTAAAGGCAATTGTGGTGGTCGCCATTTGCCCTTGATGCGCCACAGATAATGGCGCAGTGCCATACTCTAAATGCGCAAAAGCTGAAATTGGAATAGATTGATTATCACTGGTTAACACATACAACTGCTTCAAGACTTCAGGGTCTTGGGTATAATTGCTGTTCAATCCAATAATACTGTAATACTGATTCAACATTTGGTACTGCGTTGCAATTTGACGCTGACTAAAGGCGTTATTGAGAAAAGTATCAATCTCATCGACATTTAAGCCATAACGCTGTGCAGCGGCACGATCAATCACCACTTTAACTTCCAGACCACCTGATTGTGCATCGCTATCCACACTGGTGAGTTGCGGCAATTGTTTTAAAGTTGCATAAACCTTTGGACTCCAGTCACGCAAGGTTTCCAAACTATCACTTTGCAAACTGTACTGATAAGTTGCGTTGGCACTACGACCACCCACACGCAAGTCCTGAGCAGGCATCAAAAATAATGACATTCCTGCCAACTTACTGTTTTGCATGGTAATACGGTTAGCGATTTGCATTGCCGATTCTTTACGCTGACTTTCATCCTTTAAGCGAATAAAGAAGTTCGCCGTATTGCGAGAACCAAAGCCACCACCGCCTGTAGAAGCAATGACGTACTGAATGTCTTTGTCTTTTTGCAATTTTTGGCTAATCGCTTTAAGTTGCGGTTCGATAGACTGGAAACTAGTCGCCTGATCCGCCCGTAACTGCCCCATTAACAAACCATTGTCTTGATCGGGAAATAATCCTTTTTCGACCACTTTATACAAGTAGACATTCCCAATGACTGTAATTAGTAGGGTCAGCATGGTCAGACGCTTGTGACGCATAATCACACTAAGGCTTCGCACGTAAGCATGATGTACTCGGTCTAGACACTTGCCCATCCATGCCATAAAACGGTTTTCTTTTTCATCGCCTGTTTCTTTCTTTAACAAACGTGAACATAGCATCGGTGTCAGCGTTAAAGATACAAACATCGACACCAACAATGCCACCGAAAGCGTTACTGCAAACTCACGAAACAGTCGCCCTAAAACACCACTCATTAACAGCAAAGGAATAAAAACGGCAATCAATGAAGCAGTCATCGATAAAACGGTAAAGCCGACTTCTTTACTGCCTTTCAGAGCAGCATCCATCGGGGTCATGCCTTCTTCAATATGCCGACTGATATTCTCCAGAACCACAATTGCATCATCAACCACAAAACCTGTAGCGACAATCAATGCCATCATGGAGAGCGCATCAAGACTATAGCCCAGTACATACATCACCGCAAAAGTACTGACAATCGAAATAGGTAAAGTAATCGCAGGAATCAGTAATGCGTGCCCTTTCCTTAAGAAAATAAACACCACTGAAATGACCAAAAGAATCGCAATAATCAGGGTTTCTTCAGTCTCATGTAGGGCGCTACGAATGGTCAATGAACGGTCAATCGCCAAGGTAATTTGCGTACCTTTGGGTAACATTTCATTCAAAATAGGAATTTGCGTTTTAATCGCATCAATCGTTTCAAGCATGTTTGCACCCGCCTGACGGGTCACTGCGATTGAAACAGATGGCTGATTATTAAAGTAACCTGCGGAATAAATATCCTGAATCGAGTCAGTGACCGAAGCAACATCATGCAAACGAACAGCGGCACCATTACGATAGGCCACAACCAAATCCTGATAATCTTTAGCTTTGGTCAACTGACCATTGGCATCAATCCACCATGTATAGTTTTTGCCACTCAGCAAACCACGTGGTGAGTTGGTGGTGGCATTGTCTACTGCTGCACGAACCGTATCCAAACTAATGCCATAACTGGTGAGCTGTTTCGGATCAAGATTAATCCGTACCGCAGGTAAAGCGCCACCTCTTAAAGAAACTTGACCAACACCCTGTACTTGTGCAATTTTTTGCTGCAACTTACTCGATGCCAAATCATATAATTGCCCACGATTTAGGGTATCGGATGTCAGTGCCAACATTAAAATCGGAGCATCGGACGGATTCGCCTTACGATAAGTCGGCAAAGACTTCATACTGCTTGGTAACAGACTCCGTGCTGCATTAATCGCAGCTTGTACATCTCGTGCTGCACCATCAATATCACGATTGAGGTCAAACTGCACAATCACATTGGTTGAACCCTGACTACTCGACGAGGTTAACTCTGTAATCCCTGCAATTTGCCCCATAGCACGTTCAAGTGGTGTTGCCACTGTAGCAGCCATGGTTTCAGGGCTTGCCCCCGCCAAACTGGCTTGTACCATAATGGTTGGGGTGTCAATTTGTGGTAAAGGTGCGACAGGCAGCAAACGAAATGCCAATGCTCCCAACAAGGTCAGCGCCAAGCTGACCAAAATGGTGGCAATCGGTCTTAAAATAAAGACTTTCGACAGGTTCATGAGACTGCCCCTGATTTTTTCCGATGCGCTAATTTCTCAAAAGCCAGATAAATCACAGGTGTGGTAAATAAAGTCAATAATTGGCTACAAATCAGACCACCAACGATCACTAGACCCAAAGGTTGGCGTAACTCTGCACCAGAACCAGAAGCAAGCATCAACGGTATAGCCCCGAGTAATGCCGCACAGGTGGTCATCAAGATAGGGCGGAAACGTAACAAACATGCCTGATAAATTGCATCGTGAGCATTTTTCCCTTGGCGTTGTTCATCTAAAGCAAAGTCAATCAACATGATGGCATTTTTCTTGACAATCCCGATCAGCAAAATAATCCCGATCAAGGCAATCAAGGTAAACTCAGTGCCTGTCAATTTCAGTGCCAACAGCGCACCAATCGCGGCAGATGGCAAAGTTGACAATACAGTAATCGGGTGAATCCAGCTTTCATACAGAATACCCAACACGATATACATGGTGATGACTGCCGCCAAAATGAGCCATAATGTATTTTGGCTCGATGAGCTAAATGCTTCAAGTGAACCCTGATACTGTAGATTGACAGTATCTGGCATCTGAATTTTTTGTTTAACGTCATCAATCGCCTGACGTGCCTGTTCAATCGAGTAACCATCGGCAAGGTTAAATGAAACGGTTGCCGCAGGCGTTTGGTCACGGCGAGCATAGGTCAGATACCCTGGTTTTTCAGTCACTGTAATCAAGTTACTGAGTGGTACCATACTGCTGCTCGTGGTTGTGGTGGTACTCGTGGTTGAACTGCTTGTCGTTGAAGAAGTCGTTGTAGTTGAGCTGCTGCTCGAATCACTCGATGCTTTCAAATAAATATGAGAGAAAGCTGATGTATCCTGTTTGTACTCAGGTGGTACTTCAAGAACCACGCGATATTGGTTGGCTTGTGTATAAATCGTAGAAATAAGATGTTGACCAAATGCATTATACAAAGCGGTGTCAATATCACTGGCGGTTAAACCATAACGACTGGCTTCATCGCGATTAATTTCAACATAAGCCACTTTTGCCTGATTTTGCAGATTGGTATTCACATCTTTAAATTCTGCACGTTGCTTCAATGCATCAACAAATTGTGGTACCCAATTTTCTAGATCTATTTGTTCGGCAGCATCTAAAGTAAGCTGATATTGACTTGGTGTAACTTGATCATCAACATTCAAATCTTGGCTTTTAATGGCATAAAGCTGAATGCCTGCGATTTTAGCGGCTCGCTCTTTGAGTCGAGCAATCACCACATCGGCTTTATCTCGTTCGCCAAAATCTTTCAGACTGATCTGCAAACGCCCCATATTTAAGGAGGTGTTATTGGTGGCATCGACCCCAACAATTGAGGCAATCGAGTCCACAGCAGGATCTTGCTGCAATGCAACAGTCAACGCTTGCTGACGTTTAACCATTTCACTATAAGAAACATCTTGCGATGCAAGGGTAATCCCTTGAATTTTCCCTGTGTCTTGCGCAGGGAAGAAACCTTTAGGAATCCAAAGATATAATGCTGCCGTGATTACTAAGGAAATAATCGCAACCGCCAAGGTAAAAGGTTGATGATCCAGCACCCAGAGCAAACATTTTTCATAAAAATGCAGCAACTTATCAAAGCCACGACCAAAACCTTGTGCCAGCTTATTGTGCTTTTCCTCAGGAATATGTTTGAGCAAATATGCACTGAGCATTGGGGTCAAGGTCAAAGACACAAACATCGACACCAAAATCGAAACGGCGAGCGTGATCGAAAACTCACGGAACAAACGCCCAATCACATCCCCCATAAACAACAAAGGAATCAGAACGGCAATTAGGGAAATCGTCAGGGAAATAATGGTAAAACCAATTTCTTGCGAGCCTTTCAGGGCAGCAATCATAGGTTTTTCACCTTCCTCAATATGCCGCTGAATGTTTTCCACCACCACAATCGCATCATCAATTACGAAACCTGTGGCAATGGTCAGTGCCATTAAAGTCAGGTTGTTAATCGAGAAGCCTGCCAGATACATCACGCCAAATGTCCCTACGATTGACAAAGGAACCGCCAAACTTGGAATCAGTGTGGTTGCAAAGGTGCGTAAGAACAGGAATGACACCATCACCACCAAAGCAATCGCCAAAACCAATTCAAACTGAACATCGGAAATTGAAGCACGAATGGTATCGGTACGGTCAGATAACGTACTGATTTTTACTGCGCCTGGCAAACTGGCTTGAATTTCAGGTAATTTAGCGTTAATGGTATCGACAATCGAAACAACATTGGTACCCGGTTGACGCTGAATATTGATAATAATGGCAGGTTTACCATTTGCCCAAGCCTGTTGATATTCATCTTGCGGCGCTTGTTCAATGGTTGCAACATCATGCAAATATAACGCCTGACCATTTTCATACTTCAAAATCAGGTTACTGTATTCATCGGCATTTTGTAGCTGGTCATTGGCATCAATTGTCACTGAACGTTCAGGCCCGTCAAAACCACCTTTTGAGCCGTTGACATTGGCATCATTGATCACCGTATCAACATCATCAAGCGTTAAACCATGACTGGCAAGCGCTGCTGGATTGGCACGAATTCGTACCGCCTGCTGCTGACCCCCTGCCAGACTCACCAAACCCACTCCTGAAATTTGTGACAATTTCAAAGCTACGCGGGTGTTGATCAAATCTTGAACTTTGGTCAGCGGTAAGGTATCAGACGTCGCTGCCAAGGTCAGAATCGGGGTATCAGCAGGGTTGACCTTTTTATAGGTTGGAGGATTCGGTAAGTCACTTGGTAGCAAGGAGTTCGCTGCATTAATCGCCGCTTGAACTTCTTGCTCGGCAACATCCAAAGACGTATCGAGATTAAACTTTAAAGTAATCACCGATGCACCACCTGAACTGGTGGAATACATCTGACTCAAACCTGCCATTTGCCCAAGTTGCCGTTCCAGTGGCGCAGTGACACTACTGGTCATCACTTCTGGCCCTGCACCTGGAAACTGTGTTGTCACCTGAATCACAGGATAATCGACTTCAGGCAATGCTGAAATCGACAAGCTGCGATACGCCAATAGACCACTCAGGATCACCGCAATCATCATAAGCATTGTGGCGATCGGTCTTTCAATAAATATGCGAGATGGATTCATAATTTATCTAGGGAAATGTCGGCCTTTGCTTGATGCATTATCTAAAACACTCGTATCAACCTGTTGAGCTGTCACGATATTGACTTTAGAGCCATTACCTAACGAATCCACACCTGTTGTCACAACTTTTTGACCTGCTGTTACCCCAGAAAGAATCGCGGTTTTACCATCTTCAGTTTGTGGGCCAACTTTGACCATCACTTTATGTGCAACTGACTTTTGATCAATCACAAAGACATACTGACCTGCAGTACTGGCTTGTACTGCTGCACTCGGTACCACAATGGCGTTATTTAACTCACCTGTTTGTAATTTGACATTCACAAACTGGTTCGGGAACAATTTATTATCGTCATTATTGAAGGTTGCTTTTAATTTCACTGTGCCTGTGGTCGAGTCGATTTCATTGCTAATCACGCCAACAGACCCTTCAGCCAATACAGTTTTACCTTGCTGGTCATAGGCTTTTACAACAAGCTTGCCACCGTTACGAATCGGCTGAACCACTTCATCTAGTTTTGTCTGAGGAATACTAAACACCACCGCAATTGGTTTAGTTTGAGTAATGGTTGCAATTGCGGTACTTGAATCTGTACTCACCAAGTTGCCGACATCGACACTGCGAATCCCAATATACCCTGAAATTGGCGCTTCAATACGACCATACTCAATATTGAGTTTAGCCGATGCAATTTGCCCAAGATCGGCTTTAATTGCCCCTTCATATTGCGCAGTTGTCGCTGTTTGAGTATCTAAATCTTGTTTAGCAATCGAATCTTGAGCATATAAGCGCTTGTAACGTGCCAAAGTCAGTTTGGCGCTATTCAGCTGTGCTTGGTCTTCTGCCAGTTGCCCCTGATATTGCTGTAAGGTTGCTTCGTAAGAACGCGTATCGACTTTTGCCAACAACTCGCCCTTTTGTACATACTGACCTTCTTTAAAATAAACTTCCTGTAAGTGACCTTCAATTCGGCTCGTCACTGAAACCGTCTGACTAGCCGTCACTGTACCGAGTGCAGATAAAATCACAGGGACATTGCTTTGACTGGCAGTTGCAACTTGTACTGAAGTCGTACTCTCTGGTGGGCCATTTCGTTTCTGAGCATTTTTGTTTTTAATGAAATAGGTAATCCCACCACCTATCAGTATCAACAGACAGACCAATATCAAGAGTTTTTTGCGTTGCATACGACACTCAGCTTAAATTTTAAAAATGAATAACATAATGAGATATTGAATCTAGGAACCCATTGCTTGTCATCGCAGTGTTTTACTCTGATTTTTAAAAAAACCATTTTGATTCGATTAAAATTCAACAAATTTTAAATAAGATCATATCTCATTTGTTTAAATCAAAAAGATATATAACAATTATTTACAGGATGCGACTATGCATCAGAAATATGAACCAAGAATGTAGGAATAGTTGAGCGTTTTCCATCATGTTAATGACTGTATTTTGACCATTTTCCAACACAGTCACCCTATCATTTATTTTTTGCAGGGTATTTTTCAATTTTACCCATTTGGGTTATTCAGTTCACTCATCTGTTATGTTTTATTAAGTATTAAGATAGCAAGATCATATAACTGATTACTGAATTTGGTAACACGACCAAAACCTTATGAAATGGTATTTTACAAAATTTTTTGTGCTACTACCTTTAGAATTTAGCTATGGATTTAACTTTAGCGAGAATAGCTCATGACTGAGTATAGTTTGATTTTTCCATCGGAAGACTACGCTTCGCTACGTCTTGCGAAACAATGCTTCTCATCTTAGAAACATTGAGTTTCCGATAAACTTCACATTCAGTAATTTACGTTTTAGTTTGCACTATCGTCACAGCGTTAGAATTTTGGTTAGTGCAGAATGAATTATAAAAAATCGGTGCAAAATAAGCCGAAACCTTACAAATTTATGCAAGTTTTGCGACAAATAAAAAATTACAGCAATTAAAAAAGGGCTTACAAGCTATTGAAATTACTTGTAAACCCTTACTTTATCTTGGTAGGCATATCCAGACTCGAACTGGAGACCTCTACGATGTCAACGTAGCGCTCTAACCAACTGAGCTATACGCCTAAAGTGCCTGTATAATATTCAGATTTAATTACCGTGACAAGTCATTTCTATGTTTTTTCAAAACAATCGAACACTCTTTAAGCAAAGAAGAAAACTCCAACCAAATTTTAGAATCAACCTGCTGTTTTTGCTGAAAAACGAGCTGCTGCTGAATCAAAACGACACGATGAAAAACTGACCGCTGCTCAATATTTAATTGTTGGCTTAAACGCAACATCCATTTTTGAAATGTTTCCGCAGACTGTTTTTGTAAACTTGAATCAAGTGTCTGATTAAATTTATAAATTATTTGCTCATAGGGTGTACGTTGTACTCGGTTTCTCCATAGAATGATCGCTATATATAGCAGTAATAAACTCAGTATTGTCACAACCAATATCCAAAGTAGTTTGGCTTGTGAGTTGATCCCCCATTGCTTTAACCAGCTACGTTGTTGCTCAACATCATATCCAACCACCTTACTTTGCCATTGATAACTCGCATAATCACTCCAAACACGTAATTTATTCATGAATGACAAACGCTGATTCGTCAAGAAAGTTGTATTGGTCTGTTGACGTATTTGATTTGAATAATTCTGCATACCACCATCAATACGTTGTGGAGCAACTAGAGCTGTTGGATCTATTCTTTGCCAGTGTCGATTTATCCAAACCTCAGTCCATGCATGGGCGTCCAGCTGACGAACTTCCCAACTTTGATGATCAGGCGCGGGTTGTCCCCCCTGATAACCAACAACAACGCGTGCTGGAATACCCGCAGCACGCATAAGTACCACAAAGCTAGATGCAAAATGCTCACAGAAACCGACACGTGTCTGAAATAAAAATTGATCAACACGATCACCCTGTAATCGTCCAGGGCTTAAACTGTAGCTAAATTTATTCTCTCGATACCAACGTAATACAGATTGAATATATTGCTCAGGCTGCTGTCCACTTTCATTATATAATTGTTGCGCTAATGCTTTACTCCGTGGATCTGTTTCAGGTAATCGTAAATTAATCTGTCGGATATAATTTGGTAAATCTGCATTTGGTGAGCTTGCTGAAATCCATGTCAGCGCAATAGGTTGAGTGGTTTGTACAGGACGGCGTGCAATAATACTTCCATCTTGTCGCAACACATAACGCCCACTCATAGGAATAGAATGTTCTAAGCCCATAATCCAACGCTGCTCAGGATCAGCTTGTAAATAGATGTAATTAAAATGCCGTGCATTGGCTATTGGTACAGCCTGATCAAAGAGCCATTGTTGGTTTACTTCACTGCTTCGCCATTTCTGCCCATCAAAATCATCTAACACCATGCCACGCCAATATAATGCTGAACGCGATGGCAAATGAGATACTGGTAAAACAATCCGAAATGCCAGTGCATTAGATTGTGACAACTCAGCAATATCTCCTAATGAAAGTTGGTCTGTTACGCCTGTGACCGCTTTATTTTGGTCAGGTAATGGAATATACCAAAGTGGTGGAAATCTAGGGAAAAATAAAAAAAGCACCATAAAAAATGGCATTGCAAATGCAATCGCTTTAAAAATATGTAATGTATCTGCCCATAATTCTTTTTTATCAGGCAAGGTATGTTCTGTGAAATCTGCCTTTTGAATTGCATACAGCCCAAGTAATGAAATTATCACGCCAATGAAAATCAGAACGGCCATATAAAATGCTTGACTATGTAAGAATAAACTTGCGAATACAAACAAAGCAAAGTTAAAACTCACTAAAGCATCGCGCTTATCTTTACTTTCCAATGCCTTGCCATATAAACATAAGCTTAGAAACGAAACTCCAGCATCTATACCGAAAAATGTTCGATACTGTAAATAAATACACCCCAAGCCTAGAACAACAAAGCCTCCACGCAATACGACAGGCAAAACCAGTGAACGTTTGCCCCAAAACATACGTAGTGCAGCCAGCCAAATCACAGCATATGCAACCAGCAAACTGATAGGCGCAAATGCAATTTGCGCAACCAAGATCACCAGTAAAACCCCCAAGACCAAAAGCTGAATTTGTTTATTCATATTTATGCCTGCGCTAAAAGCTTTTTCGCTTGCTGATACTGACGAACACCTGAGCCAACACCTAATTCCGCATGTGGCAATAACATGCCATAAGCTCGTTTTTCTTGCTCACATTGATCAACCATTGCCATCATCATTGATAAGCGCACTTCATGCATAGCACTTGGCATTTTGGCATATTCAATCATTTGAATTTGGGCGTTCGGCTCTTGTTCAAAACGCTTCACAAACCAACCTTGATCACGTGCAACATGCTTCCATGAAACACGCTGCAAGGTGTCACCCTCTACATAATTACGCAAATCATGAAATTCTTCTAAACTTTGCTGTTGATGCTGGTGACTCAGTTTACTTTCACCTGCAAGCGTCACAGGTTGTGGCGCAATCCAGACCTGATGCTGAAAATACAGATACGTCCAAGCGCGTACAACACCAAAAGGATAGGTCGCTATAATGCGACAGTGAGGTAATGGATAAAGCCCACGATGTTGTGGATGCAAGATGATTTGGACATCTTGGCTCACTTCTTTCATCAGAATACAGAGGATTTGCTCTTCTATCTGGATTCTTAAAAATCTGGGTGTCGCTTTCGTTTGATGTAATCGCAATCTTAAAATAAACGGTTGATTGACCTGCCCAACATCATCATCGCTCAACAATTCGATGTTCAGACCATGCAATTGTTTAAATGCCAAATAAAAACTCATGGCAAGTAAAGCACTCACCAAAAAACATAAGCTCAATACCAAATTATTGGCATAATTGATCCCTGCAATAAAAGTAAGAACAATCAGTACGCCATATAAAATGCCATCACGATGCAAGAAGACTAAAATATCACGCTGCTTAATCCTCTTGGCAGTTTGCATTTGAAAGCGTTGACTCATCCACGCTAAAATTTTCTGACGCACCTATGATCCTTTTTATATTGCTCTTTACTTTTTGCAATTCTGTTTTGAAATTCGTTCTACTTTTTATAGAAAGTCAGCCCATAGAAAAGCACGACTGTTTTTAATACTTAATAGCTCACAGGCACTCTTTGCATGAGCTGTTGTGTTTCAAGTTCACTTAAACCAATCCGATGCGCTGCAACTGCAACAAAAACAGCCTGTACATCATCTGTAGTCGTAAAAGTACGCTGTTGTACCAAAGCATATGCTTGCGTTGCATTTTTCAAAGCAATCACACCCCGAGTGGATAAGCCTTGTAAACCAGCTCTGGTTTTTTCTGCCAAATCTAAAATATAGTCTAAAACGGCGTCACTGACCGTCACATGCTGACGTAGCTGCTGCAAAACCAATAAATCTTGAGAAGAAAACACCTCTGGCAACTTCGACAACAAGCTTTGGCGACTAGGATCAGTTAATAACGCACGTTCTGCTGAACGCGATGGATAGCCCAATGACAAACGCATTAAAAAACGGTCTAACTGAGATTCAGGTAAAGCGTATGTGCCACTTTGGAACAGTGGATTTTGTGTTGCAACCACCCAAAAAGGCTGCGGCAGGCGATAATGTACAGCATCCAAACTAACACCGCCCTCTTCCATCGCTTCAAGCAAAGCACTTTGGGTTTTTGGGCTACTTCGATTAATTTCATCTGCCAGTAAAATCTGAGTAAAAATTGGCCCTTGCTTAAACTCAAATTGCTGGATTTTTTGATTAAATAAATTGATACCAATAACATCGCTAGCCAACATATCATTGGTAAATTGAATGCGGTTAAAACTCAAACCTGTTAATTTTGCTAAAGCATGAGATAAAGTCGTTTTCCCCAAACCGGGTAAATCTTCAAAGAGCACATGCCCACCTGCAAGCAATGCAGTCAGCGCTAACTCAGTTTGTTGAGATTTATCTAAAATAATTTTATTAATTTCCTGCAAAAACTGGGCAATTTGCGGGAAAAATGCAGTGATCTGACTTTGAATTGAGGTTTCATTTTCAGCTTGTTGTTTTTTATTGGTTTCCCACATAAATAAGTGCCTAAAAAATAAAAACGGTGCATGTTCTAACATACACCGTTTTACCGATTCTTCAAAGATCAGTCAGCACACAGCATTAGCATGGGCACTTTTTCAAACCTGCTTTTCCTGATGGATAACGCACATCAACACAATGTCGATAAAACGTTCTGACATCCATAGGCGTTAAATCAGGATGATGCTGGCGCATGTGCTCCAAATAAGTTGCATAATCAGGCACACCCACCATCAGTCGAAAACTCTGCTGCAATCGCTGCCAAAGTGTTGCAATTTTTGACCAGTTTTTTGGAGATAGAATCAGATTTTTCTGTGACAAAATGGTCATCTTAATAATTTTAGCAACAATAGTTGTACCCTGTGCGGCAAATTTAAGTTTCATACTCATTCCCCTGCAACTTTGGCATATTCAGCAGGCGCTTCATTCACCGTAGGTTTCGGGCTTGCCAAAGCACGGCGTACAACTCCAATCGATGCAATAATCATGACCACAAGTACAATCATAAAGAATGCACATAATACCGCATTAATCTGATTCGACAATACAATGGTATGCATTTCTGCAAGTGATTTTGCTGGTTTTAGCACTTCACCACGTGCGATTGCATCAGAAAATTTATTTGCCTGCGCCAAAAATCCAATTTTTGGGTTGGTATGGAAGATTTTCTGCCAGCCTGCAACCATCGACGTCACAACCAAGAAAATCGTTGGTAAAATCGTGACCCAAACATATTTTTCTTTCTTCATCTTAAATAGAATGACTGTACCTAAAGTTAATGCCATCGCAGCTAACATTTGGTTACCAATCCCAAAGAGTGGCCAAAGTGAGTTAATCCCACCTAGAGGATCAACGACGCCTTGGTAGACAAAATAACCCCATCCTGCAACCGCAACCCCTGTTCCAATCAAGTTTCCAACGAAAGAACGTGATTCTTTCACAGCAGGAATCATGATTCCAACTGCATCTTGCACCATAAAACGGCAAGCACGTGTTCCCGCATCGACTGCGGTTAAAATAAATAAGGCTTCAAATAAAATCGCAAAGTGATACCAAAATGCCATCATCGAACGATTATTAAAAATCTCAGACAGAATATGTGCCATACCAATTGCAAATGTTGGCGCACCACCTGCACGAGAAAGAATTGAATGCTCACCCACTTCTTGCGCAAGCAATGTTAAGGACTCAGGGGTCACCACAAATCCTAAGGTACGAATCGCCTCAGATGCACTTTGCGCATCAACCCCAATCAATGCAGCAGGTGAATTAATCGCAAAATACACGCCAGGTTCAAGTACGGTTGCACAAATCAAAGCCATGATTGCAACAAAGGACTCTGTCAACATGCCACCATAACCGATCATGCGGATATGACTTTCATTTTCAACCAGTTTTGGTGTCGTACCGCTTGATACCAAAGCATGAAAACCAGAAATGGCACCACAAGCAATAGTAATAAATAAAAATGGAAATAAACCACCCGCAAACACAGGGCCAGTACCATCTACAAAATGGGTAATTGCAGGCATTTTTAGATCAGGCATTGCAATTACAATACCAACAGCTAAACCAGCAATCACACCGATCTTCAAAAATGTTGATAAATAATCACGCGGCGCGAGTAGCAACCAAACAGGTAAAACCGAAGCAATAAAACCATACGTTACCAAGCACCAAGTCAACTCTGTTCCAGTTAAGGTAAAAATTGGCCCCCAATAAGGATGCTGTGCAACATCTCCCCCATAGACAATTGCCATCATCATCAAAATAAAACCAATCACGGAAACTTCTGCAATTTTTCCTGGGCGGATAAACCGCATGTAAATTCCCATAAACAGTGCAATCGGAATCGTCATTGCAATACTAAATACGCCCCATGGACTATTGGTCAATGCTTTCACAACCACCAATGCCAATACTGCCAAGATAATAATCATCACGCCCAGTGTTCCCAGCATGACAATGATACCCGCAAATGAACCAAGCTCCTGTTTTGCCATTTCACCCAGTGAACGACCATCACGGCGTACTGAAATAAAAAGCACAAGAAAATCTTGGACAGCGCCTGCCAGAACCACCCCCACCAGCAACCAAATTGTGCCTGGCAAATAGCCCATTTGCGCCGCAAGGATTGGCCCAACCAATGGACCTGCCCCTGCGATGGCTGCAAAATGGTGTCCATACAGTACATATTTATTGGTTGGAACATAATCTAGACCATCAGCCAGACGATAAGCGGGTGTTAGGCGTTTAGAATCTAATTCAAAAATATTTTTGGAAATAAATAGACTATAGAAACGATATGCAATGCTATAAACACATAAAGCTGCCAGTACCAACCAGACAGCATTAATATGTTCTCCACGATGAAGTGCAAGCATTGCAAAAGATACTGCGCCAACAATGGCCACAAGTACCCATAAAATTTTAGAAGTAAATGATGTTCGATTTGAATGTTGATAACGATCCATGCTAGTCCTCGCCTGTTTTACGATCAACAGTGCTTATTTTGCATAATTAATCAATACTTCCATAAAAATTTTAAAATTCATTTTAATAGAACCAAGCATATTTCTTTTAAATCAACTGAAATTTATGCGTTTTTCTTATTTTAGAACTTTATTTTATGTGAAATATCCATTAATACCAAGCAAAGTAATTACAATTCCCTATGACTGTACACCCCATATTATTATTTTGATCTACGACTTTGGAATAAAAAAAGGGATGAACATGTTCACCCCTTCAATCATAGCGGATTATCTCGCTATTATGCACGCTCTAAATAATCGCCAGTACGAGTATCTACACGAATGCTTTCTTCTTGCTGAACGAATAATGGAACACGCACAACTGCACCTGTTTCAAGTTTCGCAGGCTTACCACCTGTACCCGCTGTGTCGCCTTTAACACCTGGATCAGTTTCAACAATTTTCAAAACTACGAAGTTTGGTGCGCTGACTGTCAATGGAACACCATTGAACAACATCACTGAACATTTTTCGTTTGAATCGTCTTTTAACCATTTTGCAGCATCGCCCATTGCAGTTTTGTCTGCAGCGATCTGTTCAAAAGATTCTGGATCCATGAAGTGCCACATTTCACCATCGTTGTATAAGTAGTCCATTTCTACTTCTACGATATCAGCAGCTTCTAAAGAGTCACCAGATTTAAAAGTTTTTTCTAATACTTTACCAGTTTTAAGGTTACGTAATTTAACACGGTTAAATGCCTGACCTTTACCTGGTTTTACATATTCATTTTCCATGATTGAACATGGGTTGCTATCAAGCATGACTTTTAAGCCTTGCTTAAACTCATTTGTAGAATAATTGGCCATGACTGGCACACTCCAAACTTACTAACTTAAACTGATTAATGCTAGACTAGCATTATTTTTAACACGTGGCATGATAAACTATTTGTACCGAGAGCAAAACTGGAAAACTCAACTCAGTGATCTAATTACTGATCCAAAAGAATTGCTCGACACTCTACAACTCTCAGCAGATCAATTATTATCAGGGGCAATCCTAGCTTCTGAAAAGTTTAAATTGCGTATTCCCCGTGCGTTCGTCGGAAAAATGAACGTTGGTGACCCATTTGACCCACTTTTGTTACAAGTTCTCCCTCATCATCTCGAATTAGAAGACCACGAAGGTTTTGTTACTGACCCGCTAGGTGAAGAACAAGCCAATCAACTTCCTGGTGTTTTACACAAATATCAATCCCGCTTTTTACTCACTTTAACAGGTGCATGTGCAGTTCATTGTCGTTACTGCTTCCGTCGTCACTTTCCTTATCAAGAAAACTTACCTAAAAATGAAGATTGGATTCAGATCAAACAGTATTTACTAGATCATCCCGATATTAATGAAGTCATTCTCAGTGGTGGTGATCCCCTCACCTTAACCAACAAAAAACTGGCACTTTGGATTGAGCGTTTAGAGAGCTTACCCCAGCTAAAAATGCTCAGAATCCATTCACGAGTTCCTATTGTCATTCCTGATCGCATTGATGAAGAATTTATTTCTTTATTAAAAAACAGTAGGCTACATATTATACTAGTGATACACTCCAACCATGCATCTGAAATTGACGAATATACTGCGAAGCAGTTACAGAGATTAACTGAAAATCGAGTCACAGTTCTCAATCAAGCAGTATTATTAAAAGGAGTGAATGACTCTGTTGAGCAACTTGCTGCTCTCAGTTATCGGCTATTGGATGCAAGAGTAATGCCTTATTATTTACACGTTTTAGACAAGGTCAAAGGGGCTCATCATTTTGATTTGCCAACAACGTCTATTGATCAAATTTACACAGAACTACTTGCAAGACTACCCGGATACTTAGTCCCCAAACTGGTCAGGGAAATTGCAGGGGAAAAAAATAAAACCCCCTTATATGGAACGCCTATTTTTTAGTGGTGACGTATGACAACAATAAACCAAAGTGACTTTTTTACAGCCCCGATCGAACAATATCGGTCTGAATTAAGTTTCTGCACAGCAAGCGTTAAAGGCATGCAAGAATGGCTTTTGCGCTTGCCATCGATTCATTTGGGAGATTCATCGAAATCATTACTGAATGCTGTCATTGAGATTTTAGAGCTTAAATGTGAAGAACAACTCCGCTTTGATTTAATTCAAAGCTTACATTTATCTTTAGAACAAGTTTTGGGCACATTAGAGAAATATTTTCTCAGCGATGTCGCTTCTATCATGAATCACAATGAATCCATTGTAGAACTGGCTCAACAGTTTCGCTGTTATATCGCACGTATTTATATTCATATTGCTTTTGAGGCGCATACTCAACTCAATTCCAAGCAATTCTCACTTTTTGCTTTTCGACAAAAGAAACAACTACAAAAAATCCGTAGCTTAAGTACCTACTATGCCTTACAACAGCTCAGCCTGTTAAAGTTTCAACAATTGGTACTCTATAAAAGCAGTTTAGTAGGTCAATGGCGAATTGGTCATCAGTTATTTATCTTGGCTGAATATAATGATTTTCATCTTGAAGACATTAACCATTTGCATGGTTCAATCAATCAGTTGCCCAATATCTATCAACTCTATACCCAAATTAACTTACTCGATATTTTAAATACACATCAAATTCGACCAATTGAAATTCAAGCATTGTTCCAATGTTCCTACCAATGGGTTCAATTAATTCAAATCATCAATAAAGAATCAGCTAACTCTCGTTATATTATTGATCCAAATAAAGATTTTCCACCTGTTCTCAATAACACTCAGTTAAAGAAAGGTGAAGACTGTTATTTTATTGGAACACAAGCATTACTTGAACATATTAACTTGGCAAATTTGCCACAAAATAAACAAATTTCACCGACTGAAAAGCATTATTTAAGTTCGTCTTTAATTTTCCACGTTCAGAATCTACTCAACAATATTCCTGAACGTCGTTATGAACGTTATGATTATGTTTCTAATATACAATTAGCCTTTGGCTTACAAAGTGCACATTACTATTTATCTCATGCAACACATTTTGAAGATACGCTTCTTCTTGAAAGTAAAGTGCATTTACAGCAGGATCATTCAGCATCAAGATCAAGTTGGAATAGCGATAAACCGACCGTAAAGACCAAATCGCTCTATCATGTTTTAGACCAAGAAACCAAATATATTCATAGTTGTACGATTATGGATATTAGTATTAATGGTTATCGTATTCGTTGGACGGGTCAAGTTCCTAAACAATTACGCACAGGGGAATTTATTCTCGTTCAAGAAAATGCCCATAGCCCTTGGCGTGGTGGGGTAATTCGTTGGATTAAGCAAGTGTCGAACAAACATTTAGAGTTTGGTGTTGAAGTTTTGTCACAAGATCTTACACCCTGCGCAGTACAACTTAGCGCTGATCGCAATACAATCTTTTTCCATCCAGCACTCCTCCTGAGTAATGATGTACTCAATAAAAATATGCTGACTATCATCGTACCTGGGCATCAAACTTTTAAGCCACAACAAGGAATTAATTTACGTCTGTCCAATAAACAGATCAAAATTTATCTGAATGATGCAAAGTTGATTAGTCAAAGCTTTTCACAATTTAACTTTGAGTTATTAAATGATGATGAACAAGGTATACTCGAACAACATGTTCACCAACATGCTGAAACCATCAAAAAACAAGATGTATGGGAAAGTCTAAAATGAGAAATGCTTTTTTATCCCACAAGCTCAAACAAATTAAGACACGTTTGCTCATTATAGATGACAATCAAATTCGCTATAATCAAATCGTCGACCTATTGACCTCAAAAGGGCACCAAGTCGATGCATTTCTACTAGACGATATTAAAAGTTTTGAAAAGCAACTCCACATCCACTGGGATGTTGTTTTATTTGGGCGAGCTTATGATTTAAAGGTTGAACAAGCTCTCGCCCTCATTCACGCATCCAATCAGCCACAACTCCCATTATTACTACTCAATCCTGAAAGTTATCATCCGTCCCAATATCTAAACTATATCAATAAAGGGGTTTATGATTTATTCAATCTAGACTACCCAGATCGTTTCTATATTGGTCTTGTGCGTACCTTATCTTATAGCCGCTCTTTACAGGCTCAGCAGCATTTACTCAAAGAACTAGAAATTGCTGAAACTCATATTCAAACATATGCTCATGATACTCATAAAGCACTTGCTGTAATCCAAGAAGGCATTCATGTCAAAGCCAATCGTGAGTACTTGAACCTATTTGGATTTAACAAAGAAGATGAAATTTTAGGGTTGCCTTTACTCGATATTTTACAACCTGAACAGTTACAAGATTTTAAACAACGTTTTAAGCGTATCTCTCAACGCAACTTCGATCAGGCACGATTTGATTTAAAATCTCTTAATCCAAATATCAAACAACCAAATCATGCTTTACGTATAGAAGTCTTACCTGATACAACGCAATTAGATGCTGTACAGATTTCAATTGAAACTGAAACATCATCACAAATTAAAGCATCATCTACAGGTTCAGAACTCACGAATTCGAGTAACCGTTTTTACGAACAAATCAATCGTAAAATGCTCAATGAACCTGCAAATAAAAATGCCATCGTGATGTTTTTACTTACAGGATTTCATGACCAAGTTGCACATTTAGATCAAGGCAAAACCATCGCTTATATCAAATCTGTACAAGAATTTATTCAAGAACAGATTCATAGCACTGTTATTAAAATTGCCCCTGCCCTATTTGTCGGTCTTTGCCAAGCTGCCAATGAAAACTTGCTTTACTCTAAACTTCAGGGTCTAAGCCCACTTCTAAAACCACAACTACTTGATGTTGATGCAGAAAACTACTCTGTGCAATTTGCTATTGGTTATAGTGAAATTGAGGGAGCAATTCAAAATCAAGAGCAATTTGACTTTCTCATCGTACATGGTCTATCACATCCGATTCAGCATAAAAAAGTTGAATCGCATGACATTCAATTCTCCAACTTTGAATCACATGAGCTACCACCTGCTATGGTGCTTGGTGCCGAATTAGATCGCGAACAACAATTAATTAAAGAGTTACACAGCATTGTTGAACAAAATGCAGTGCATTTAAAATATCAACAACTTTACGACAAGCAAGATACTGAGCTATATACCTACGAAGTGAGTAGTGGTGTTATTTATGAAAAACAGTGGCTTTCTCTTGAAGATCTCGCTGAGCTTCGTAAAGATACTGAGTTAGCTGTTAAATTAGATCGCTGGATTTTGGTTGAAGCTTGTAAACAGCTATATAACTTTATCACTCAGTATCCAAATGCGAAGTTAATCATCAATTTAAATATTTATGTTTTATTGCATGATAAACAAGTTGTAAATTTAATTGAGAAACTCTTTTCAATTATTCGAAACACCAAAAATCATCCACTGATTTTACAGTTTTCAACACACGATCTGCTCCAATATGCGGAACAGGTTACGCCCGTACTCAAACAGTTACGCGCTCAAGGTGCTTTAATTTCTGTACGTCATTTTGGTGTTGATGATACATGTACCAACCTTCTTAGCAATCAAGATATTGATCTTTATCGCCTAGATTCAAAACTGACTCAAAGTTTAAATGATGACAAGGAAATGGCTGAGTTACAGTTACAGGTTCAAAATTATCAAGAAATCCGTGAAGTTGATATGATTTTACCAATGTTAAATAACATGAATACCTTTGCCAATGCGTGGAATATTGATGTTCGTTATTTACAAGGTGATTATTTTCAAAAGAAGCTCGATCACTTAATTGATGGACAAGACCACTAAGGTCTTGTCATATCGACATATACAAGCATAAAAAAAACGGGCAAATTGCCCGTTTTTTACATCCTGTCGGATTAACCACGTTTAACTGAACGTGACATACCCGCAAAACGTTGTTTGAACTTGTCAATACGACCGCCAGTGTCTACATTCTTTTGTTTACCCGTATAGAATGGGTGGCAAGCTGAACATACGTCAAGATAAAGTGTTTCTTTACCAACAGCAGAACGTGTTTCGATCACGTTACCGCAAGAACAAGTTGCAACTAATTTTTCGTATTTTGGGTGAATATCGGCGCGCATGGTCGATTCTCCTAGGTTAAGAAAGGTTATGCTGTCATCGCAATTGACCACTCTCATCACGAGAATCTCGCTATGAGGAATGCAAAAAGCAGGTCAACACCATCACAGACCATTCTTTTGGCTCACCGAAACTCTAAGTTAGGGCTAAGCTCAACAAGTCGGCGTATTATACAGGAAAAAATAGACTGATACGACTGCTTTATCGTGATCTGTTAATTATTGCGCGCGTTCTGATCTTGCTGAATCAACTCAATTTTATAACCATCTGGATCTTCAACAAAAGCAATGACCGTAACACCACCTTTCATTGGACCTGCTTCACGCACCACATTGCCACCACGCGCTTTGATCTGTTCACAGGCTTGGTAAGCATCTTCAACTGCAATCGCAATATGTCCGTAAGCATTACCCAAATCATAGCTTTCAGTATCCCAGTTGTGTGTCAGCTCTAAGACTGTATGATTTTCTTCGTCACCATAGCCAACAAACGCTAAGGTAAAACGCCCTTCTTCATAGTCACGGCGACGTAGTAAAGTCATACCGAGTACCTCAGTATAGAATGCCAATGAGCGCTCTAAATTGCCTACGCGTAACATGGTATGTAACATGCGCATACGATTAATCCTCTCGTGAAGTTTGTATGGATTGATGATCTCTTAATAATTTTGCTACCCAAATGACCAATGCTAAAATCGGGATTCCAATTAAAGTCGTCATTAAGAAAAATTTTGGATAACCAATATGGGTCACAATTGTACCCGAATATCCACCTAAAATTTTAGGGGTCAATGTCATTAATGAACTAAAAATAGCATATTGAACCGCTGTAAAAGATACGCTGGTTAAGCTAGATAAAAATGCAATAAATGCAGCCCCTGCCAAACCTGAAGCCAAGTTATCAATCACAATCGCAAAGTACAACCACAATTGACTATAGGGTTTAATCACTTTACCTTTAATTTCTGTTGTAGCTTGATCTGGCTGCACAACACTTAAAGGCTGTAAATCAACATCAAGCGGCAATGCCGCACTACTCAATGTATAACGCTGTTCAGCCTGAACTGGTGGAATAGAAGTCTGATTAAAGTTTAACTGTGCAATCAGATGTTTAGAAACTGATTTAGACAAAATAGCACCATCTACTGCTGCACTAAACAGACCTTTATCATCCAGTTTTGCTGGATATTTTTGACCATCCAACAAAATTGTAACAGGTGTATCTGTTTGCAACTGGTCAGCTTCCACACCCGAAACTTGTCCTTTCACCACGATACTATCTTGCTGCTCTTTAGGAGAAAGTACGCCATCGCTTGTTACAGGTAAAAATTGAATTTGTGGCTTGGAACTCACTTGTAGGTAAGGCAAGTTCAAGTTAATTTTAGAATTGGCTTGATCTGCAAACTGCGTTTGGATTTGAAGTTGATGCGATTGGGCTAAAACCTGATTAGGTACTTTCACTGACCAGTATCCGACATCGTCAGGTTGAACCTGATAATGTTGCTGCCCTACAGTCAGCTCAACCCGTCCAAGTGGTTGCCCTGATTTGACCAACCCAATAAAAATCAGATTGGTGCTACTCGCAAAAACAGCACCAACAAACATCAGTTTCATGATATTCATGCGCTGTGCCAGCAAGCCACCACAAAACCCACCAAACAATGAGAAAATTACCCCATAGACTTTGACAGCTTCAGCAATCTGCTCTTTGGTAAAATTCAGGTCTTGATAGAATACATTAGAAATTACCCCTGCAATAATGTCAGAAATGCGATAAAAACCAATGAGAAGCAATAAAAACAGCGCAAGTTTTACACCATAGCGCTGAAAGAAATCTTGAATCGGGCTAACCCATGTGTCCATCGCCATTTGACGATTGACCACGCCTGCTTTCACCAGAACAGTCCCAACCAGTAAAGCAACTGCTCCCGAGCCGAGAAAACGGATTGCTTCAAAACAGAACAATAAAAAATTGTCCTGAATTTGCCACCTTTTTTCTAATGCAACCACAAGATCATCTGAGAAAACATAGCTCAAAACAAAGCTAATGACGGCTAAAAAGAAAACGCAGACCAGACGAAAATAATCCTGACGCTGATAATTTTTAGACACCCGCTTTACTTGAGGTTCTCGAATCAACAATGTCGTGATAATGCCAACCAACATCACCGCAGCCATCGTCAAATATGTGTATTTCCAAGCACTATAAATATAGTTGCCTTTGGATGTCCCTAAAGATGCCGCCAAAAATAAAGCACCCGCACCTGCAACAATCATCCCGATGCGGTAGCCTGCATTATAAGTCGAAGCCAAAACGGTTTGCATTTCCGTTTCAGCCAACTCAATCCGATACGCATCAATCACAATATCTTGTGTTGCGGCAGAAAACCCTAGCAGTACAGCACCAACAGCCATTTGAATGAGATAGCTTTGCCCTAAAGAAGGATCTGAAAAAGCCATGATACAAATGGCACAAATAATGAGGCACTGGGCGACCAGCAACCAGCCACGGCGATGCCCCAAGGCTTTGGTTAAGACAGGCACAGGCAACTCATCAATCAAGGGTGCCCACACGAATTTAAAGGAATATCCCAATGCAGCCCAACTAAAAAAAGTCACCGCGCTTTTGTCGATGCCCGCCTCGCCCAACCATAGGGATAAGCTCGAAAAAATCAGAAGAATAGGAATACCCGCAGAAAACCCCAAAAACAGCATGATCAAGGCACGGCGATCTAAAAAAGCACGAAAGGCTTGTGTCCAGTCTTGGCTTTGCGAAGTCATTGTGCTGAGGGTTTCCATACGATTTAAAGCTGCTATTTGAAACCTTTAGCTGTAATGTTGCAACCTGATTCCATAAGAATATTGCTTTTTTCATGTTAATTTTTATATGTCGCTTGATCTTTAATGGCAAAACTGTATACCTTTAAATTGCCAATCAACTGTTGTTGTGGATTTAAAAACCGTGACCCAAAGACTCGATCAAATGAATTCAGTACTCTCTGCAAACTCTCTAACTAAAAAACAACCTCATCAGGACAGCCCTATCTCCGCGTTTGATCAACCTGAAATACAACAAACACTACAAAAGACGGAGTTAAAACCAGAACAACTCACGCATATCCCTGATTTTGAAAAAATCCCTGCATCCACCAAACGTATCAAGCCATTAAATAACTTTTTAGGACAAGACCGTGCACGAGCTTCTGTAGAAGCAGGGATTGCTCTCCCTTATGCGGGCTATAATATTTTTGCGGTCGGTACAGCAGGACTGGGTAAACGCACCATGATTAAGCGTTTGCTACAGCAACATGCCAAATCTATGCCTACGCCAAACGATTGGGTTTATGTCAATAACTTCCAAGTTGCTCGTCAGCCACTGGCGCTTTGCTTCCCTGCTGGTCAAGGTAACAAGTTTCAAAATGCCCTGCATCAAGCATGGCAAACCATTTTAAAACAGCTCGAACGCCGCTTTAGTGCAGAAAGCTATCACAACCGCATTGAGCGCATTCGCCAAGAAACTGGACAGGAACAACAAGAAGCGCTTGTCGAACTCACCAAAGAGGGTGCAGGCTTAGACCTTAAACTGATTTCTCGCAACGAAGAACATTGTTTTGTGCCTGTTCAGTTGAAAGATGATGTTCTACAGGAAATATCGCAAGAAGAGCTAGATGCACTGCCGAATAAACAACGCGCAGAGATTGCATCCAATATCCGTTATATGGACAAAAAGTTAGAACGCCTAGGTTTACATTTGGGTGATCTGGAAGATGATGCCCGTGATCAGGTTTCTGACTTAAACCGTGAAATTGCAAAACAAGTGGTCACGCCACGTATTGATCTGATTCTCAACAAATTCCAAAATATTCAAGGCTTAGAACAATATCTCAAACTCTATGCCAAAGACATTATTGAAAATGTTGAGTTGATTCTCGATCAGGATGAAGAAGACTTCTCACCTGCTCTCTTTAGCCGAGTTCCTGCACGCTATCAAGCCAATGTGATTGTCAGCAATACACCAAACAGTGGTGCGCCTGTAATTTTTGAAGACTTCCCAACCCATTACAATTTGTTGGGTCATGTCGAACAACTCACTCAAAATGGCACAATCACAACCGATTTTACCTTAATTCGTGCGGGTGCATTGCACCGTGCCAATGGTGGCTTCTTGATGCTCGAAGCTGAGCAACTTCTTGAACAACCCTACGCATGGCAAGGGTTGAAACGTGCTTTAAAATCTGGACAACTCAAACTGTCTTCTTTAGAGCATATGCTCACACTCACAGGCAGTATTTCAATCGAACCTGCCTCTATTCCGATTCAACTGAAAGTTGTGCTGATGGCTGAGCCTGAAATTTATTATGAAATTCTAGAACTTGAACCAGAGCTTGGCAGTGTCTTTAAAATTCGTGCCGACTTTACCGATACATTGCAACGTAATGAAAGTAACGAACAGGCGTATATGCACCTTATCGCTGATTATGTGCAAGCGGATAAATTGTTACCCTTCGATCGCAGTGCGCTTGCCGCATTATTGACTGACTCAAGTCGCCAAGCTGAAGATCAAAGCTCGTTATCTTTGCATGCATCAACGTTAGGTGATTTGATTCGTGAATCACACCATCACGCCTTCCAAGCAGGCGATAAAATGGTGACGGATGCCCATATCAATACTGCATTACAACATCGCCAATATCGCTTAGGCTATTTAAGAGAATTGTACTGGCAAGACCTATCTCGCGGTACGCAATTAATTGAAACTCAAGGCTACCGCTTTGGTCAAATCAATGCCCTATCTGTGATTCACTACGCCGATGTTGAGTTTGGTTTACCCTCTCGCCTAACTGCTTCAGTGTATCAAGGTGGCGGTGATATTCTTGATATTGAACGTAGTGTTGAACTCGGTGGCTCCTTGCACGCCAAAGGCGTATTGCTCATGTCGAGCTTCTTAAAAGCGCATTTTGGTCGTGAACAGATTCTTCACTTCTCTGCTGCGCTTGCTTTTGAGCAAAGCTATGGTCAAGTCGATGGCGATAGTGCGACTGTTGCTGAACTCTCTGCGCTTATCTCTGCGATTAGCCAATTACCAATTGATCAGTCTTGGGCGATTACAGGTTCGATGAATCAGTTGGGTCAAGTACAACCGATTGGTGGTGTAAATGCCAAAATCGAAGGCTTCTATGATGCATGTAAACTGCAAGGTTTAACGGGCAAACAAGGGGTGATTATTCCTCGCCAGAACATGCAGCATCTTATGTTGCGTCAAGATGTGATTGATGCCGTTGCTGAAGGTCAGTTCCATATTCATGCGATTAGTACCATTGATCAGGCACTCGAAATTTTGATGGGTCGCCCTGTTGGTCAACTTGATAAAAAAGGCAATTACAGCAAACATTCAATTTATGCAGCCGTCATGGAGCAACTTGAGTATTGGCAAGCCATTGAAGATGGCTCAATTGAAGAAGAGGAAGAAAAAGCCAAGAAAAAGAAAAAAAAGAAAGTGAAAAAAGACGACAAAAAAGCCAAAAAAGATGAGCTAGACATTGTCGTTGAAGAAGCCCAAGAAGTTGAAATGGCATTAAAGAAGAAATAATGCTTCATACAAAAGATTTGATGATCCATGTTTAGTGGTCATCAAATCTTAATACTGTTTTTTAAGAAAAAATGTTACTTTAAATTTATGAAAAAAGCCTTGCCGAGGCAAAGCTTTTTTGATTGCAGTTTAGTCTTATTTGATAAACTTAAACAAAACGCAAGAACAACCAGTATAAGCCAGCAGATAAACAAATTGTTGCAGGTAAAGTCAGTACCCAAGCAGACAAGATATTACGAATCGTTACCCACTGTAGACCTGATTTATTGGCAACCATTGTTCCTGCAACAGCACTATTTAATACGTGAGTTGTTGATACAGGTAGACCGAAGCCATCAGCTGCAGCAATCGTACTCATTGCCACCAATTCAGCAGACATCCCCTGTGCGTAAGTCATATGGTTCTTACCAATACGCTCACCCACGGTCACTACAATACGCTTCCAACCAACCATCGTACCCAAACCTAGTGCCAAAGCAACCGCAACCTTGACCCATGTTGGAATATACTGCAAGAAACCATCTAAGCTTTTTTGGTAGGCTTTTACAGTTTTCTTATCTGCATCACTCCACTTTGGCAAAGCATCTGCTTTATCTAAAGTTTTCATAGTTGTTGTACTTAAGTACATTTCATTACGAATTGCAGTCACTTGTTGCTCAGGAATATCTTTCAGTGAAGAATACTGTGCCAACTCTTGACCCAAGTGATGCGTTGTACTTGCTAAAGCAGGTAGAACTTCAGGCGTCACTTTTTTATTTTGAATATATTGTGTCAAAATCAAACGGGCTTTTTCATCTTCAATATGCGCATAATCTGCGGCAATGACAGGCGCTGCTTTTTGAGACAATGTCGTAAATGCTTGAACCTGATCACTGTCCAGATTTTTGTTGAGTGAATATGCCAACGGAACCAAGCCAACCAAGATCAGCATAATCAGCCCCATACCTTTTTGACCATCGTTTGAACCATGCGCAAAACTTACCCCAGTACAGGTAAAAATGAGCAATGCACGGACAATTGGTGGCGGTGGTGTATGACCATTTGGTGCTTCAAACAAACTTAAATGTCGTTTAAACACAAATTTAACTAAAACGAATACAATCGCCGCAAAGGCAAAGCCAATTAAAGGGGAAAATAATAACGCTTTACCCACTTTCAACAGCTGTGCCATATCAATACCGCTACCACCTGTTGATGAGTTCAACAGATGATTCATCAGCCCCACACCCAAAATCGAACCGATTAAAGTATGTGAGCTTGATGCTGGAATCCCAAAGAACCATGTTCCCAAGTTCCAGATAATCGCTGCGATCAACAAAGCAAAGACCATTGCAAAGCCTGCACCGCTGTTGACATTCATAATCAATTCAACAGGTAACAAGGCAATAATGCCATAGGCAACTGCACCGCTCGCGAGCATAACGCCAAGGAAGTTACAAAAACCTGCCCACATTACTGCAACAGGTGCAGGTAAAGCATTGGTATAAATCACGGTTGCAACCGCATTTGCGGTATCGTGAAAACCATTCACAAACTCAAACCCCAAAGCAATGAGCAATGCGGTTGAAAGTAAAATTACTGAATATAAATTTAACGGTGGAACATGTGCCAAATCAGCACTCACCTGAAAACCAATATAAATTAGAGTCGCGATAATGATCGTTAAAAATACAGGCACAAAGAACTTTGGTGTTGGTGCATGTACATTTTTCGATTTGTTTGAATCAAAGTGTACTGACTCTTGTGCAGAAGGAATATTCGAATTCATGCAGTCATGGAAAGAGGATCAAAAAGTCCTCTTATTCTTCATTTAAATTGTGACAATTATATGACATTCTGTTTCACAGAAAAATCAATTTTTGTGTTTTTGATTTATTTTGAGCCAGTTGTTTGACAACTGCACTATTTTAATTCAAGTTTTTTAGGATTATTAAACATCGACAAAAAATCATTAACATTAGATTGTCAGATAAATATTGCAAATTGATGAAAATTTCAACGCAACATTCACAATCAAGTCAAAAATCAAACTAATTTAGTCAAGTATTGCTTTCTTTTCCGCCTTAATAAAAGCCCAATGAATAAAGCTTATAAGAAACCAACATGATTAAAATGACTATTTTTGCTCAAAAAATATCAATTCTGAGTATAATATCCTGATTTTCTCGCTGTTGCCCTGTGCTATATAAGGCTGTGTATGTCGACACTTAACACTTTAAAACGAATTCTCTCTCAACGTATTATGATGCTCGATGGTGCTATGGGCACGATGATCCAGCAACATAAATTGCAGGAACAAGATTATCGAGGTGAGCGCTTTGCCGACTGGGAACATGACTTAAAAGGCAACAACGACTTACTGGTTCTGACTCAGCCGCAGATTATTCAAGGGATTCATGAAGCTTACCTTGAAGCAGGCGCTGATATTATTGAAACCAACAGTTTCAATGGAACACGAGTTTCCATGTCAGACTACCACATGGAAGATTTGGTTCCTGAAATTAACCGAGAAGCTGCACGCCTTGCAAAACTGGCCTGTGAAAAATACTCAACGCCTGAGAAACCACGTTTTGTGGCTGGAGTACTGGGGCCAACCTCTCGCACCTGTTCTATCTCTCCAGACGTGAACAACCCTGCTTTTCGTAACATTACCTTCGATGCGCTAAAAGATAATTATATTGAAGCAACACTGGCGTTAATTGAAGGCGGTGCGGACATCATCCTCATTGAAACCGTGTTCGATACCCTAAACTGTAAAGCCGCCATTTTTGCGGTTGAAGAAGCGTTCAAGCAGTTAGGTCGTAGTTTACCGATCATGATTTCGGGAACGATTACCGATGCTTCGGGTCGTACCCTGACAGGTCAAACCGCAGAAGCATTTTGGAACTCAATTCGTCATGCCAATGTGATCTCAGTGGGCTTTAACTGTGCGCTTGGTGCGGATGCCATGCGCCCACACGTAAAAACCATTAGTGATGTGGCTGATGTCTACATTTCTGCGCATCCAAACGCAGGCTTACCCAATGCCTTTGGTGGTTATGACGAAACTGCGGCAGAAACAGCAGCATTTATTCGTGAGTTTGCCGAAAGTGGCATCATTAATATTGCAGGGGGTTGCTGTGGTACAACTCCAGCCCATATTCGTGCCATTTATGAAGCAGTAAAAGACTTACCGCCACGCCAAGTGCCTGAAACCATTCCTGCATGTCGTTTAAGTGGTTTAGAACCATTTAACATTTATGATGACTCCCTTTTTGTGAATGTCGGTGAACGTACCAACGTCACAGGGTCTAAAAAGTTCCTACGCCTGATTCGTGAAGAAAAATTTGCCGAAGCCCTCGAAGTTGCGCAGCAACAGGTGGTTGCAGGTGCGCAAATCATCGACATTAACATGGATGAAGGCATGCTCGATTCAGAAAATGCGATGGTGCATTTCCTGAATCTTGTGGCCTCTGAACCTGATATTTCACGTGTGCCGATCATGATTGACTCATCCAAATGGGAAATCATTGAAGCAGGCTTAAAATGCGTTCAGGGTAAACCTGTGGTGAACTCGATTTCCTTAAAAGAAGGTTATGATGAGTTTGTGCATAAGGCTCGCCTATGCCGTCAGTATGGCGCAGCGATTATCGTCATGGCATTTGACGAAGCTGGACAAGCCGATACTGCAGCGCGTAAACGTGAAATCTGTAAACGCTCTTATGACATTTTGGTCAACGAAGTCGGCTATCCATCTGAAGATATTATCTTTGACCCGAACGTGTTTGCTGTCGCAACAGGGATTGAAGAACACAATAACTATGCCGTAGACTTTATTGAAGCCACAGGCTGGATTAAACAAAACCTGCCAAATGCCATGATTTCGGGTGGTGTGTCTAACGTATCGTTCTCATTCCGTGGTAATGAGCCTGTCCGTGAAGCGATTCACTCGGTGTTCTTATACTATGCCATCAAGCAAGGCATGACCATGGGGATCGTCAATGCAGGGCAAATGGCGATTTACGATGACATTCCAAAAGAACTCAAAGATGCTGTTGAAGATGTCATTTTAAACCGTAATCAGGGTGAAAGTGGTAACGAAGCGACTGAAAAACTGCTTGAAGTCGCAGAGAAATTCCGTGGTCAAGGCGGTGCAGCCAAAGAAGCGGAAAACCTTGAATGGCGTAATGAATCCGTTGAAAAGCGTCTTGAATATGCCCTAGTTAAAGGCATCACCACCTATATTGACCAAGACACTGAAGAGGCACGCTTAAAATCCAAACGCCCACTCGATGTGATCGAAGGCCCACTGATGGATGGCATGAACGTCGTTGGCGACCTGTTTGGTTCAGGTAAAATGTTCCTGCCACAGGTGGTCAAATCTGCACGTGTCATGAAACAGGCTGTTGCTTGGCTCAACCCGTATATTGAAGCAGAGAAAGGTGCAGGCGAGTCAAAAGGCAAAGTCCTGATGGCAACCGTAAAAGGTGATGTACACGATATTGGTAAAAATATTGTGGGTGTCGTATTGGGCTGTAACGGTTACGACATTGTTGACCTTGGCGTGATGGTACCATGCGAGAAAATTCTGCAAACGGCAATTGATGAAAAATGTGACATCATCGGGTTGTCTGGCTTGATTACCCCAAGTCTAGATGAAATGGTGTTTGTTGCCAAAGAAATGCAGCGTAAAGGCTTCAAGATTCCACTATTGATTGGCGGTGCGACCACCTCGAAAGCACACACGGCAGTGAAAATTGAACCTCAATATCAAAACGATGCGGTGATTTATGTCGCCGATGCTTCTCGTGCGGTAGGTGTTGCTACAACCTTACTGTCGAAAGAAATGCGGGGAAACTTTATTGCGGAACATCGTGCTGAATATGCCAAAGTCCGTGAGCGTTTAGCCAATAAGCAGCCGAAAGCAGCCAAACTAAGCTATGCAGAATCGGTTAAAAATGGCTTTAAGATTGATGACAACTATGTGCCACCCAAGCCAAATACTTTAGGTACACATGTCCTCACCAATTATCCATTAGCAACGCTAGTTCAGTATTTTGACTGGACACCATTCTTTATTGCTTGGAGCTTGGCGGGTAAATTCCCGAAAATCTTAGAAGATGAAGTGGTCGGTGAAGCAGCAACCGATTTGTACAATCAAGCACAAACCATGCTCAAAGACATTATCGACAACAATCGTTTCGATGCGCGTGCAGTCTTTGGTTTATACCCTGCTCAGCGTACAGGTGCAGATACGGTGAGCGTGTTTGATGAAGCAGGTCAGAGCGTAACGCATACTTTTGAACATTTGCGTCAGCAATCGGACAAAGTCACAGGCAAACCAAACTTGTCATTGGCGGACTATATTAAACCGACAACGACTCAGCAAGATTATTTAGGTGGCTTTACCGTGTCGATTTTCGGTGCGGAAGAATTGGCAAATGAATACAAAGCCAAAGGTGATGATTACTCAGCAATTTTAGTGCAGTCATTGGCAGACCGTTTTGCTGAAGCTTTTGCAGAGCACTTACACGAGCGTATTCGTAAAGAGTTCTGGGGCTATAAAGCCGATGAAACTTTGGGCAATGAAGAACTGATCAAAGAGAAGTATATCGGGATTCGTCCTGCACCTGGCTACCCTGCTTGTCCTGAGCATTCTGAAAAAGCAGCGTTGTTTGACTGGTTAGGTTCTGAAGCGAAGATTGGTACCAAGTTGACTGAACACTTTGCCATGATACCGCCTTCTTCTGTGAGTGGTTTCTATTACTCGCACCCTGAAAGTGAATACTTTAACGTGGGCAAGATTTCTCAAGATCAGCTTGAGGATTATGCGAAACGTAAGGGTTGGTCACTAGATGTAGCGAAGCGTTGGTTAGCACCGAATTTGGATGATTCGATTGTTTAAATCCCCCTCGATCCCCCTTTAGCAAAGGGGGATGTCATGTGTATAAATGAATTACGTGACCGCTCCTCCTTTTTCAAAGGGAGGTTGGGAGGAATTAATTTTATAAAATATATAATCATAAAATGATAAAAGTTTTCTAAAATCTGACGTATTTTTATCTTCAAAATTTAATAAAAAATCTTTTAAATCAGAAAGAGAAATTTTATCTATAAAAGTTAAATATGTAACCGCTTTTAACTTATTACTAGCAACAATCTCCTCAGAACGGCTTTGTTGCACAAAGATTTGAAATACAAAGCCCCCTAATTGAGCCAAATTTAAGGCGTAACTTGGGTAAGTGGTCGACCTAATTCCGTAAATCTGTTGAGGACTGCTACACGTGCATGAATTTCATTGACTTGGCTATCAAATTTTCTTGCACTGAGTTTATCCCCCAATAATTTGATGCAATGCATCTTAGTTTCCACCAAACTGCGGCGATGATAGCCTGACCATTTTTTCCATAGTGTCCTGCCTAAACGTTTAACTGTTCGAAGTAATTCATTTCGCGCTAGCGAGCTACTCTTTGTATCTTTCCATGGTTTCG
>NZ_BKNN01000022.1 GCF_008993995.1 Acinetobacter brisouii
AAGGCCACACCGAATGAATTTTATGATCAACATTTACTAAAAGTAATGGCAGCATAATTTAAATATTTAGAGCGGATTTATCACTTATAAAACTGAATTGAGTGGTCTAATTAACGGAACCACATTAATGACTCAAGTAACAACTGTTTGGCTTGAGCAATAATGGCTGAATTTGATGTATTGAAATGACTCATTTTTAACCCCAAAAATAATTAAAATATTGTTTCTAATAGTTGGAAACCTCTCTTTTATTTTAGCAATTTTTCCTAAAAAAGCAGTAATTTCAACAAGACCAAATGATAAAAACAATAAACAGCGAAATGCCAAATATTGGAATGGATATTGCTTTAATCCTGTCACACATGTCGTGAATGCTTCAGCTTGCAAGACATACATTATGAGGAGAAAGACAAGAATGCCAATTTCATCGAAGTTAAAAAAACTGGCTACAGCGGTTGTAGCAGTCGGGTCTATGTGCGTAGGCAGCCTGCAAGCAACGCATGCTGCGGAAAAAGCAGCATTTGTTTATATCGGGCCAACAGGCGATCACGGTTGGACTTATTCGCATGACCAAGGGCGTATTAAAGCTGAGAAAGCGCTTGGCGGTAAATTTACGACATCGCATATTGAAAATGTTCCTGAAACTGCCGATGCGGAGCGTGTGTTCCGTAACCTTGCACAGCAAGGCAATAAAGTGGTTTTCGGGACATCGTTTGGTTATATGAACCAAATGGAAAAAGTTGCTCGCCAGTTCCCGAACACCATTTTTATGCATGCAACAGGCTACAAAATGGGTAAAAACATGGGCACTTACGATGTTCGTACCTATGAAGGGGCATACTTGCTCGGGGTTGTGGCAGGTGGCAAAACCAAATCAAATACGTTAGGGGTTGTGGCATCGTTCCCGATTCCTGAAGTAGTGCGTAACATCGATGCCTTTACTTTAGGTGCGCAAAGCGTCAATCCAAAAATCAAAACCAAAGTGATTTGGGTGAACTCATGGTTTAACCCAGGCAAAGAACGTGATGCGGCATTGGCTTTAATTTCTCAAGGCGCGGATGTCCTCATGCAAAATACTGACTCGCCAGCCGTGGTTCAGGCTGCACAGCAAAAAGGCGTTTATGCTTTTGGCTGGGATTCAGACATGAGCAAGTTCGGTGCAAAAGCCCAATTGGCGGCTTCGGTGATTCACTGGGAAAAAATCTATGTGCCGCTGTTAAACCAGATTGCCAATAAAACATGGAAACCAAGCAAAATCTGGTGGGGTGTACCACAAGGGGCAATTGACATCGAAAACTTTGGCCCAGCCGTACCTGCACCTTTAAAAGCCAAAGCATTGGCTGTGCGTGATGCGATCCATAAAGGTCAAAAACATCCATTCGATGGCCCAATCTATAACCAAGCAGGTACTGTGGTGGTTGCCAAAGGCAGCAAACTTTCCGATGATACTTTAAGTAAAATGAATTTTTACGTGAAAGGTGTCGAAGGATCCCTGCCAAAATAATTACTCAGCGCTTTACTCCTGCACCCAGTTGTCCGCAACTTGGGTGCATTTTTTTGGCATAGAGCTTGCAAATTAGAACAACAAGTACGAATGAAGAAATTGAAAGCATGGGTGATTTAGACAATGACCACAGTTCCACGTTTAGAGCTTATCGGGGTAAGCAAAAGCTATAACTCCCTCAAAGCCAATGACCAGATTCATTTAAAGGTAATGCCAGGGCAGATCCACGCGGTACTGGGTGAAAATGGTGCAGGTAAAAGCACCCTGATGAAAATCATCTATGGTGCAGTCAAAGCCGACCAAGGTTCGCTGGTCTGGAATGGTAAAGAAGAAAGCATCGACAGCCCCTCGATGGCGCGAAAGTTGGGCATTGGCATGGTGTATCAACATTTTTCGCTGTTTGAAACCCTAACCGTTGCTGAAAATATTTATTTGGGTTTAGAAAAAGGCCTCGATCTGAAACAGCTGAGTGAAAAAATCAAAACCGTATCTGAAGAATATGGCTTACCCATTGATCCACGCCGTGAGGTGCATAGCTTGTCGGTGGGTGAGCGACAACGGGTCGAGATTATTCGTTGTTTATTGCAAAATCCGTCGTTGCTGATTTTGGATGAACCGACTTCGGTGCTGACCCCACAAGCGGTGAAGCAACTGTTTAAAACCCTGAAAAAACTTGCAGCACAAGATGTCTCGATTTTATACATCAGCCATAAATTGCATGAAATTCAGGAGCTGTGTGATGAAGCCACGATTATTCGTTCAGGCAAAGTCACAGGCAATGTTAATCCTAAACAAAAAACCACCAGTGAACTCGCTAGCCTGATGATTGGGCGTGAATTGCCAACCTATAGCCATACCGCTTATGCAGGTGAGCCACAGCAGATTTTTCAGGTCAAGCAACTGAGCTTTACCTCGGATGATCCATTTGCCATGCCACTCAAAGACGTCAATCTGAGTGTCAACACAGGTGAGATTTTGGGGATTGCAGGCATTTCGGGGAATGGTCAGGCGGAATTACTGAGTTTGTTGTCGGGAGAAACCCTTGCCAAACACGGTGAAATTTTGTTGAAAGGGCAACGGATCAACTCGCTGAATGCAGGCAAACGCCGTGATATTGGTCTGGGTTTTGTGCCTGAGGAGCGTTTGGGACGCGGTGCGGTACCGAATATGACCCTCTCGCAAAATGCCTTGCTGACTGCGCATCGTAAAGGGTTGACGCGTTTTAAGTTGATCAACTTTGCCAAAGTCAAAGCTTTTACCGAACAGTGCATTGAGAAATTTACCGTGAAAGCCAGTGGTGCAGCCGCAGAAGCACGCTCGCTGTCAGGCGGGAATTTACAGAAATTTATTGTCGGGCGTGAAATTCTGCAAAACCCTGAAGTGTTGATTATCTCTCAGCCGACATGGGGGGTCGATATTGGCGCATCCATGTTTATTCGGCAAACCCTGATAGACCTGTCCCGACAAGGCGTGGCGATTGTGGTGGTGTCGGAAGAACTCGAAGAATTATTTGAAATTAGTGACCGAATTTGTGTATTGGCGCAGGGCAAACTGTCGACTGCCATGCCAACCGCCAGTACCAATGCCGAACAGATCGGCTTATTGATGTCAGGATTAAACCAGCACGAGCAGATGCAGTCTGCCCCTGTGGCTGAGATGAGTTGAGGATAAGGACATGCATTTATTACAACCCCGCGAATATCCATCTCGTTTAATGAAATGGTTGTCGCCCGTTTTAGCGATTGTCTTTACCTTATTGGTCGGCATGATTCTGTTTCGTTTTCTTGGTTATGCACCGCTGAAAACTTTATACATTTTCTTTATTGAGCCACTCACCACCATGTACGGTTGGAGTGAACTGGTGGTCAAAGCCAGTCCTCTGATTTTAATTGCCTTGGGGCTGTCGATCGGTTTTCGTGCCAAGCTGTTTAATATCGGGGCGGAAGGTCAGTTGACCATGGGCGCGATCTTTGGTGGTGGCGTTGCCATTTTATGTTATGGGCATGAAGGCGCATGGACATTGCCACTGATGCTGATGATGGGCGCACTCGGAGGCGCAGTCTGGGGCGCAATTCCAGCCTTACTGAAAACCGCATTTAATGCCGAAGAAACCCTGACTACGCTGATGCTGAATTATGTCGCGGGCTTTATTTTACTGTATTTGATTAATGGGCCTTGGCGTGACCCAAATGGCATGAACTTCCCGCAATCAGTGATGTTCAGTGATCAAAGTTTATTGCCGTTGATTACTGAAACGACACGGATTAATGCCTCGGTATTTTTAACTTTGCTGTTGGTAATTGTGTTCTGGATTTTCGTGAAAAAAAGCATGCAGGTGTTTCAGCTCGAAGTTAGTGGACAAGCCGCTGCGGCAGCGCAATATGCAGGTTTTTCAGCGAAAAAAACCGTGTGGTTTAGCCTGATTTTGTCGGGTTTGATGGCGGGTTTGGCGGGGATTTGTGAAGTGGCAGGGCCGATTGGTCAGCTCAATCCAAACTTGTCGCCAGGGTATGGCTATGCTGCGATTATTGTGGCGTATTTGGGGCGCTTAAACCCGATCGGGATTGTACTCTCGGCATTTCTGATGGCGCTGATTTACTTGGGCGGGGAAATGGCACAAATGCAGTTGCAACTTCCTGTGGCGATTGCAGGCGTATTCCAAGGTTTATTGTTGATGTTTTTACTGGCAGCCGATGCCTTTATTGAAAATAAATACCGCTTCTTGAAAAAGAAAACCAAACCGACTGTGCTGGCAACCCAAGGCTAAAAGGAGAATACGGATATGTTAGAAGTCACCGCAATTTTAGCGACCACTGTTGCTGCTGCGACTCCTTTGATTTTTGCAGGTTTGGGCGAACTGGTGGCAGAGCGTACTGGGGTGATTAACCTCGGGGTTGAAGGCATGATGTTGGTGGGCGCGATTGCCGCATTTGCACTTTCGGTTCAGTTTGATCTGAGTGTATTTAGCGCGCTGTGGGTCGGTGCGGGTGCAGGTATGTTCATGGCACTGATTTTTGCCTTTTTCAGTTTGTCCCTCAGCACCAATCAGTCGGCATGTGGCTTGGCACTGACCATTTTTGGCATGGGAATGTCCTCTTTTATTGGGCAGAACTATGTTAGTCAGGCATTGCCGGGGCTGCAAAATATGAATGTGCCTGTGCTGTCCAAGATTCCGTTTATTGGCCCAATTTTGTTTCAGCAAAACTATGTGGTGTATCTGTCTTTACTGGCTTTTGTGCTGGTGTGGTGGGTACTGGCAAAAACCCGTTTGGGCTTGCTGCTCAAAGCTGTGGGTGAGTCGCCTGAAAGCGCACATGCCATGGGTTATCACGTGTTGGCGATCCGTTATGGTGCTGTGCTTTTTGGCGGTGCGATGGCAGGGATTGGCGGGGCATTTTTATCGACGGTTTATACCCCGATGTGGATTGAAAACATGGTGGCAGGTCGTGGTTGGATTGCGATTGCGTTGGTGGTGTTTGCGGCATGGAAACCTGCGCGTTTGCTGTTGGGCGCGTATCTGTTTGGTGGCGTGACCATTTTACAGCTACATGCTCAGGCGCTCGGCATCAATGTGCCAACCGAGTTTTTAGCTGCATTGCCGTATGTGGCGACCATTTTGGTGTTGGTGCTGATTTCTCGGGATAAGAAGTTGTTAAAGATGAATTTGCCTGCTTCGTTGGGTAAGACCTTTTTGCCTTAGTTTGAGTTAATGATCGAATCTAGGGATAGCAATTTGATATTTAAGTGAATGTATTCCTTTACTTTTCAGGGATGAAAAGTAACAAAAATCCTTTGTTGTACTGACGTTATGTCCCTATAACGCAGTACAACGTGGCGGCATCCATGCCGCCTGTCATCTAAGTTCATCGTGGGTAAGATTCAAATTCTTTATATCGTGAGCTTCAATTTTCACAACCTGTTTTTTATATCGAAACGTATCTACATACAAAATTTTAATACGATTGAATCAGTCTGAGCCATCACAGGCTCAGCTTAAGGAAACCCCATGTCGACACCCAATTCCGAACAAATTTTACGTTTTTTACGCTTGTCCAATGATGTGGGGAAACGCGCCATTTCTTTAGGGCATCATCCCTTTGGTGCGGTACTGGTCGCACCTGACCACGAAACGGTTTTACTGACCCAGTGCAATATCGATACGGTCAATCATGCTGAATCGACACTGGCGCGAGTCGCTGCCACAAATTATCCACCTGAATATTTATGGCAATGCACTTTATATACTGCTGTTGAACCGTGTTGCATGTGTGCAGGCACCATTTACTGGGCCAACATCGGGCGGGTGGTGTATGGCATGAGTGAAGCACGGTTACTGGAATGTACAGGCAATCACAGTGAAAACCCAACCATGAGCGTACCTTCAGCGTATGTGTTTGCACATGGACAAAAAGACATTGAATTGATTGGCCCTGTGGCTGAACTGGAGCAGGAAACGGCTGATTTACAACTGAGTTTTTGGCAAAGCCGCTAAAAGTTATATCTGAAATTCTGCTATGCATAGCTTAAAAAGCCACAAGGAACGTGGCTGAGCAGGAGGCTTATCATTCAGCTGGAGCGTCTTTATAAAAATTAAAGATATCTAAATATATGTATAACAATAATTTTTCATTCTAATTGTTGAATTAGGCCAAAGCCGCTTTAGCACGAATTCTGTAAAACTTTGCAGAAAATATCTTATGCAGAAAATTTCATAATTATCCCACTTTTTCTTTATTTTGCTAAAAAAGACAAAGCATTAAGGTATGGGCTTCCAGATCGTTTTTGTCGAAAGAGCGCAGAAAGCCATGAATCGCTGTGTACCACTTCGCACCTTCGCGGTGTCATCTATTCATCTTCCATCCTTTGCGGTTATGCCAGCGATGTGTTGTCAGTTTGCTCGAATGTAACTGAATTTTATCAACATATTTTTGAATTAACTTAATATTGAGGATGTAAACAAGATGAATCGTATTCAACAGTGGTCAGTGATTGGTTGTACAGGTTTAAGTTTGGCGCTGAGCGCATGTAGCAAACCTGCTGAACAGCCACAGGGCAATGCACAGGCAGCATCGCAACTGAAAACCGAGCTAAAAACTTTAAGTATTGGCTTTCAGAAGTATGGTCTATTACCGATTGTCAAAGCGCGTGGCGACCTAGAAAAAACCTTGCAGGCACAAGGCGTTCAGGTGAAATGGGTTGAGTTTCCTGCGGGGCCTCAGTTACTTGAAGGTCTGAATGTTGGCAGTGTGGTGATTGGTGAATCAGGTGAAGCGCCGCCTATTTTTGCTCAAGCGGCGAGCGCCAATCTGGTCTATGTCGCAAACCAGCCTGCTGCCCCTCAGGCAGAAGCGCTGATTGTACCGAAAACTTCCAATATCCATTCGATTCAGCAATTAAAAGGCAAACGTATTGCCTTGAACAAAGGCTCGAATGTGCATTATTTGCTGCTCAAAGTTCTAGAAGCCAATCACCTCAGCTTAAATGACATTCAAGTGGTGTATCTGCCGCCTGCCGATGCTCGCGCTGCCTTTGAAAAAGGTGCGATAGATGCTTGGGTAATTTGGGATCCGTTCTTTGCCGCAGCGCAGCAGCAACTGGGGGCACGCGTGTTGTCGACAGGGCAAAACTTGGTGAGCAATCACCAGTTCTATTTAGCTGATCGCAAGTTTGCACAAAACAATCCACAAGTGTTTAACACTGTGGTGAAAGAGCTGAACCAAACCACCGAATGGGTCAAGACTCATCAGGATGAAGCAGCAAAATTATTAGAAAAACCAACAGGTTTAGATTATGGCGTGTTGAAAACTTCAATCTCGCGTATGGGCTTTGGCGTGACCCCAATTTCTAAGCAAGTGATCGCAGAACAACAGCAAGTGGCTGATGCGTTCTATCAACAAAAACTGATTCCAAATCAAATTCATATTCAAGATGCGATTTTAAGCGCACCGACCAAATAATGGGGACAGACATGAGCTATTTACGAACCACCAGCCTGATTGCATTGAGCAGCGTCACGGTGTTGCTTGCAGCATGCCAAAAGTCTGAAACTGCCCCTACACAAGCCTCTGCACCCGCAGCCAGTCAGAACAATGAACTGAAAACCCTGAGTATTGGCTTTCAAAAATCATCTTTAAATTCAATTGTTTTAAAACAGCAGCACTTGCTGGAAAAAGAGTTTCCAAAAACCAAGATTGAATGGAAAGAATTCCCCGCGGGGCCACAAATGCTTGAAGCTTTAGCTGTGGGTGCGGTGGATTTGGGTACAGTCGGCAATACCCCGTCGATTTTTGCCCAAGCGGCAGATAAAGGCATTGTGTATGTCGGTTATGAAAATGTTCATCCGAAATGGCAAGCGGTTCTGGTACCCAATGACAGCCCGATCAAAAGCATTGCGGACTTAAAAGGCAAACGCATTGCGGTACAAAAAGGCTCAAGCGCTCATGACTTGCTTGGGCGAGTTTTGAAGAAAGCCAATCTGACGTGGAATGACATTCAACCGATTTGGTTAGCGCCTGCCGATGCGCGTGCTGCACTAGATAAAAAATCAGTCGATGCATGGGCTATTTGGGAACCGTTCTACAGTGCAGCAGAAGTACAAGGGCATGCCCGTCCGATTATTGACGGCACAGCGTTTGAAACCACCTATAACTTTGTGATTGGCAATCCTGATTTTGTCAAAGCCCATTCACAGGAAACCAAGCAGTTTTTAAACACGCTGAATCATGCCGCGCAGTGGATTGTCGATCATCCTCAGGAGTCGTTGAAACTGTATCAAGACGCGACAGGTTTAAATGCGGACATCGCTCAGCGCGTACTCGACAAACGCTATAAGCCGTCATTGACCCAGCCGATCATGCCTGAAGTGGTCAAGGCGCAGCAAGAGATTGCCGATCGTTTTTATCAAGAGAAGTTGATCCCTAAACAGATCGAGATCAACCCAATTATCTGGACGCAGCACTAAGCGCGTTCAGGGTTTCACAGACCAAAATCGATATTTAACATTTAAAGGAACAACACAATGAAAATTTTCTGGTTTATTCCCACTCATGGTGACAGTCGTTATTTAGGCACGAGCAAAGGCGCGCGTCAGGTGGATCATGCCTATATGAAGCAGATTGCCGTTGCGGTCGACAACTTGGGCTATGAAGGGGTGCTTATTCCAACAGGACGTTCTTGTGAAGATCCGTGGATTACTGCGGCAAGCCTGATTGATGCCACGCAAAATCTGAAATTCTTGGTGGCGCTGCGCCCAGGGGTGACCACTCCAGCCTTGGCAGCACGTATGGCAGCAACTTTTGACCGCTTGTCCAATGGTCGTGTGCTGCTCAACTTGGTGACAGGGGGCGACGAGCAAGAGCTGAAAGGCGATGGCTTGTATGAAGACCATGCTACCCGTTATGAAACAGCCAATGAATACGTGAAAATCTGGCGTGAAGTTTTAACCCGTTCGCATACAGGTGAATCATTCAGTTTCCACGGTAAACACTTAAATGTCGATGATGCCAAACTGCTTTATCCTCCTGTACAACAACCGTATCCACCGCTGTGGTTTGGGGGTTCTTCCGATGTAGCAATTGATTTGGCGGCAGAACAGGTCGATACCTACCTGACTTGGGGTGAGCCACCTGCTGCGGTCAAAGAAAAAATTGCCGTGGTTCGTGCCAAAGCCGAAGCCAAAGGACGCAGCTTAAATTACGGTATCCGTCTGCATGTGATTGTGCGTGAAACCAATGAACAGGCATGGGCAGCGGCGAATGAACTGATTCAATATGTCAATGACAATACCATTGCAGCTGCACAGAAGAAATTCTCGCAAATGGATTCGGTGGGTCAGCAGCGTATGGCTGCTTTGCATGGTGGTCGCCGTGACAAACTGGAAGTATCGCCCAACTTATGGGCAGGCATTGGCTTGGTGCGTGGCGGTGCAGGGACAGCCTTGGTGGGTGATCCTGAAACGGTGGCGGCACGTATCCAAGAATATGCCGATTTGGGCATCAATACCTTTATTTTCTCGGGTTATCCACATTTGGAAGAATCGATTCGTTTTGCTGAATTGGTATTCCCATTATTGCCTTTAGAAACCCGTAAAAAACTGTCACAGCCCAATTTGACTGGACCTTTTGGCGAGATTATTGCCAACAACTATGTGCCTGATGAAGACAAAAAACGTCAGCGGGCAGAGGAGGCGGTATGACCCAAGTGGTAAAACGGCTTGGGCAACGCACGTTGCCTTGGCTGGTGCCTGTGGCACTGGTGATTTTCTGGCAAGTCGCTTCGGTCACAGGATTATTGGAGAGTCGGATTTTACCTGCGCCATCGGCTGTGCTTAGCGCCTTTTGGTCGTTGTCTGTGAGTGGTGAGCTTTGGCATCACGTCAAGATCAGTGCAGGGCGTGCTTTGCTCGGTTTATTGGTCGGTGGTGGTTTGGGCTTGTTGCTTGGATTGCTCAATGGTTCATCGAAAATTGCCTCAACGCTCTTAGATACCACCTTGCAGATGATTCGTAATATTCCTGCACTGGCGCTCATTCCTTTGGTGATTTTATGGTTCGGGATTGATGAATCGGCAAAACTATTCTTGGTAGCGATTGGCGTATTTTTCCCGATTTATATCAATACTTATCATGGCATCCGCTCCGTCGATCCGCAGTTGATTGAAATGGGCAAAAGCTACGGTTTGACCCGTTGGCAGTTGTATAAAGACATTATTTTACCCGGCGCGATGCCCTCGATTTTAGTCGGTTTACGCTTTGCACTGGGTTTGGTCTGGGTCTTATTAATCGTTGCGGAAACCATTTCTGCACAGGCAGGCATCGGGTATATGACCATGAATGCCCGTGAATTTTTGCAAACCGATGTGGTTTTGGTCGGGATTCTACTCTACGCCTTACTGGGTAAACTGGCGGATGTTTTTGCCCAATATCTAGAACGTTATTTACTACGCTGGCATGCGGGTTATCAACACGATTGAGGAGAGCATCATGACGGATTTAAGTGTTGCAGATTATGCAGATGAGTTGGTCACTGCACCCAAGTCAAAGCTTGCACCGACGACAGGTGCCGAGATTCATATTCAACAACTCAACAAATACTATGGCAGCGTCACGGTACTGGAAAATCTCAATCTGGAGATTCAGGCAGGGGAGTTTCTGGCGATTGTGGGGCGTAGTGGCTGTGGTAAAAGTACCTTGCTGCGTTTAGTCGCAGGGCTAGAACAGACCAGTCAGGGCAAAATCAGTTTTACTGCGCCTGCACAGACGGCGGCGATTCAGCCCGATGATATTCGGGTGATGTTCCAAGACCCGCGTTTACTGCCGTGGAAAAGCATTGAGGACAATGTCAAACTCGGTTTGCCGAAACAACAGTCTGAGCAGGCGATTGCTTTACTGGAAAAAGTTGGACTCAAAGAAAAAGCCAAACTGTGGCCCAGTCAACTTTCGGGTGGGCAACGTCAGCGTTCAGCATTGGCGCGGGCACTGGCACATCGTCCACGAATTTTATTGCTCGATGAGCCGCTTGGCGCACTGGATGCCTTGACGCGATTAGACATGCAGAATCTGATCGAAAAATTATGGCGTGAACAAGGCTTTACTGCCATTTTAGTCACCCATGATGTCAGTGAAGCGGTGCAACTGGCAGATCGTATTATCTTGCTCGACAAAGGACATATTGCTCAACAATTTCATGTTCATCTGCCCCGACCACGTCAAAAAGGTGTGCGTTTTGCAGAGCTTGAACAACAGGTACTACAAGCAGTTTTAGCCACCTAAATTCAAAATTGATGTGTTGGTTTGGGATGATGAAACATGTCTAGAGCAGACAGCCAGCAAGGCGGGAGATTTCCTGCCTTTTTCTATTTTGAGTGTTTATCGTTATGAAAGCGTTGCATTGATTTGTCTCAGTTAAATCTAGCTGTAGTATCATGCTAGAGATAAAAACAGCATAAACCACAGGTCGCCGAGCATGAATCAGAGCGTAGAACCAGAAAAAATTAAACACGATCATCAACTTTCTTTTGATCTTATTGAAGCCCAATACCGCCTGCGCAATAGCCGTGGTTCAGACCACAGTAAAAGTGTCCTGATTATTGTCAGTGGGATTGAACTTGCGGGGAAAGGCGAAGCTGTCAAACAACTGCGTGAATGGGTCGACCCGCGTTATTTATATGTTAATGCACAGCCACCACAGCTTTTAGGCAATCAGCAACCCTTTTGGCAGCCCTATGCACAGGTGATCCCTGCCGAGGGTCAGGTGGTGGTGCTGTTTAGTAACTGGTATAACGACCTGCTGAATACTGCGATGCATGTGTCCAAACCTTTAGATGACACTATGTTCGATGCCTATATTCACCAAATGCGCAAATTTGAGCAAGACTTGAAAAATAATCAGGTCGATGTGATTAAGTTCTGGTTTGACTTGTCGTGGAAATCTCTACAGAAGCGCCTCGACAATATGAATCCATCTCAGGAAAAATGGCATAAATTACATGGTCTGGACTGGCGCAATAAAAAACAATACGACAACTTACAACGCTTACGTCAGCGCTATAGCAATGACTGGATTGTGTTGGATTGTGAAAATAAGCATCAGCGTAACCGAGAGTTTGCACAGCATTTATTGCTCGCATTTAAAGACTTACCCAAACATACAGGGCGGGTCGCTGATCAATGGACACAAGCACCGATACCGCAAAACTTACTGAATATTTCACATCCAGAAATCAGCAAAAAACATTACAAAGCTGAGCTGAAAAAAATTACCCGAAAAGTCACAGATTATTTACAAAATAATCCACGTAAAATTGTCATCGTATTTGAAGGGATGGATGCCGCAGGTAAAGGTGGAGCAATTCGGCGAATTGTTAAAAAACTTGATCCACGTGAATATGAGATCAATTGTATTGCAGCACCTGAACGTTATGAACTCCGCCATCCGTATCTATGGCGGTTTTGGACGAAACTCGGCAGTGCTAGCCAAATCAGGATTTTTGACCGTTCTTGGTATGGTCGGGTATTGGTCGAGCGTATTGAAAATTTGGCACAAGATTTTGAGTGGCAACGCGCTTATGAAGAAATTAACCGTTTTGAAAAAGACCTTGCCGATACTGAAACCATCGTGATCAAATTTTGGTTGGCAATCAGTCAAGATGAGCAGGCAGAGCGTTTTAAAATTCGCGAACAGACACCGCACAAGCGTTTTAAAATTACCAGTGAAGATTGGCGCAATCGGGAAAAATGGGACGATTATCTGAGTGCTGCTTCGGATATGTTTTATCTGACCAATACGGCTTATGCGCCGTGGCATATTATTTCGACTGACAGTAAACGACAGGCACGCCTTGAAATTATGCGTGCCTTGTTAAAACAGCTTAAAACAGGCTAGCTCATTTATGCTGTCTTAGGAAACAACTTGAGCTTTTTGCTTAAGTTGAATCCGTTTTGCAATCTGATAACAGTCTTCAACATGGGCTGCGGCAATTTTTTTAAATACCAAATAGCCCAGACTTGCCGCAATAATCTGTCCTCCTAAAGGAATAAATTTGGACACCTGTTTGGTGAGCATTTTTCCGACAAAGCCGTTGAAAGATTTTTTAACTCCAGTGCGTGCCACCATTAACCCTGAAAACTGTACGCCGCGTTTACGCAGTTCCTGCCAGTGAATTTCACGGGTTTTCGGGTCATAAACGCTGATGTGCTCGCGATCGAGTCCAAACTGTTCATTAATTTCAGGAATCAGTTTCGATAAAATTCCGACATCGACCACCACATCTAAAAATGGCACGGGAATCACAGCTGCACCTGCTGACAAATAGGCGCGTTTTTTGACCATGTCTAAGCAATCACGGCGTACTTGGTCTAAATTGAGATTGGGATCAATTGATTCGGGAATATGCTCAATTTTCATAAAGTTGTTACCTTTAGCGGTGTTATTTTTTACTTGCAATTCAGATAGTGAGATCACAACATATTGTTTTTAAAAATGACATAATTGATCTGGAAGAAATAGTCTAATCTATGTGTCAATTTGTTTAGATTGCATACATTCTACAAAATACAGCGAGAAAAGTGATTTATGGGGATTCATGTTTGTCAAAGCCAGCGTTTAGAACTGTTGTTGCAAACCCTGTTAGCCCAGATCAGTCAGGCAGAATGCCATCCCTTGCAGGTGCTGAAACAGCAGCATTTTGTCGTGCCGAGTAAAGCCATTGAGCAGTGGCTAGAGCAGCAAATTTCGCAGCATCAGGGGATTAGTGCCAATCAGCTTTATCATCAGCGCATACAGACGTTTCAATGGTATGCCTATCAACAAGTCTTGGACAATAAAGACCAAGTCCGCCAAGCCAACATTCCACGACTGGTGATGCAGTGGCGCATTTATGAAGCCCTGAAACCCTATATAGAACCTGAACAGCTCAGTGTGTCGGCCGAGCATCCGCTGTATAGCATCGTGCAGCGCATTTATGACAGTGCCGCACATTTAAGCCAAGCTCTACAGCAGCAACTGAAAAAACAAAACATGCTGTACTGGGTGGCAGAGCAGGTGTCACGGGTCTTTAGTCACTACATGATTTATCGGGGACAATGTCAGCACCATTGGCATGAGCCGTGTAGTTGTCCACAAAACTGGCTAAAAGCGTGGGGCAATAACCGTGAACTGAACATTGAGCAACTCTTTCAAGCCGATGAACATGGCATTGCACTCTATCAACTGGAGCAGGTACAGCAACTTGAAGCATGGCAGCGCTGGTTATGGCAGGAAGTCTTTCATGCCGACTTTGTGCAGATGCAGCAAATTGACCGGGATTTCTGGGCAATTTTAGATGACCCAGAACGCCGTAAAGCAGCACTGAAACGCTTGCCGCAACAATTGCTGATTTTTACCGTACTGGATTTGCCACCGACTCAACTGCAATTTTTACGTCGCTTGGGGCAGTACTTAGATGTGGTGATTTTGCACTACAATCCGTCGCAGGAATACTGGGCGGACAGTGTCGATCCCAACTGGAAAAAACGCTATGACCTTGGGGTCAAGCAGCGCTTTTTGCAAAAGCATCCCCAAGCATCCGATGCCGATCTGCAACGTTTCTTTGATGAATTTACGCTTAATTTTAATGCCGAAGCGCGTGAATCTCGTCACCCATTACTCACTCGTTTTGGCAAGCAGGCGCGTGACCATTTCTCGTTGTTATCGCATTTGTCCTCGGGGGGAGAAGGGCAATGGGTCGATCTGTTCGATGAAGAATATTCCTACACATTATTGGGCAAAATCCAGTCCGATGTTTTGTATCTGATGGAACCTGAAAAGCATCAGTTTGAACTTGCCTCTGATGATCAGTCGATTCAGGTACATGTCTGTCATTCGGCACTACGTCAGCTCGAAGTGTTAAAAGATCAGTTGTTGCACTGGCTGGCAGAGGGTACAGCACAACAGCCACGCCGACTGGATGATATCCTGATTTTAACCCCGAATATCAAGGCGCTCGAACCGCATATTCGCAGCGTTTTTGCACCGCCACCCCGTTTGCAAAACGTACAGCAAGCACCGTATTTGCCTGTCAAAATTGGCGGTGTGGCTCAGCTCGATATGACTCAGGCATGGCAGGCAGTGTATGGGCGGATTCAGTTGCCGCATGGACGTTTCCAGTTTGAGCAGTTCGCTGACTGGCTGAGTTTACCTGCCACCCAGCAGCGTTATGCCTTGGACATTACTCAGACGCAGCGTGCCTTACAGTTATTGACCCAAGCGGGTTTTAAGCGCGGTTTAGATGAAGCCCATCTGGCGCGTCAGCTCAGCCCCGATGATCAGGATTACCGTTTTAGTTTTAAATTTGCCCTCGACCGTTTGGCACTTGGGATTGCTATTCCTGAACATGTACTGTTTGAAGGCACGTTGAGCTATGCAGAGGTATTGCCAAGCGATTTTGAACTGATTGCCAGTTTGATCGAGATTTATGAAGATCTGGCGCTGCGTCGGGACTGGCTGATTTTGCATGAACTCGGGCAAAATCATACCGTTGAGCACTGGCTGTATCAAATTCAGCAAGATATTCACGAGTTTCAGCAGGCAGGCGTGACTGCGCTCGGGGCAGCCTATGAAATGGTGCGTAAACAGATTCGTATGCTGACCCTGTCAGTGCATTATCAAAAACAGCAGCATTCGCCACAGGTCGCCTTGCAGAATTTTAGTCTGCCGCTTGGGGTGATTTTGCAGGAAATTCAGCAGCAGCTCGACAGTCAGTTGGATCAGGCTGAACCGAGCGGGCAGATTACTTTTAGTCAGATTGGACAGATTCGCCCGTTGCCGTATCGCTTGGTGGTGATGCTGAATTTGGACAGCGGACAGTTTCCAAGCCGACAGACCCATACCCCATTTGATCTGATGCAAAGTCTACGTCCACAACTGGGGGATCGTTCCCGTCTGGAAGATGATCAGGGTGCATTTTTAGATGCACTGCTCCTCGCCAAAGAGCAGCTTTGGTTATTTTACAATGGCTTTGATGTCAATGATGGTGAGGTGCGTCAGCCATCCAGTGTATTGCAAGAACTGCTGGATCATATTGCCTTTATTGTCGCGTCAGAACAGCCTGATGCTCACATTGCGCCGACTGTGGAATATGCAGGTCTGGATATTCCACAACATCTGCAAAGTCTGTATCAGGTGCATCCACTTCAACCTTTTGACCTACAAGGTTTTACGCCTGAGCATTTGCGTTATCGGGATCAGTGGTTTACGGTAGCACAGCAAATTCAACATGCGACAGGGCAGCGTCAGCCGTGGAACAATCAAACTTTTGAAATATCTGACAGTGATGTGATCATGCTGAATAGCCAGCAGTGGCTGAATGACATGACTTTTCCTGCACAGTTGTATCTAAAAACGCTCGGCGTGGAAAATCTGCACATGCAGGATTTGCCTGATGAAGTCGAACCCTTGCTGCTTGATGGTTTGGGGCGCTATAGCCTACGCGAATTTTTGCAGCAGCAAGACACGGCAAGTACCGAATTGCTACAAGACCGTTTGCCTGTCGGCAAAACGCAGCACAGTGCGTGGCAACTCAGTCAGTTGGAACATCAGCAACTTCTAAGTCAGTTACAACAATATGCGCCTGCACCGAGTGCCACCACAGGGCAAACGTTGCATTTACGGAATAACCTGCACATGCGTATCGTGATTCCCAAACAGCCTGAACAAGATTGGGTCAGCCTGAACCCATCGAGTGCCCGTGCCGAGCGCCGTGCTAAAACATGGCTCGAATATTTACTGTGGCTCAGCTACTTAAATTTAGGTGAACAGGGCACAGCCTTGAAACGGATTGTGGTGTTTAGTGATCGTACCCTGATTTGTCAGGGACTCAGTTCGGCACAGGCACAAACTTATCTGCAAGAATGGCTCAAGGCATGGGACTACGGGCAAACTTCGCCGTTGGTGTTACCTGCGGCATTGCTGCTCAAACCGTTGGAAAGTGGCAAAGAGCTTGAATGGCAAGCCGATGAACAAGGCAAGATGCAGATGATTGAACCTGAAAAAAATCTATTCAAACAATGGCAAGGCAGCAATAACTACAATAGCCTCTTTTCAATCACAGAAGATCGTTCAACCCAGTATCACGATGACTGGCAGTTTATTTTGCAGGAGCAAGATGCCGACCTGTTATTACAAGATGCCTGTCAGCGCTTTGCCTATGCCTTATATGCGCCGATTTACCAGTACCAGCAAGCGGTGGAGCATGCCTAATGAACACGACTCGCATTTCAACCACCCCAATTCATGATATCCAATTCAAAGGTTTACACTGGATTGAAGCTTCGGCAGGTTCAGGAAAAACCTTTACCTTATCGAGCCTGATAGTACGGATTTTACTGGAACAATATTTGCCGCGTCAGGTAATTGCCACCACCTTTACCCGTGCAGCAGCAGCCGAACTGAAAAGTCGTATTCGTAAACGTTTACAAGAAAGTTATGTATTTTTTGATGCACGGCGCAGTAACACCGCAGAAGAAAATCAAACCTTTGCCGAGCAGTGCAGCGATCCTTTACAAGCCAAAATCCTGAGTCAGTTTGCCCATCAGGTTGGTTATGCTTGTGAACGGCTGAAACTGGTGATTGACCAGCTCGATGAGCTGTTTGTTGGAACACTGGACAGCTTTAGTCAAAAGTTGCTGCGTGAGTTTGCCTTTGAAAGTGGCAAAATTGAGCGAGCCGAAATTACGGATCAAGCTAAACAATACACACGCCAATTGGTGCATGACATTTTACGCGAATGGATTCAGGCACAGCCGCAGCAGTTGATTGACTGGCTGTATATCAGTGACGAATTGGGGCGAGTCGACAGTTATGTTGAAGTGGTGGAAAAGAGCCTGAATTTTAGTAATGCTCAGTTTCAAGGTGTGCAAACTACGGATTTTCAGACCGATGAACTCTTGCAGCAACGTCAGCAGCTCAGTGGCTTTGATCTCAGTCATTTAACGGCATTTTATTTGCCGACAGGTGAATATTTTAAAGGGGTGAGCGGCACCTATTTTAAAAAAGACAGCTTTACTGTGCTGTTGAGTGAGCTGATTCCAAGTGCAGTGTCACTGATTTTAAACGAAGATGGGCAAGGATTTTTTAACCCGAGTTTTAGCGAGAGCCGTAATAAACTGTTCAAGTTTGCAGACCTGTTTCAACAGCAAAAAATCTTCTCTAAAAAATGTCCTGTGGACGCTGCCGAACAATTCTATGCCGATGCACAGCTCAATGCTTTTTTGAAGGTCTTGGAATGTCTGTCCAACATGCAGCAGTCTTTGCAAGATACAGGCACATTTCTGAAGTTTTACCTGTGTCAGGAAGTCAAAAAACGGCTGCCACAGTTGTTACAGCAACATGGGGAAACCACCTTTTCGCAGCAAATCCGTACACTGGCAGAGGCTTTACAGGGTGAGCAGGGGCAAAAATTTGCAGCTTTTGTGCAAAGTCGTTACCCGCTGATTTTGGTGGATGAGTTTCAGGACACCAACCAAGATCAGGATGATATGCTGGCGAGTATTTGGCGGCATCCACAGCGTTACAGCCAAAGCTGCATGATCATGGTCGGTGACCGTAAACAGGCAATTTACGGTTTTCGTGGTGGGGACATGCTGACCTTTATCAAGGCGCATCAGGATGTAACGCGAAAGGCAGGTCAGTTTTATCAACTGGTGTTTAACCAGCGTTCGATTCGACCACTGGTTGAAGTGGTAGATGCCTTGTTCCTGCGACAGCCCGATTTTGGTGAACAGGTGATCTATTATCCTGTGCAGGCGGGGCATCGTCCACATCCTCCCTTGATTGATCACGATCAGGAAAATCCGCATCCGTTACGTTGGCTGAGTATTCCTGAAAAACAGCCTGCTCCCGAACAGGTGGCGTGGCAAATTCGTCAGTTGTTGAATCAGTCGGCACAAGGGCAATTGTATTTTGCCGAAAGTACAGGCTCACGAGCGCTGATCGCCGATGATATTGCAGTGCTGTCCAAAAATCATGATGGTTTGGATCAGGTGCAATATGTACTGGAGCGCATGGGGATTCGGGTCAATCGTCCTGCTAAACGCAGCGTGTTTGATAGCTCAATGGCTAAAGATGTTGCGGCAGTCCTCACGGCAATTTTAGAGCCTTACCACGAAGCCAAACTGAAACGAGCTTTATTGAGTCGTCTGTTTGGTCTGACATTGAAACAACTGGTGGAGCTACAAGCCCAAGCGGATGGCTTGAGTCAGTATATTGTTGAGTTTGACCATGTGCGTGAGTTGTGGATGACACGCAACTTTTTGACAGCATGGCAGTATTTGTTGCAGCGTTTTAATGTTTGGCAAACCGTGGTGGCGAGCCAAAGCCGTGACAATGAGCGGGTGGTGGTGAATTTACGTCATCTGACTGAATTACTCAGTCAGCACAGTGGGCAATATCAGGGTGCTCAAAATCTGTATCACTGGTACATGACCCAGCTCCAAAAACCAAGCGATCGGGAATGGGAACTCGAACGCAAGCTGTCCAGTGCGGCAGGCGTGCAACTGATGACTATTCATCAGTCCAAAGGTTTGGAGTTTAAAATTGTCTTTTTACTCAATGCCGATGGCAAGTTTAACGAGCAACATAAACAACTGAACTTCTCGACGGTTGAACAGCTTAATCCGCAGACAGGGCAGCTTGAAGCACAGCGCGTGATCGCAATTCATGATAAAGAAAAACTGCCACAAGCTGATTTAGATCAGCATCAACTACGCCTTGAAGCCGAGCAGCATCGGCTTTGGTATGTCGCACTGACTCGTGCCAGTTATCGGGTCTATGCCGTGTTGCAAGATCATAAAGGCAACTCCACCACAGGTTTGGCATTTTGGAAAAATCAGGCAGGTGAATTTCAACACCCTGCCAGTACCGAGGCGGTCTTGTTAACCGAATGTCCTAAGCCAATTGTTGCGACTGAAACCCAAACTGTGACTGAGCTACAGGCTTTGGCTTTGCCGAATAAACGCTTTTATCCAAGAGCGCGAACCAGTTTTACAGGATTAGCGCAGCATTTATCTCGGCAGCAAGCCAAAGATGTATTGGCAGAATACGTCGGAGAGCAACAAGCAGCTGAAGATGAATGGCAAGCGGTCTCACCACAAGTCCAATTTGCAACTCAGCAAGAACGGTTGCCGTGGATTCAACGCCAGTTTCCACAAGGCACCCATGCAGGGAACTTTTTGCATGGGGTTTTTGAGCATTTAGATTTTCAGCAAAATGAAGACTGGGCGTATGAAATCCGCCGCCGTTTTAAAAATGATGATATTTATTTATGGCAACAGTTATTGGAACGTTATCAACAACGGCATGATCTACCGAGCGATACGGTGCTAGAAGATTATGCCTTAAGTGAAGTCCAAGACTGGTTGGCAAAAATTTTGGCGACTCCGATTCATGCTGATTTTTGTTTGCAGCAGTTAAGTCCTGAACAGCATTTGGCTGAGTTTCCATTTTTTATGGCGCTCTCCGATCAGGTCTTTGCGGTACAGCGCCTGCATGCTTTGTTTCAAGAATACCAACTGTATATGCCTGAGTTTAATCCTGTCGAATCAGCACGCTATTTAAATGGTGCAATTGATTTGGTCTACGAACATCAGGGACGGTTTTATATCGCCGACTATAAAAGTAATTATCTGGGTGATCGCTTGCAGGACTATCACGCAACAGCAATTGGGCAGAACATGTCACAAAGCAGTTATTGGTTACAGGCGAGTCTTTATTTGGTGGCGCTGCATCGTTATTTGCAGACACGTCTAGAAAATTATGCGATTGAGCAGCACTTGGGCGGAGCCAGTTATTTGTATTTGCGGGGAATGTCGGCACAAGCAGGATATGGCAGTTTTTTTTGGCAACCTGAGCCTGAGTTTATTTTGCGACTCGATGCAATTTTAGGCTATGCAAAAGTTAAGCAAACAGTATGAAAAAAGTGAATAACTTTACTAAGTGTTTAAAAAACAAAAGTTTAAATTGTGGACAATTATGGGTATAACTCTGTTGATATCTGTGTGAATAAGTTTTGAGGATCACAATGTGAGAAAAGAAGCGATGCCAAGACAGCAAGAAAATTTGGCTTGGTCTGAAAAGTGGGCAGAGTATCTGATAAATCAGGTTGCAAAGTCAAGTGAAAATGCTGAACTCATCATGACGATTCGCCAATTATTTTTGGCAAAATCCCGTGGTGATAGTTGTATGAATTGTTATCCTGACCAAGTACAGCAGTTTGGTCAATTATTAACGTCTTCAGCACAGCAGATCGCACCATTTGTTTATGATGGACAAGCCTTGTTTTTGTATCGTTATTTTGCTTTGGAGCAGCGGCTTGCCCAACAGGTTCAGCGCTTATATCAACAACAACCAACAACGGTTGATACCTCAGCATATACGTCATTGTTATCAGATCAATATCAGCAGCAAGCATTGCAGAGGGTCGGGCAGTCGGCACTCAATATCATTACAGGTGGGCCAGGAACAGGAAAAACCTATACGCTGGCGCGAATCGTCGCTGTGTTAAATCACAGTTTGCCTCATTTACGGATTGCTATGGCTGCACCGACAGGGAAAGCAGCGCAGCGGATGCAGGAAGCTTTGCAAGGATCTTTTAATGACCCTGAGCTGCAAAAACAAGGCTTAATTCAGCCTGAACTATTGCTGTTAAAACCTGTCACCTTGCATCGGTTATTGGGGATTGGTCTACAAGGCAAAGCCAAATATACAGCGCAGCAACCTTTGCCTTATGACTTGATTGTGGTCGATGAAGCCTCAATGCTGGATCTAAATTTGGCGACTTTATTGTTTGAAGCCATTCCCGATCACGCTCGCCTGATTTTATTGGGCGATGCACAGCAGTTGGCATCGGTCGATGTCGGTTCAGTATTGGCGGATTTACAGCAAACACAAAAGTTACAGGGCTGCCGTGTCAACTTAGTGACGAGTCGACGTTTTAGTGATGATGCTTTGATTGGGAAAATGGCACGTTTCATTCAAGAGGTGACTGCCCGACAGCTTGATGCAACACAGGTATTGGTTCAGTTTGAACAAGAAGTGGTGAGTGCAGGGCAGTTAGACAGCATCGACCTGACTCAAATTGTTAAAGATCATATCCAGCTTCAGTATTTAAATGCGGAAACTTCGACTGAGCAGACCTTGCAACAGCTCTGGACGGGCTTTCAAAGCTATCAACATAGCCTGATTGCCTATTTACAAAGTGAGCGTTCGCAAGCCGATGTTGAACAAGTGATCGCGAGTTTTGATCAGTACCGTATTTTGACCGCGATTCATTATGGAGAACTGGGGTTAAATGCCATTAACCTATTTATGCAAAGACAGTTATTAGCGGCATTACTCCCTTATACGCAACAGATCGGTGATTGGTATGTGGGAAGACCCGTCATGATGACAGAAAATGATGATCAGCTAGGACTTGCTAACGGTGATATTGGCATCTGTTTTTTACACCGCACAGATGCTCAGCAGTTTGAAGTGTTTTTTCCGAGTTTGCAAAAATGGATTATTGCACAGCGTTTGCCTAAAAATATCGCAACTGCATTTGCCCTGACAATCCATAAATCACAAGGCTCTGAATTTGCACATACTGCTGTAGTGCTCGATGCTCCTGCGGAAAAATTGTTGAGTCAAGAGCTGATTTACACGGCGATTACCCGTGCCAAAAAAGTAGTATCATTGCTCGTCGATCGGGCTGCATTTGCTCAGGCATTAACCTGCCAGACCGTTAGACAGAGTGGTTTGGTTAGAAAAATTGAACAATTATGAGAATAGTAAAGTTTTTTTTGATAATCAGACGCAATGTAAGCAATGGCTTACATTAAATAGGGAAATTGGCGGATAGCTGCTCAACTCTAATTTTAGGTACTATGGCGATGCTAAATTGATTTAGCATGGAAAGCTAAATCATAATCGTATAAGAAGAATAAGAGTCTATAGACAGCGAACTTACAGGACGTGAGTCACACGCAGGGAACTTACAGCCACTAAACCTTGTAGTTTTGGGAGAGACTACAGGGTTTTTTTATATCTGCTATTTTTGTGATGTCAACAATTCAGGAAGAAAGTAAACTAAACTAAACCTGTCAATTTTTTGTTAACTTGTCGCAAATTAAAAATGTAAGAAAATGTACCGAGTGTTCTAATTTTTCAAATCTATAAAATCATAGGTATTATTTTTATAAAATTTATAACACTTTGATTGATATAAAATTTTAAAATTTTAAAAGGTGTTTTTTTGTTTCCTGAGTGTTTTAATCATGTTTTTTATGTAAGTTTTTGCTTACAAGAGCTTGAGAAAACGTCTATATGTACCTTACAGTTTTTATGTGAACATTAAACACATGGAAACACAAGCTCAAGTTGGGATGTTAACAATTTCCATAAGAAGCGTGGGTCTGACCGCTCATAAAAATAAAAAAGCAAAAACAAGAAACTACAGCGTACAAAAGCCCAAACAAAATACCGTTTGGGCTTTTGCATTTTTTTTCAATATTCAGAAAAAAGACAATCCACGCATGCTTTTTTTGCAATCGTCTAGATTTTCACTTAAAATAAAGCCCTTGCTGTAGTGATGCACGGCAGTCAATAATTTAATTTTATTATTCTATTGATATTTATCATTTTTTACTTATTTTAAGCATCTCGGAGAAATCGAATGGCTTTAACTAACCAAGACCGCGCAGAAATCGTTGCTAAATTTGCTCGTGCAGAAAACGATACTGGTTCACCAGAAGTACAAGTTGCTTTGTTAACTGCTCAAATCAATGACTTACAAGGTCACTTCAAAGAGCATAAACACGACCACCATAGCCGTCGCGGTTTGATCCGTATGGTTAACCAACGTCGTAAGTTACTTGACTACTTAAACGGTAAAGACCACGGTCGTTACACTGCATTGATCGGTGCTTTAGGTTTACGTCGTTAATTCGATTTGGGCTTACTTTTCGGTATTTCGAATGTTTCTGACTTCGTCACTGAAAATCGAGCTAGGCTTAGCTTGCTAAGCTATTCTAGAAGGGGCGAATATTCGCTCCTTCTTCGTGTCTAACATCTAGTGAGGTCGGCTTCTAAGCTTTGTCATTTATTGCAAATTGTGCTGTGAATGCCAAACCTTAGGGGTCTCCACTAGAAAAAACTGTTCAAAAAGAACTAGGAAAATACAATATATGTCAATGTTTAATATTGTTCGTAAAGAATTCCAATATGGTCAATACCCAGTGGTTTTGGAAACGGGTCGTGTTGCTCGCCAAGCTAACTCTGTATTGATTACAATGGGTGGGGTGAGCGTACTTGTTGCAGTTGTGGCTCAGCCAACAGCAAAAGCAGGTCAGGATTTCTTCCCACTGACTGTTAACTATCAAGAAAAACAATATGCTGCGGGTCGTATCCCAGGTGGTTACGGTAAACGTGAAGGTCGTGCTTCTGAAGCTGAAACTTTAATTTCACGTTTGATCGACCGTCCAATTCGTCCGTTGTTCCCAGAAGGTTACTACAACGAAATCCAAGTGACTGCAACTGTTGTGTCTTCTGACAAAACGATGGATGCTGACATTGCAGCAATGCTCGGTACTTCTGCAGCACTTGCAATTGCAGGTACACCATTCCGCGGCCCAATTGGCGCAGCGCGTGTTGGTTTGATCAACGGTGAATACGTACTTAACCCAAGCTATGAACAATTGGCTCAGTCTGACCTTGACCTTGTGGTTGCAGGTACAGAATCAGCCGTGTTGATGGTTGAATCTGAAGCGAAAGAACTTTCAGAAGATCAAATGCTTGGCGCTGTATTGTTCGGTCATGACGAACAACAGATCGCCATTCAAGCGATTCAAGAATTTGCAGCAGCAGTAGGCGCAGCAGCATCTACATGGACTGCACCTGCACACAACGAAGAATTGCGTGCACAATTAAAAGCAGCATTTGAAGCGAAAATCTCAGAAGCTTACACCATTGCAGTGAAACAAGATCGTTATGCAGCGCTTGATGCACTTCATGCTGAAGCTGTTGCTCAGTTTGTACCTGCAGAAGATGTTGACGGTATTGCTGATGAAGTTGACTTCTTGTTTGAAGATCTTAAATACCGCACCGTTCGTGACAACATCTTGTCTGGTAAACCACGTATTGATGGTCGTGATACCAAAACTGTTCGTGGCTTAGACGTACAAGTGGGCGTGTTAGAGCGTACTCACGGTTCTGCGTTGTTCACGCGTGGTGAAACTCAGGCACTGGTCACTGCAACTTTAGGTAACACTCGTGATGCCTTGATGGTTGACACGCTTGCAGGTACAAAAACTGACAACTTCATGTTGCACTACAACTTCCCTGCATACTCTGTAGGTGAAACGGGTCGTGAATCTGGTCCAAAACGTCGTGAAATCGGTCATGGTCGTTTGGCTCGTCGTGGTGTTCAAGCGGTTCTTCCTCCAATTGACCGTTTCCCATACGTGTTACGTGTAGTTTCTGACATTACTGAATCTAATGGTTCATCTTCAATGGCGTCTGTATGTGGCGCTTCATTGGCATTGATGGACGCTGGCGTTCCATTGAAAGCACCTGTTGCAGGTATCGCAATGGGTCTAGTCAAAGAAGGCGAGCGTTTCGCAGTTCTTTCTGACATCTTGGGTGACGAAGATCATCTTGGTGATATGGACTTTAAAGTTGCGGGTTCTGCAAACGGTATTACCGCGCTTCAAATGGACATCAAAATCGAAGGCATCACTGAAGAAATCATGGAAGTGGCATTGAACCAAGCATTTGCTGGTCGTATGCACATTTTGAATGAAATGAACAAAGTGATTTCTCGTGCACGTTCTGAAATTTCAGCTCACGCGCCAACATTCGAAGTGATCACGATTAACCCAGACAAGATTCGTGACGTAATTGGTAAAGGTGGTGCAACCATCCGTGCCATTACTGAAGAAACTAAAGCTGCGATTGACATCGAAGACAACGGTACAGTGCGCGTATTTGGTGAATCTAAAGCGGCTGCACGTGCAGCGATTGCGAAGATCCAAGCGCTTACTGCTGAAGTTGAACCAGGCAAAATCTATGCGGGTAAAGTGATTCGTATTGTTGAATTTGGTGCGTTCGTGAACATCTTGCCAGGTACTGACGGCTTGTTGCATATCTCTCAAATCTCAAATGAGCGTATTGCCAACGTGACTGACGTATTGACTGAAGGTCAAGAAATCAAGGTTCAAGTTGCTGATGTTGACAACCGTGGTCGTATCAAATTGACTATGAAAGATGTAGAGCAAGCATAATCTTCTGATTACTTGTTAAAGAAAGTCCGCTTGAAGCGGGCTTTTTTTATGTCATGATGCAAGCTTGATGATGTTTTTAAATACAAATCTATGCAAATTTATTACTTCTACCGCCATCCCGATGAAAATTACGCCTTTATTAGCCAAGAACAATCTGAGTTCTATGTGCTTGATTTTGTTTGGGTGGATTGTCTAAGGCAAGATGTGGTGGGCAAAGCAGATGAATGGCAAGATCAATTGCATGCTTTGGCACATATGTCGCTTAATGAATTTCATGTGCAGGATGTATTGAACATTGAACATCCTTGTGCTTTTGATGCGATGGAAGATTATGATTTTTTGATTTTCCGTAAATTGATCAGTCCTGAAGATCAGATTAATTTGACTGAAAAAAGTCTTGAAAAACATAGTAATGATTTTGGTTTAGTCACCACCCCAGTTGCTTTCTGTATGAGTGCCAGATCATTGGTGACAGTCCGTGAAAAGGGCAATAAAGCGATTGAAAGTTATATTGAGCGTTTGCATGGTTTTATGCATAAACCTCCCGAAGAACAAAACCGCTTGCGTAAGTTGCCCAACACGCCATTAAATCTGTCACTGCGTATTCTGAACAGCATGATTGATGACTATTTGGAATTAAGAACACCGTTGACTCGCCGCGTGGAATATTGGCAGCGTGAACTGTTACAAGGGCGACATAATTTTAAACAATGGCATCGTTTATTGCAGGAAAATACTGCATTTCAGCAGGTGGAAAATTTATGCGAAGAACAAATTGAAACCTTGCAAGAACTCAGAGATGAAATTGTTGAAAACTATCATCATTTGGTCGGGGAGCAACATCGTGAAGCATTAGATATCATGTTGGTGCGGGTCAATGATTTGGTCAGCCATATTGAGCGAATCCAAAAATATACTGCACGTTCGCGCAGTTCTATTCAGGCAGCGATTGATCTGCATTTTTCTGCGATTTCCAACCAGACCAATGAAAATATGCGGATTTTAGCGATTATCACCGCAGTTTTTGCACCATTAACGCTGCTCACGGGGGTTTATGGAATGAATTTTGAATTTATTCCCGGACTTAAATCTCCAGTCGGTTTTTGGGTGATGTTGATCGTGATGTTGCTATGTACAGTCTTGTTGGTAGTGTATTTTTATCGCCGTCATCTGGTTGGGCGTGGTGAGAAGAGTGTGATTGATATGTTGGCACAGCAGCACCATCATCGCGGTATAAACCTGTTCTGGTTCTTAGACTATGAGCCGATTAAACAGACTTTGAAAGAAGTTGAGAAAATCACCAAATTTAAATAAGTGTAGATGGGACATCACAATGGATTGGAACTGGGTTGAGGCATGAATTTTAAGAATATTGAAAATTTTTACTGGGTGGCTCAACTCAATAGTTTTAATAAAGCAGCGACTCAGCTTAAAACCAGCCAACCCGCGGTATCACAACGTTTAAATGCACTGGAGAAAGAGCTTGGCGTGAAGTTGCTAGATCGTACTTCACGCAGTATTCAGCTGACAGATCAAGGCAAGGTGGTTTTTGATTATGCGGCAAAATATATTCAGTTGAATAATCAACTAATGCGTAGTCTGTCAGAAAAAACGGCTTTTAATTCCTGCATTCGACTGGGTGTTGCAGAAACTGTGGTACATACGTGGTTGGTTGAGTTTATTGAGCGGGTCAGTGAAGAGTTTCCACGAGTCACGATTGATATTGTGATTAATCTTACACCGATGCTGAAAGAAGCCGTGCGTTCAGGTGAGCTCGATATGGCCTTTTTGCTGGATGCTGCTTGTGATTTTGACTGTGTATCTGTGCCACTCTGTAGTTTTGAACATAGTTTTTTGATTGCACCCCGTCTTAAAAAACGCTTTGCACAGCGTTGCCTTGACCTGAAAGATTTGACTCAACACACCATTTTGACTTATCCAAAAAATACTTATCCCTATAAAGATTTAAAAAATCAGATGGTGCAGCAGTATTTAAATGAACCCAAAATGATTACCAGTTATTCATTGTCGACCTTAATTAAAATGACGGAGGATGGTTTAGGGATTGGCATTATTCCGCATTTATCCGTTTTAAATGAGTTAAAAGCACAACGTCTGGCAATATTAAATACAGCACTGCATTTAAAACCATACGATTTTTCCTGTGTCTATATTTTAGGAAAAGATGATTTTCTCAAACAGCAATTAACAGAAATCGCGATTGAAATTTCTAAATATGCAGTGAAAAAACTGAATTTAGATTTTTTACGTTATCAGCAAGATCAAGAACAACAGCGTGTGATTTAAGTGCAGTCACGCACGCTTTTAAAACAAGGCTGCACTATTATAGGGAAAAGCAAAAAATGATTGATATTCATTATTTATAGATATAAATAAGAAATGCTTATTGATCAAAATAATAATAAAAAATATATATAAAACAATAAATTAATTTATGAATTTTTCTCCTGATCTGAATTGAGTCCATATGATGGCTGTGTTTAATTATTAAGCTTGAATTCAGATGAGCAGATTTCTTTCATCATGATTTTCTCTTTTATATTTTTCTTCTAGAGCAAATAAAAAGGGATTATGAACGAAATCTTATATTTTAAATAAGCAAGGAATAGCCATGCCGCAAAGGAATTTTAATTTTAAGGGGATGAGATGAATCAGGTCGAAAAGAAATCTTTTTTTAGTGAACGGCAGTGGTCGATTATTGCTTCCATATTTTTAATGGCCACTTCGGCGATGGGGCCAGGGTTTTTAACCCAAACTGCGACCTTCACTGTCAAAATGGGTGCAGCATTTGGTTTCGGGATTTTACTGTCAATTTTAATTGATTATGTGGTTCAGCAAAATATTTGGCGTGTTGTGACCTTAACCCAAAAACGTGCACCTGATATTGCCAATATGGTGTTACCTGGTAGCGGTTATGTCTTGGCGGTCTTTGTGATATTTGGTGGGTTCTTTTTCAATATTGGCAACATTGCAGGGGCGGCACTGGGTTTAAATGCACTGTTTGGCTTAGATACCAAATGGGGTGGGGTCATTAGTGGTGGATTGGCGATTTTAATTTTTGCTTCACGCAAAGCCACTTTAGTGGTCGACAAAAGCATGATCTTTTTGGGGATTCTTAAGATTGTGCTGATTGTGATTGTGGCGGTGATGGTTGCTCCACCTGTCGCAGACGCTTTTCATCAAACGATTTTGCCGAGTCATATCGACTTCGCCAGTATTACCACCATCGTCGGTGGCACCGTGGGCGGCTATATCTGTTATGCAGGCGCGCATCGTTTACTCGATAAAGGCACAGTGGGCGCTGAACATATCGATGAAGTATCACGCGCGGCGACCAAGGGCATCGTAGTCGTCGGGATTATGCGCTATGTGCTGTTTCTGGCGATTTTAGGGGTGGTGATGAGTGGTGCTGCAATTGACTTGTCTGGGCACAATGCCAATCCTGCTGCACAAGCCTTTCAATATGCCGCAGGTGAATTTGGGTTTAAATTATTTGGTCTGATTTTTTGGGCAGCAGGGATCAGTAGCTCAATTGGGGCTGCCTATACTTCGGTTTCATTTTTTAGTGCATTTAAACCTGATATTAATTTGAAGCAGCGCAATATTTGTACCATCGTATTTATTGCACTGGCATTGTTATTGTTCGTATTAATTGGCGCAACGCCTGCCAGTTTGTTGGTTTTTGTCGGTGGTTTAAATGGTTTGGTCTTGCCGATAGGTTTAACTCTCTTTGTGTATGTCGCTGCATGCCGTCAAGACTTGATGGGCAATTATGCGTATCCAAAATGGTTGACTATTTTAGGTATCCTCACCTGTTTGTTGACTTGGTATATGGGTTATGTCTCATTCAATACTATCTTCCATTACTTAAAAACATTATAGGTGGTGAGTATGCAGATCGATTTAAATAGTGATTTGGGAGAAAGCTACGGCGCATGGCAGATGGGTAATGACGCTCTGATTTTACCTGTGGTCAGTAGTGCCAATATCGCTTGCGGTTTTCATGCGGGAGATCCTGCGGGAATCTTCAAAACCTTAAAGCAGGCGGCTGCCTGTGGTGTGAATGTTGGAGCACATGTGTCGTATCCAGACCTTGTCGGTTTTGGACGCCGCAATATGGATGTGTCCTATGATGAATTACTGACCGATGTCATGTATCAGGTTGCAGCATTGCAAGGATTGGCCAAAGCCGCAGGCACACAAGTGACCTATGTCAAACCGCATGGCGCACTCTATAACACCATTGCACACAATTTACAGCAAGCGAAGGCAGTGATAGATGCGATGCAATTGCTTGATCCAAAATTAATTTTGGTTGGGTTGGCAGGTTCAGCGCTGATTGAATTTGCCCAACAGCAAGGCGTGATGGTTATTGCGGAAGCCTTTGCTGACCGTGCCTACAATGCCGATGGTTCATTGGTTTCTCGACGTTTGGCAGGCGCAGTTTTACATGATGTTGAAGAGATTGCAGCACGTGTGGTTAGCCTGATTCAAACGGGTGGGGTGACTTCAATCGATGGTCAATTTACCCCGATTCAGGCGCAAAGCATTTGTTTGCATGGCGATACACAGGGCGCAGTTGAAATGGCTCAAGCGATTCGCCAGCGTTTAGAGCAAGCAGGGATTCAAATTCAGGCATTTGCCTCGCAAGCGGAGGGTTGAGATGTTGACACATCGAGCACTGGCGAGTGCAGAGCAATTGGCGCGAGCTGAACACATGCGAACACAGATTCGACAAGGTTGGGATCGACCAACGGCAGGTTTGGTTGCAGGCATGACACAGGTCAACATGATCAGTGTACCGCAAGACTGGGCTTATGATTTTTTACTCTACGCACAGCGTAACCCGCAAAGTTGTCCTGTCTTGGAAGTTTTAGAGCAAGGGCAGTTTCAGCCACAACTGGCACCGAGTGCTGATATTCGACATGACTTTCCACGTTATCGGATTTGGCAGTCGGGACAGCTTGAAGAAGAAGTCACAGATGCCTTGCAGATTTGGCAGCAGCATCCTGATTTGGTGACATTTTTAATTGGTTGCAGTTTTTCCTTTGAAACAGCGTTGATGGAAGCAGGCATTGAAATGCGCCACATTCAAGATCAGCGAAATGTGCCGATGTATTTGACCAATATAGCCTGTCAGCCTGCGGGGCGTATCTCAGGTAATTTGGTGGTGTCAATGCGTCCAATGCCTGCGCATCAGATTAGCCAAGCTGTGCAAATTACCGCACGATTGCCACAAGTTCATGGTGCGCCTGTGCATATTGGCAACCCGAACGCTTTAGGGATTGAAGATTTATCTCAGCCTGATTTTGGTGATGCACCACGCCTGTTGTCCGATGAAATTCCTGTGTTTTGGGCCTGTGGCGTGACGCCGCAAGCAGCGGTGATGCAGTCCAAAATTCCATTTGCGATTACCCATGCACCGGGGCACATGTTGATTACCGATGTGCCTGATCGGGCATGGCTCAGCTAAAGGATAAGGAGATCAAATGCGTTTTTTATCGGTCAATCTGGACAGCTTTTTAATCGAACTCAATAGCCTCGAAGAAACTCTTGCACTGTATCGGCAGCTACAACAGCTTGGACATCCTGATATTCGTGAAATGATTCCTGCGGCACAGACTATTCTGGTGTATTTCGATCGCTGGAAAATTCAAGCCAAAGTTTTGATGGATTGGATTGCCCAGCAGCCTGTACACGATCAGACACTGGACGTTGGTCGTGAGCGGGTGGTTGATGTCTGCTATGACGGAGAAGATTTAGCCCCTTTGGCAGATCAGTTGGGCTGGTCAGTGACCGAGTTGATTCAGCGACATACTCAAAGTCATTGGCAGGTGGCATTTATTGGTTTTGCACCGGGCTTTGCGTATCTGGTCAGCCCTGAGCAGCAGTTTCAAAATATTCCACGACTCAGTTCCCCACGCAAAAAAGTGCCTGCGGGTTCGGTGGCGCTTGCCAATGATTACACTGGGATTTATCCCAAAGACAGCCCAGGGGGCTGGCAGTTGATTGGGCGAACCACAAGTCGAATGTGGGATGAATTAGGTGATCCTCCTGCATTGCTGTTGCCGAGTGATCGCGTGGTATTTCGTGATGTGACCCGACAGCCGACACAGGTGTTTCTAAATGAAAGCATTGCCCCAAAAACTGTTCAGACCCATCAGGTCAGCGTTGAGAATGCAGTTCTCAAAGTTCTAAAAGTCGGTTTGCAAACTCTGATTCAAGATCAAGGGCGAGACCAAGTCGCCAAGCTCGGTGTTGGACAGGCAGGAGCTATGGATCAAACCGCTTTAGCCTCTGCCAATGCTTTAGTCGGAAATACGAAAACGGCTGCTGCCTTGGAAATTTTAAATGGTGGCTTTTCTGCGGAGGTGTTACAGCCGACTGTGATTGCAGTGACGGGGGGAGTGGGTTCGCTGTGGGTGACCTACCCTGATCAGAGTCGTGTCGATGTCGGTTGTTATCGTGCCATTGCTTTAGATGCGGGCGATCGTATTGAGATTGCAGCACCAGAAACAGGGCTACGTCAATATTTGGCACTGCGTGGGGGTATTGCTGCACCGCTGATTCTAGGGAGTCGAAGTTATGACTCGCTTGCAGCATTGGGCAGCCCGCCTGTACAGGTAGGTGAATTACTGGCGCAGGCTGATGCTGAAACTACGGCGGTACAGGTTGAACCACTTTCAATACCGACTTTGCCTCGAGTGGGTGACACTGTACAGCTCGATATTGTGTTGGGGCCGCGTACAGATTGGTTTAGTTCAGAAAGTGTGGATTTATTACTTAAACAGACTTGGCAGGTGAGTGCTGACAGCAATCGGGTCGGGCTGCGGTTACAGGGGCAACAGGCGTTGCAGCGCAGTCAAATGCAGGAGTTGCCGAGTGAAGGCACATGCACGGGCGCACTCCAAGTGCCGCCGAATGGGCAACCTGTACTGTTTATGAACGATCATCCCCTGACAGGCGGTTACCCCGTGATTGCAGCCGTTGCACCCCATCATTTGTCGTTGGTCGCACAAATTCCTGCGGGCTGTCAGATCCAGTTTCGCCAAATTTCCGAATAGATAAAAGATTGAGAAAAAAGAATGACACAGCAGCATAAAATTTTAATTGCCAACCGTGGAGAGATTGCGGTGCGGATCATTCAGGCCTGCCGCGATTTAGACATCACCTCAGTCGCGTTATATGCCGATGATGATATTGACAGCCTACATGTGCAACTGGCCGATGAAGCATGGGCACTCTCAGGGCAAACCGCCAAAGATACCTATTTAAATATCGACAAGATTTTAGCGATTGCCAAGCAGTCACAAGCCACCATGCTGCATCCAGGTTATGGTTTTTTATCGGAACGTGCTGACTTTGCACAGGCGGTACAAAATGCAGGATTGATCTGGATTGGCCCATCGCCTGCGAGTATCGAACAACTGGGCGATAAAATTTCGGCGCGTAAACTGGCACAAGCCGTGGGCGCACCGTTGGTACAGGGAACCGATGAGCCTTTGCAACAGGCGCAGCAAGCTGTAGATTTTGCCAAACAGTATGGTTTGCCGATTGCCATTAAAGCCGCATACGGTGGTGGTGGTCGTGGCTTAAAAGTGGCATGGTCACTCGATGAAGTCGCAGAACTATATGAGTCAGCCGTGCGTGAAGCCACCGCAGCCTTTGGTCGGGGTGAATGTTTTGTCGAGCAGTATCTTGATCAGCCACGCCATGTCGAAGCGCAGGTGATTGCCGATCAGCATGGGCATGTGGTGGTGGTGGGAACACGGGATTGTTCGTTGCAGCGCCGTAATCAGAAATTGGTCGAAGAAGCGCCTGCACCATTTTTAACAGCAGAAATTCAGCAGCAAATTTTAAACTCGGCGCAAGCCATTTGCCATGCGGCGGGTTATGTGGGTGCGGGAACTGTAGAATATCTGTTGAGTCGAGATGGCAAGTTGTCCTTTTTGGAAGTGAATACCCGTTTGCAGGTTGAGCATCCTGTCACGGAGCAAACCGCAGGTTTGGACTTGGTGGCTGAGCAAATTGCAATTGCTTTGGGACAACCCCTGTCGATTCAGCAAACGCCTGCCGCACAAGGACATAGTATTGAGTTTCGCATCAATGCCGAAGACCCAGCACGAGGGTTTATTCCCGCATTTGGGACACTCACCGCATTTCAACCGCCTTCGGGTATCGGAGTGCGTTTAGATACGGGTGTGCGTTCAGGTAGTCTGGTGTCGAGCCATTTTGACTCACTCATGGCAAAACTGATTGTGACAGGGGCAACCCGTGAGATTGCCATCCAGCGGGCAAAACGTGCCTTGAAATCTTTTCAGATTGAAGGCGTGGCATCGGTATTGCCATTTCATCGGGCTGTGTTGGAACATGCCGATTTCACCGAGGACTTCAAGGTACATACCCGTTGGATTGAGCAGGATTTACAACATGATTTTGCGGTTGCGCCACGTAGCCAGTACAGTCATCAAAATGTTTTGCAGCGTTATCCGATTGAGATTGATGGCAAGCTGCATCAGGTCGGTTTGCCCGCAGCATTGCTCGGGGCAATGCAAATGAGTCAGCCCGTTGAACACGTGATGACAGCCCCAAAACATCAGCCACAGCAGTTACTTGCACCGATCAATGGGGTGATCAGTTCGTGGAAAGTCACTGAACAGGATCAGGTTCAAGAGGGTGATGTGGTCGGGGTGATGGAAGCCATGAAAATGGAAGTGCCGATACTTGCACACAGCAGTGGGCGCATTCAGCAACTGGCAGCGACAGGGCAAACCTTGCATGCCGATCAACCGATTGCGGAAATTGTGTAGTAAAATTAACAAATAAAAGCATCTATACGTCATTTTTTACGAGTTATAGATGCTTTTATAACAAAAAACTAAAAATACTCGCCTTTAGTCTAAAAAAATTCACAAAAGCGCAATCTTTTATGTGCATAATGAATTAAAACCGAAATGAATAAATCTCCCAACACACAAAAGATGAGGTGTAAATGACAGTTAAAATGATTGCAGTTGATATGGATGGAACTTTTCTAAATGAAGAAAAACAATATAACAAAGCACGCTTTTTAAAACAGTATCAACAACTTCAACAACGCGGTATTCATTTTGTGGTCGCCAGTGGCAATCAACTCTCCACACTCAAAAATTACTTTCCTGAAATTGCTCACCAGATTGCTTTCATCTCAGAAAATGGTGCTTATGTGACAGATGCTGAACAGGAAGTATCGTTTGCCCATTTTTCGCATGACTTGGTCGATGAAATGCGTACGCAAATTTCAGAGCGTTATGCCAGTGCATTGATTTTATGTGGTAAGCAAGGCGCCTATATTGGTCAGGCTGTTCCACAGCAGAATTTAGAAAAGCTGAATAAATACTTTAAGTCACTACAACGGGTTGATGATTTGGCTCAAGTCCAAGATCAGATTTGTAAGGTCACGTTGAATACCAGTGATTATAATTTTGATGTTCTCTATCAAGATCTTGAACAGCTCAATTGTATTGCCAATGGCTCAATCAAAATGGTGTCGAGTGGTTTTGGATTTATTGATCTGATCGTACCGAATCGTCACAAGGCACACGGTTTGCAGTTGTTGCAACAACGCTGGAAAATCTCGAATGATCAAGTCTTGGCGATTGGTGATAACTACAACGACCTTGAAATGGTGAAACAGTCAGGTTATGGATTTGCTGTAGCCAATGCGGTTGATGAGTTAAAACAGATTGCCGATTTTGTCACAGCAAAAGATAATCAGCATGAGGCAGTTCTAGATGTGATTGATTTGGTCTTAATGCGACATGCTCCATTTGAGTGTCAGCATAAGAAAAGTGCTTAAGAACAGTACTTTTTTCTCTGCCTCAAATCTTAAAATAGCAATTTTCTTCTATACAATTCATTTCCAAGTTGGCATGGTAAAGCTTCACTCTGTGGCTAGTCATACATGCTGATGCAGGAACGCACCCATTACTTTCACTTCAATGAGCTGGGCGGGCTGGAAATGCTCAAAGCCCAAGACCTGACTTTAGAATTTTCTCGGCATGTGCATGAGGGATTTTGCATTGGTGTGATTGATGATGGCGCACAGCGTTTCTTTCGCAGTGGTGCCAATCATGTTGCACCGCGTGGCGATATTATTCTGGTCAATGCCGATGAAGTGCATACAGGGTCTTCTGCTTTGGACTCGGCTTGGAGCTATCGGGCGATTTATCCAACCCCTGAAATGTTTCAGGAACTCACTCAAGATTTAACCGTGTATCAGGGCAGTGTGCCGTGGTTTTCACAAGCCGTGATTCATGATGTTGGTTTATCTCAGCAGTTGCGCTTTTTATTCAATGTGCTAGAACAACCTGAACAGCATAGTTTATTTAAAGAAACCCTGTATTTATCGACCTTGGCGTGTCTGGTCAGTCGCTATGGGCAAAGCCGTAGCAATCAGATGGGGTTGTCAGATCATCCTTGTGGGGTGGCGCGAGTGCAACATCTCATGGCAGATCAGCCTGAGCAGGATTATAGCTTGCAGGAATTGGCGCAGGCAGCAGGTTTGAGCCAGTGGCATTTTCTGCGTCAGTTTAAAAAATATGTGGGGATGACCCCGCATTTGTGGTTGGTACAGCATCGTATTTTAAAAGCCAAACGCCTATTACGCGCAGGTGAACCTTTGGTGAACATCGCCATGCAATGTGGCTTTGCCGATCAAAGTCATTTTACCCGTCATTTCAAAAAAGCCTTGGGCGTCACGCCGCAAAATTATCGACAACAGCTGATTTTGAACTGAGCAATTTTGTTCAAGCCAGCGGCATCTTCGCTTCGCATAATCAGGCTTCACTGGGTTTTGGGGCGCAGACATGCCATCTTCAACATTTCCGACACTGACAACAGCAGCAGAAATTCGAGCAGGGATTTTTAAGGTTTTTCCGTTGTGTATTGCGGTGATTCCTTGGGGAATTTTGGCAGGTTCAATGGCGATTCATGCAGGCCTGCCGCCTGTACAAGCTATGCTGATGTCGGTGGTGATTTTTGCAGGAGCGGCACAGTTACTCAGTCTGAGTTTACTGGGTGTTGGCGCAAGCGCACTGACCATTGTGATTTCAGTCTTTTTTATGACGGCACAGCATTATTTGTATGCGTTAGCGTTACGTCCACATGTTGAGCAGAAACAATCCAAAATCCGTTTACTGATCGGCTTTTTACTCACCGATGAGCTGTTTGCCGCATGTGCAGGGCGGCAGCGATTGTCCACGCCGTTTATGCTGGCAGCAGGTTTGATGTTTTATTTGGCTTGGAATCTGTCCAGTTTGGCAGGTGTGATTTTAGCGGCTTCAGTGCCTAATTTGGCCGCTTATCATCTGGATTTTTCGATTGTGGCAACCTTTATTGCCATTGTGGTGCCTTTTGTGCGGAGTTCACCTGCATTGGTGGGTGTCGCCGTGAGTATGTTGTTGGCGGTCATTTTCCATGCACTGCATTGGCAAAGTGGTACGGTGATCGCAGGCGTATTGGGCATGTTGGCAGCCAGTCTTTGGGAGTCACGCACATGACTTGGGGATTACTATTGATCTTGGCGGCAGTGGTGTTTTGCAATCGTTATTTGTTGCTTGAGCCACGTCTGCCTTTGCACTTTCCAGATCGCTTAAAGCGCAGTTTAAATTATTCAGCACCGTGCTTACTGTCTGCTGTCGCAGCGCCGATTGTGTTTGAACAGAGTCAAGCATTGAGCCTGAGTGCATGGAATCAGCCTTATTTGTGGGGAGCAGTTGCCTGTATTGTTTTAGCATATCGGCTGAAAAATACCTTATTGGTGATCGTGCTGAGTCTGTTGATTTTTTATGCATTGGTTTACATTCAATAAACCCTTAAATTTTATCTTTTAGTAAACTATTGAGCATGTACTTGAAGTGCATACTCTCCCGAACAAAATAGACCTCAAGATCATGAAAATACAATTTCTCTGCTGTATTTTGGCAGCAACAGCAGTCAGTGGCTGTCAAACTCAGTCCTCAGTAACGGTTGTACAGCAGCAACAGATTGTTCGTCAGACCATTCAGCAGCAATTTAACAACGCCCAAACGACAGGGGTTTTTGTCAGTTACAACGGCAAGCAGTTTCAGCATTATGGCAATGACCTTAGCCGTGCCAAGACTCAGTATGTGCCCGCATCGACCTTTAAAATGCTCAACGCCATGATTGGTTTAGATCAGCATAAAGCTACCACGACAGAAGTATTTAAATGGGATGGGCAAAAACGCAGCTATACGATGTGGGAAAAGGACATGACCTTAGCAGAAGGCATGAAACTGTCGGCTGTGCCTGTGTATCAGGAATTGGCACGCCGAATCGGTTTGCCTTTAATGGCAGAACAAGTCAAAAAAGCACAGTTCGGGAATGCCGAGATTGGACCACAGGTCGATAACTTCTGGCTGGTTGGCCCACTCAAAATTACCCCTGAATAAGAAGCGGAGTTTGCTTACCAACTTGCGACCAAACAACTGCCATTTTCCCAGCGGGCACAGCAAGATGTGCATGACATGTTGCTGATTGAAACAGTGAATGGAAGCAAAGTCTATGCAAAAACAGGCTGGGGTATGGATGTACAGCCACAAGTTGGTTGGTACACAGGTTGGGTCGTACAGCCCAATGGCAAGATCACTGCATTTTCATTGAACCTCGAAATGAAACCGAAAATGTCAGGAGCAGTCAGAACTCAAATTGCTCAGGTTGCTTTACAGCAATTGCACTTAATTTAGGTTGCCTATGCTGAATGTTTAGTGCATTTTTTCCGACGGCAGCAATATAAAAAAGACGGGAATGTCCCACTGCTGTCCCATAGTTTGCTTTAAATAAAAAAACCTGAGTCCTAACAGTTAAAATATGAGTGCAAACAAACACTTTAACGATCAGGATTCAGGTTTTGTCACATCAGAATACCGTATTTTATGAGCTAATTAAACCTGTTGTGCGACAGGATTTTGAACAACTTGCTAAAGTACACCATGTTGGACAGAAATTTAGAGAGACTTCCCGGTGGGATCAGTTTATTGCCATATTGATGTCTCAATTCTCTTGTAGGCAAAGTCTGAGAGATATTCAATCTAATTTGGAGTGCCAACAGGAAAAGCTAAGTCATCTCGGAGCAAAGTCTATTCCCCGAAGCACGCTGGCACGAATCAATGAGCAGCAGCCTGCTGCCTTGTATCAACAGCTATTTTACAAGTTGCTTAAATACTATGAACACTCAAAAGTAGCTCATAAATTTCGCTTTAAGAATCCCTTGTATTCCTTGGATGCCAGTCATATTGACCTGTCGCTTTCCTTATGTGAATGGGCCAAAGTTCATGACTCAAAAGCCAGCATGAAACTCAGCATAGGATTGAATCACAGCAATGATATTCCTGAGTTTGTTGCAGTTGAAAATGGCAAAGAAAATGACATGGTACAAGGCCGCAAATTCCAGTTTCCTGCTGGCAGCATTGTAGTTTTTGATAAAGGCTATGTCGATTACCAATGGTATGAACCGTACCGGGTTTATCGGAGACTTTTTTATTTAAGTTAGGCCACCTGACCTAACGGGTTAATCTTATCATAGTACATTGCTTCAAACTCAAAAGGCGATACATAACCCAGTGCACTGTGTACACGCTTTTTATTGAACCAATCTACCCAGTTTAGTGTCGCAAGTTGTACATCTGCTAAACCTTGCCAATCTGCTTTTAAATATTCAATCACCTCTGTTTTGTATAAGCCATTCACCGTTTCAGCCAGTGCATTATCGTATGAATCACCAGTCGTACCGACTGATGCTCGTAAATTTGCAGCTTCTAAACGATTGGTATAGCGAATAGAAAGATATTGAACACCTCTATCGGAATGATGAATCACATTCTTTGGCATGCCTCGATCGTGCAATGCTTGCTCAAGTGCATCGAGCACCATATCTGTATTCATCCGTGTAGATACTTTCCATCCAACAATTGCTCGTGAGAACACATCAATAATAAAGGCGGTATAGACCCAGCCTGAATTTGTTTGAATATAGGTAAAGTCAGCAACCCACAAGTGATTAGGCCGATCAGCTCTAAAATTCCGTTTCACCAAGTCAGGTGCTCGTTTTTGGTCATCTCGGTTACGGGTGGTTTGTTTATTCTTACCACGCCAAACACCTTGTATACCTAGATTTTTCATTAATCGAGCAACAGTACAGCGTGCAATAATATAGCCTTCACGTTTCAGTTTTTGCCAGACTTTACGTACACCATACCGACCTGAACTTTCCTTCCAAATTCGTTTAATCTCCTCAGCATGATGC
>NZ_BKNN01000023.1 GCF_008993995.1 Acinetobacter brisouii
AACAAAATATTCTTAAAATAAACTGAATTGCAAAACTGCTCAATGCTTCTTTAAAGCATTATTTTTTAATTATTATTCACTAGTAAAGCCAGTTTGGCATATCAAAGATTATTTTTACAACAGTCACCCAAAAACGTCATTTACTCACAATATATTACTGTGAGCAATAAAAAACCCCGATTTTGGTCGGGGTTTTGCAACTCAGGCGAGTTTAAACATCTAGGTAATCCAAGATACCTTCGGCAGCTTGTCGACCTTCCCAGATTGCAGTAACCACAAGGTCAGAACCACGTACCATATCACCACCCGCAAAAATTTTCGGGTTTGACGTCTGGAACTTAAATGGTTGCTGTTCAGCTGCAACAACACGCCCCGAACCATCTAGGTTGATATTTGCACCTTCAAACCAGTCTGCAGGGCTTGGACGGAAACCAAATGCCAGTAAAACGGCATCTGCTGCTAAAATTTCTTCTGAACCCGGTACAGGCTCTGGACTACGGCGACCACGGCTATCAGGCTCACCCAATTGAGTTGTAACCACTTTAATGCCTGTGACTTTACCATTTTCACCAACCACTTCGATTGGCTGACGGTTAAACAGGAAGTTCACCCCTTCTTCACGCGCATTTTTGACTTCACGGCGTGAACCTGGCATGTTTTCTTCATCACGGCGGTAAGCACACGTCACCTCCGCAGCACCTTGACGAATCGAAGTACGGTTACAGTCCATCGCAGTGTCACCACCACCTAGAACAATCACTTTTTTGCCTTCCATGCTGATGTATTCAGATGCTTCTTTTTCCCAGCCTTGACAACGGTTGACGTTGGCAATCAAGAAATCAAGTGCATCATAAACTCCATCAAGGTCTTCACCCGGGAATCCACCTTTCATGTACGTGTATGTTCCCATGCCCATGAAAACTGCATCGTATTCTTCAAGCAATTGCTCAATGGTCACATCTGTACCGATTTCAGTATTTAAACGAAAATCAACGCCCATGCCGTGGAAAATTTCACGGCGACGTTTCATCACGTCTTTTTCCATTTTGAATTCTGGAATACCAAAAGTCAGCAAACCGCCAATTTCAGGACGCTTGTCAAAAACAACAGGTTTAACCCCATTACGCACCAAAATATCAGCACAGCCTAGACCCGCAGGTCCTGCCCCAATAATGGCAACTTTTTTGTCAGTCCATTTCACGCTAGACATATCTGGACGCCAGCCCAAAGCAAAAGCCGTGTCGTTGATATATTTTTCAGCATTACCAATCGTTACCGCACCAAAGCCGTCATTGAGGGTACAAGCCCCTTCACACAAGCGGTCTTGTGGGCAAACGCGGCCACAAACCTCTGGTAAGGTATTGGTTTGATGACACAATTCCGCCGCTTGGAAAATACGACCTTCAGAAATCAGCTTTAACCAGTTCGGAATATAGTTATGCACTGGGCATTTCCATTCACAGTACGGGTTACCACAACCTAAACAACGGTGTGTTTGGTTTTGGGCAACTTCCGCAGTAAATGGCTTATAAATTTCCACAAACTCTGCTTTGCGGACAGTAATATCTTTTTTCTCTGGATCTTGGCGTGCTACATCCAGAAATTGAAAGTCATTATTTAGGCGCTCTGCCATTGTTCTCTCCGTGGGCAAGTGTGAATAACCTACTTGATTAATCACACCTGCCTGTCAATCTTGAGTAGTGGAATTATTGAGGATCAGCTTTCATTTTTTTCAACAAAGTCTGGAAGTTGGCAGCTTTTGGTTTCACTAACCAGAACTTACGACTATAGTAGTCAAACTCATTACGGATCTTATACGCCCAAGCACTACCTGTTTCTTTAATATGTTCATCTAAAATACGAAGCAAGAACTCTTGATGGTCTTCCATCGATTCAGTTGAGATACGTGTCAAGTCAATCAATTCGTGGTTATAGTAGTCCACAAAGTCATTGTCAAGATCAAGTACATACGCAAAGCCACCTGTCATACCTGCACCGAAGTTATGACCCACTTTACCCAGTACTGTCACAATACCGCCTGTCATGTATTCACAGCAGTGGTCGCCTGCACCTTCGATTACCGCAAATGCACCAGAGTTACGAACTGCGAAACGCTCACCTGCTGTACCTGCTGCAAACAACTTACCGCCTGTTGCACCATACAAGCAAGTATTACCAATAATCGCTGTATTTTGCGTTTGGAATGGCGAACCTTTTGGTGGGAAGATCGACACGCGTCCACCTGCCATACCTTTACCAACATAGTCGTTGGCATCGCCTTCAAGTTTGATATGTAAGCCACCTGCGTTCCAAACACCAAGAGACTGACCTGCTGTACCTGTCAAGTTCAAGATGACAGGATGCGCTTCCATACTTAAATCGCCATAACGACGCGCGATTTCACCAGACAAACGCGCACCAATTGAACGGTCACAGTTGCTGACGGTATAAGAGAATTCACCACCCTGACCAGATTCAATCGCAGGAAGTGTATCAGTGATCATCTTCTCAGCTAACACACCTTTATCGAAAGGTTCATTACCCTGAACTTGGCAATACTGTGCTTTACCTTCAGCCGATGGATGTGAAGTCAACAATGCACTTAAATCAAGGTGTGCATGTTTGTCTGTTTCACCTGGCAACACTTCAAGCAAGTCAACACGACCAATCAAGTCTTTCAGTGAAGCAACACCAAGTGCTGCCAACCATTCACGTGTTTCTTCCGCAATAAAGTGGAAGAAGTTGATCAGCATTTCAGGTTCACCGATATAGTGCTCCTGACGTAAGTGGTCTTGCTGTGTTGCAACACCAGTTGCACAGTTGTTCAAGTGACAGATACGTAGGTATTTACAACCTAAAGCGATCATTGGTGTTGAACCAAAGCCAAAGCTTTCTGCACCCAAAATGGCTGCTTTCACAACATCCAGACCTGTTTTCAAACCACCGTCAGTCTGTACACGAACCTTGCCACGCAAGTCATTCACACGAAGTGCTTGATGCGCTTCAGACAGACCCAATTCCCATGGAGAACCCGCATGGTGAATTGAAGACAATGGAGAAGCTGCTGTACCACCGTCATAACCTGAAATAGTAATGAAGTCAGCATAAGCTTTCGCAACACCTGCGGCAATTGTCCCTACACCCGGTTCAGAAACCAGTTTTACCGATACCATTGCTTTTGGATTGACTTGTTTCAAGTCAAAGATCAACTGTGACAAATCTTCAATCGAGTAAATGTCATGGTGCGGTGGTGGAGAAATTAGCGTCACACCCGGTACAGAGTAACGTAAACGTGCAATCAGGCTGTTGACTTTACCACCTGGTAACTGACCACCTTCACCTGGTTTTGCACCTTGCGCCACTTTAATCTGCAAGACTTCTGCTGAAGTTAAGTATGCTGGGGTTACACCAAAACGACCTGAAGCGATCTGTTTGATTTTCGAGTTACGAATTGTGCCGTAACGCGCAGGGTCTTCACCACCCTCACCCGAGTTTGAACGCCCGCCAATGGTGTTCATTGCAATCGCAATCGCTTCGTGTGCTTCTGGAGAAAGCGCACCCAAAGACATCCCCGCAGAGTCAAAGCGAGGAAGAATGGCTTCAACCGCTTCAACCTGATCGAGTGCAATTGAATTCGTGGTTTTTAACTTAAATAAATCACGAATCGTTGCCACTGGACGGTTATTCACCAACTCAGCATATTCTTTAAAGTCTTCGTATTTGCCTGAACGTACAGATTTGTGTAAAGCATTGATCACGTCAGGGTTAAATGCATGATATTCCTTACCAAACACGAATTTCAACATACCGCCTTGGTCGATTGGCTTACGGTTTTTCCATGCCAAATCTGCCAATTGTTTTTGGTCATTTTCAAGGTCAACAAATGTTGCACCCTGAATACGGCTTGGTACGCCAGTGAAACACTTGTCTACAACTTGTTTCGACAAACCAACTGCTTCAAAGAGTTGACCACCACGATAAGATGCAACAGTTGAAATCCCCATTTTAGAGAGAACTTTCAACAAGCCTTTCTCAATGCCTTTACGGAAATTGGCTTGGGCGTGGATTGGGTCACCCAACAATTCGCCTTTTGCAATCAAGTCATTGATGACGTCATACGCCAAGTATGGATAGATCGCGGTTGCACCAAAGCCCAAGATCACTGCAAATTGGTGTGGATCACGTGCAACAGCAGTTTCCAAAATCAGGTTCGCGTCGGTACGTAAGCCTGTTTTACCTAAGTGGTGATGAATTGCACCAGTCGCCAAAACAGCATTGGCAGGTAAATAACCTTCACGGATTTTCTTATCCGAAATCACCAATAAAGTTTTACCATCACGAACAGCCTGTGCAGATTCTTCACAAATACGGGCAATCGCAGCTTCCAAACCTTCTGACTCAGGGTAGTTCAAGTCGATGTCGGCAATCTCGTAACCTTTACGACCCAACGTACGCAACTGATGCATTTTTGAATTTGAAAGCACTGGACTTGAGATAATCAAACGATCTGCATGCTCAGGACCCTGTTCGAATACGTTTTGTTCGCGCCCCATACAGGTTTCAAGTGACATCACAATCGATTCACGTAATGGATCGATTGGCGGGTTAGTCACCTGCGCAAATTGTTGACGGAAGAAATCTGACACATGACGGACTTGACGTGACAATACCGCCATTGGCGTATCATCACCCATTGAACCGACAGCTTCCTGACCACTTTCTGCAATCGGACGCAATAACTGATCACGTTCTTCAAAAGTGACCATAAACATTTTTTGAGCTGCTTTGAGCTGGTCACCTGTTAAGCCTTTATCACTTAAATGCTCTTCAAGCTCTGGGCTACCTTGTAAACGCACCGCATTTTCACGTAACCACTGACGGTATGGACGCATTTTTTTCAGGTGGTTGTTGACATCGCCGGTTTCAAGCAACTTGCCTGTAACGGTGTCGATTACCAAGATTTGACCAGGTCCTACACGACCTTTTGAGATCACATCTTCTGGTTCGTAACCCCACACGCCAATTTCAGATGCAAGGGTGATGTAACCATTTTTGGTAATCACCCAACGTGCAGGACGTAAACCATTACGGTCAAGCATACAAATCGCATGACGACCATCTTGAATGACTAGACCCGCAGGGCCATCCCATGCTTCCATGTGCTTAGAGTTAAATTCATAGAATGCACGCAAGTCAGCATCTAAAGTTTCAACGTTTTGCCATGCTGGTGGTACAAGCATACGTAGCGCACGGAACAAGTCCATGCCACCGCCAACCAGAATCTCAAGCATATTATCAAGGCTTGAAGAATCCGAACCAGTCAAGTTCACTAGCGGGTTAAGCTCTGTTAAACCTGGCAATAACGGGTTTTCAAATTTTGGAGTACGTGCCAAAGCCCAGTTACGGTTTGCAGTAATGGTATTGATTTCACCATTGTGTGCCAAATAACGGAATGGCTGCGCCAATTTCCAACGTGGCAAAGTATTGGTTGAGAAACGTTGATGGAACACCACAATATGAGATTCCAAACGCTCATCGGCAAGGTCTGTATAGAAGTCAGCAATCGCAGCTGGCATCATCAAACCTTTATACGTAATGACATTTGAGCTTAATGTTGTCACATAAAATGAAGCATCATTGACAAGTGCTTCTTCTGCACGACGACGTGCCATGAACAGCTTACGGTTGAATTCAACCTCGCTCACACCCATCGGGCAGTTCACAATCACTTGTTCAAATGCAGGTAGAGACTCGAGTGCAATTTCACCAAGAACGTCATTATTGGTTGGCACAACACGCCAAGCAATGACACGTAGACCTTCGTCATCGAGTTCTTTGGTGAGCACATTTTTTGAATGTTGTGCTAAAGCAGGGTCAAGATTTAGAAAAACAGTACCAACAGCAAAAATTTCGCTTAAGGTAATATCGCTGAGTTTTTTAGCTTCTTCACGGAAGAAAGCTTTTGGCATGGCAAGTAATAAGCCACAACCATCTCCTGTTTTACCATCGGCGGCAATCCCACCACGGTGCGTCATGCAGCTTAAACTATGAATCGCTGTCTTCACAAGATGATGACTAGCGTCTCCCTGCATATGGGCAATAAGCCCAAATCCACAGTTATCCTTAAACTCATCAGGTTGGTATAAACCTTGAGCGGGAGCTACAGTATTTGGCGATGGCATGTGCATAGCGTACCCTTCTTTCAACATTGCTCTATGAGCATCACATATATCAAATTCCCTTCGCGACTTAAGCCTCAGACCTCACAGCAAAAGTGCGCAGGCAGCTCTCAAGAATAGCCCCTTTGGGCGTTATCTTGCATTACTTTTATGACAAAAATATGCCTTTCTGCACTAGACTTTGGTTATGATTGGACAAGAGGCTATATGCGCCCACATTGAATTTTTTTGCTCCAAAATAAGGACAATTAACTCAACTCATGCACCATTTAAGCAAAATATGTGCCAAATAGTACATTTCACATACAAAATTCATATATTTCAGTTAAGTAGGCCTAAAAAGTGCATTAAAACAGATTTTACCACTTGTTAAAAATGCACTTAAAATGTGCATAATTTACATTTTGTTTATTTTTCGCCTTATTTTAGAACTTTTTTTATGCGATTTCATTTAAAATTTACGCACAAAATCAGTGCATTTGTATTTTTTAATGAGGTGCCGATGCTTCTATCCCTGCCGATTGCGTTACACTAACTACATTCCCTTCATGATCTTTTCGTGTAATCGTAGTCTGTACAGCGGGCGCAGTGGTTGTCACCGTAGAAGTTGCTGGTGCGACTGGAACTACAGGCGTTTGAGGAATCGCTGCTGGTTTTAACTTCACATTATATAATTGCTGATTAGAAGACAACTCATCTGCCCCCATATCATTAACCAAATCAGCATAATTTTTGAGTGCGACAGTTTTAGGGTGAATTGATTTCGGTAAACCCAAATTCAATTGTTGTAATTGTTCTTGAGCATTATCCTCACTGTTATATAAACCATACAATAAGATATAACGTTCTGGCTGATGCTCTATCGATAAACGCAAATAAATAAATTTTTGGCGATCTGAACGCTTATCTAAAAAATCCTGTATCAACTCTTCTTTATTGGTTTCAAAAATTTCAAGCGCATAATTTTTAATATTAGTCTGAATAAAGTGTGTACCACGAAACTCAGCACTATGCTGACCTGAAGCCACGACACGTGTGGTTTGTTGAAGTGGGCGAACTTCATCAACCATCACTCCCAAATTAGGGATCGCAGACAATTTCTCCGCCTGAAACTGCGGTTGTACATCTTCTTGTGTAGGCTGAGCTGCATGCTTTAGTGGCTTTGACGTACTAAATAACCCACAGATCCCTGCCGCAACTAAGCAGATACCACCACCAATCAACAATACTCGACGAATGATTGTGGTATTTGCCAATTGTTGCTCTAACATCATCGTACCTTATTCTTGATTCGCTAAAATGGCTTGTTGCATCAACTCAACATCAAAATCTTTCGTAATTACAGCTTGTCCAAGTTGACGGATTAGCACTAAACGTAACTGCCCATTGAGAACTTTTTTATCATGAGACATATAAGATAAAAATTGTTCCAATGGAATCACAGGGCATTTTATCGGTAATTGAGCACGCTGAATAATATTTTTTGTACGCAACACATCCGCTTCAGAGATCCAGCCTAGACGACAAGATAAATCTGCTGCCATGACCATGCCTGTTGCAACTGCCTCACCATGTAGCCAGACCCCATATCCAAGATAGGATTCAATTGCATGACCAAAAGTATGTCCAAGATTTAATAATGCTCGTTCGCCTTGTTCTTTTTCATCATTGGCGACAATTCGAGCTTTATGTGCACATGAACGATAAACAGCCTCAGCCAACAGATGCTCATCACCTGCAACCAATCCATCCATATGCTGTTCTAACCATGCCAAGAATTCAATATCACCCAATAAGGCATATTTAATCACTTCAGCTAAACCTGCAGAAAGCTCACGTGGAGGCAGTGTTTTGAGTTGAGCCATATCCGCAAGAACAACTTGTGGTTGTTTAAATGCCCCAATCATATTCTTGCCCAATGGGTGATTGATCCCAGTTTTCCCACCTACGCTCGAATCGACTTGAGAAAGTAATGTGGTTGGCACTTGTACAAAATCAACACCACGTTGGAAACTTGCAGCAGCAAATCCTGCCATATCCCCAACCACACCACCACCAAGCGCCAATACAGTACAGTCTCGGTTAAATCCTGAAGACAATAAAGCATCAAAAATAAGATTCAAATGTTCAATATTTTTATATTTTTCACCATCAGGCAAAATACAATGTGCAACAGTTTTGCCCAAGTTTTGCAATGCTTGTTGATAATGTTCCAAATATAAAGGTGCAACCGTATCATTCGATACAATCATGACTTGCTTACCCAAAATATAAGGCGCAAGCAACGCTTGAGGATCAAGCTGACTACCAATATAAATTGGGTAACGACGCTCACCCAACTCCACATATAACGTTTGCATAGTAAAAACCAAGAAAATTAAATTGAATAATGAACAGCGATATCTTTCAGAATCTTTTGTGCAAGTTCCCTTGCTCCACCTTGATGAGTATCAATCACGTAGTGTGCAACTTCTCGGTACAAAGGATCTCTTAAAGTCAGCAAGTCCTGTAACCGCTTTTCAGGGTTTTCGACTTGCAATAAGGGACGGTTTTTATCACGATAAGTACGTTGTAACTGCACTTCAACAGGTGCAAATAAATAAACCACAATGCCCCGCTGATGCAAGGCATTGCGATTTGGCAATTGAGTAACCACTCCACCGCCTGTTGCAAGCACCAAATTAGAACGCTTAGTTAATTCATCAATCACCAATTGTTCGCGCTGACGAAACCCAAGCTCCCCCTCTTTTTCGAAAATCCAAGGAATTGAAGCACCTGTTTTCCGTTCAATTTCGTGATCACTATCAACAAACTCTCGACCTAAAAGCTCTGCAAGATGTCGACCAACAGTTGTCTTTCCAGCCCCCATGGGCCCTACCAAATAAATATTTGGCAGGGTATTGAATGCTTTGTTTGGCAAGGAGCCACCTACTCAATTACAGCGATGATTTTATATTAATGATTTCTAGAAACAGTTTCATCCACAATTCGTGGTGTGATGAAAATGAGTAACTCACGCTTTGTCACTGTTTTAGAGGTATTCTTAAACAAAGTTCCTACAACTGGAATATCACCCAGTAGTGGTACTTTCTTAATGGTTGCCGTGCTTTCATCTTCATACAACCCACCTAGCACTACAGTTTCGCCATCACTTACCAAGACATTCGTTTGCAGTTTATTGGTATCAATTGCATAACCTGCATCCGTTAATGTTCCCAAAGTATCTTTTGAAATATTTAATTTCATCTGAACTTTACCATCTGGTGTAATACTTGGAACAACTTTCAATTCTAGCACTGCATCTTGGAATGTCGTTGTAGTTCCTGAGTTTGCACTTGTGGTTTGATAAGGAATTTTAACACCCGAACGAATTGTCGCTTCTTGTTTATCGCCCGTCATAACTTTAGGTGTCGATAGAATCTCACTTTGCCCGTCACTTTGTGAAGCAGCTAATTGTAGGTCTAGAATACTTGAACCCAAACGCAATAAGCCCAAAGATAAAGAGCCATATGAAGTTGTTGCACCCAAGTCGACACTCAAACTGCCTGAATTTGTATACGTACCATTACTCCAACTTGAAGTTGAAGTTGGTTTAGTTAAGCTCCAGCTCACACCTAGTTCATTGGTAAAATCAGTTGATGCACGGACAATACGTGCTTCTACCATGACTTGTTTCACAGGAAAATCTAACTGCTTTAAAATACTTTTGAGTTGTTGAACTTTCTCAGCAGTATCATTAATAATCACGGTATTGGTACGATTATCAACAATCATTGAGCCGCGACTACTTAAAAGTGAACGCATGCCTTGATCATCTGAGTTCGAAGTTGAGCCTTTTTTACTATCCATATCCTCAATCATTTTTTTGACATCTTCGCCTTTAACATAATTGAGTTGAAGCGTTTCGGTTTCTAGTGGAGCAAGTTTTATATGTTGAGCTAAAGCTTTGGCTTGATCTTCATCTGATTTAATTAATTCAGTAGTAGGAGCAACCCAGATAACATTACCATTTTTACGTTTATCCAAATTCTTAGCTTTCATAATAATATCAAGTGCCTGATCCCAAGGTACATCTTTTAGACGTAAAGTAATGTTACCCTGAACACTATCCGAGGCAACAATATTCACCCCTGTAAAATCAGCAAGCAGCTGTAGAACTCGACGCACCTCGATATCTTGAAAATCTAAAGAAATTTTTTTACCTGTATATTTATTATTTAATACTTGTGGCTGTGTTGTTGTCGCAACCTCTTCTTTTTTCGCCACACTAATAATCAAACGATTATCTGTTTGGTAGGCTATATAGTCAAAGCTACCCTGTGATTGAATATTGAGCACACCGTTATGCCCATCATTAAATGCGTCCACCGAAGAAACAGGTGTTGCAAAATCATTCACATTCAAACGACGTATCAATGAACTTGGTATTTTAGTCCCTAAAAAGCGCACAACAATTTTATTACCTTGCTGCTTTACATCGACTGGTGTATTTGGATTTGTTAGTGAAATTTGAATCTGACCCTCACCTTTGTCTCCTCGTTGAAAATTAATATTTTCAATTCCTTGAATAGAGGTGTACTGAGACTGAGTCACTACTTTAGACTGTGCTGCGGAAGCAACTTTATTAATTTTTAAAATAAAAGTATTACCTTCTACACGGGTCGTAAAAGCACCTGCTTGTTTTAAATTAACTGTCAGACGCGCTCGCTGTGGATCAGAAGATAAATCAACTGAGCTTGCTTCAGATGTTGAAACTGGAATAGATGTTTGTTTTAAAGTCTGTGCAGCTTTATCAAAATCCAAAATCAGACGTGATGGTTGTTCAACTTGATAAGCTTGAGGTTGAGGTGGTAAACCATTGAACATGACACGAATTTCTGTGCCTTGTGCTGGAATTTGCATAGGTACAATATTTGTAATGGCAACAGCAGCATTCGCGATCTGCACCATTGCCATTGCGACAGCCCCTAGAGCAAATTGGTGAATAACTGGCTTCATTCGTTGCATATCCCCAAATTTTTTTACAGATTTTTTCATTATTATTCCTCAAATTATGCCGCTGGACCAATTAAAACAAGGCTACGTGGACGTTCAATATAACCATCTCGACCATCCGACACAATCTCAACCAAATCAATTTGTGTTGGGGTAATCTTAGTAATACGCCCTTGGTTTAAGCCCATATAATTTCCAACCTGAACACGCTCAATCTGATGATCTGGTGTTTGTATTAATGCCACAATCTGACCATTGGTATTACGTAAGCTTCCCTTAAATGACATTGATTCTAAAGCATAGCTTTCTAAAGGTTGCGGTTGACGTGAGAAATCTGGATAAACTCGCTTACCCGCCATAACCTTTAACTCGGTATATAGAGATTGTGGCAAAAATGGACTACGTAAGTTTTGTGCAGCATATTCAAATGAAGGTACAGGTTCAAATGTTGGTGCTGGCTTAATTGGCATAGCTGGCTCACTCCGAATTTTTGCCATCTCCTCATTTACAGCATCAATTCGGGAACTACAACCCACCACCAGAAATACAGGCAATAAAGCAAGAATCATACGCTTGTTCATTATTTTGCTGCTCCTGATTGTGGCTCAGATGCAGATGCTTGTTCTTCTGCACCAAGGTAACGATAAGTTTTTGCATGAACAGTATAAGTCACCACAGGAATATCAGATTTTTTGTTGTCATCTTGCCCTGCAACCATAGAAAAGTCATGCATTGTTACAATTCGTGGTAAAGCTGCGATTGCACTGGCAAACTGTCCAAAGACATGATAATCACCCGTTGCCTGAATAGAGATCGGTTGTTCCATAAAGAATTCTTGTTTGACTTCTGGATCAAGCGAAATATTTTTAAACTTCAGACCTGCTGTCACACCTGTCACGTTAATATCTTCAACTAACCCTGGAATTTCAGATTCTTTTGGCAACTGCTGTAACTGCTGATTAAAATCAGCTTGCATTTTAACCAATTGTTTCTGATAAAGTTGTAAGTTTCGTAGCTTAGAATCTTTTTCTCGATATTCATTGAGTAAATTGGTTTCTTGAGCTTGCGCAGTCGCAATTGAATCCATTTTTGAGCTAATTAAAACAAAATAACCCACAATACAAACGACAATAAAAATAAAAATCCAACAGGTGATTTTAACCGAAATTGGCCATCCACCATAGTTTGCAGTATCTAAGGAATTAAACTGTTTCACAAAACGATCTAATGTCATCTTGTTTTTCACAGGTTTGACTGCATTTTCATTTGATTCATCTAATTGTTCTTGGCTCATTTTGCAGCTCCTTGCGTAGGTTGTACTCCTGAAGCAACTTGATCTTCTGTAGTTTGCGCAATTTGACCCAGATCAGCAGTCACAACAAATTTCCCATATCCCTCTTCCACACGCGGCACAACAGAAGTCTGTTGTGGTTGATTCGTTGTATTATCTGCAGAATCAAAGGATTTCATAAATACATTACGAAACCATGGTGAGTTGCCTAAATTACGCATGAAGTCTGCAACGACATTTGGACTCTCTGCTTTACCTTCAATGGTAAAATGATCACCTACACGTTCTAGTTTAGTTAAATACATATTGCTCGGTACAGAACGAGCAAGTTGATCAATTAAACGAACTGCGATTGGGCGTTGAGCCTGTAAATCTTGAATCAACTTCATACGCTCAACAATCGCTTGAGTTTGTTTTTGTAAGCCATCTAAGGACTTTAATTGTTGATCAAGCTGCTGATTACTTGAAATAATTAATTGATTAGCATCTTCTTGATCACTTAGTTTTTGATCAAAATACATCCATGCTGCAAAAACAGTAAACACCCCAAGGATAGCAACAAGAATTGAAATTAAAATAAAAGTTTTTTTACGTTGTTCTCGGAGTTCATCGCGCCAAGGTAATAAGTTTATTTTTGACATTAATCAAAACTCCTTAACGCTAAACCACAAGCAACCATAAGAGAGGAAGCATCATCTTCAATTTTCTTAATATTAATTTGCGGAGAAAAACCCATTTGTAAGAATGGATTTGCGACAGTGACACGGTATCCTAGTTGTTGTTGTAATACCTTCGCTAACCCCGGCAAATTCGCTGTCCCACCTGCCAATAAAATATGGTCAATATCATTAAATTGTGACGATGAGAAAAATAATTGAAGTGAGCGCTGTGCTTGTTGAGCGACACTATCCATAAATGGCAATAGAACTTCAGAATCAAAATCATCTGGTAAAGTTCTTTCTTTTTTTGCTCGTCCTGCTTCTGGATAAGACAACCCATAGCGAGTCTGGATATCTTTAGTCAGTTGCTTCCCACCAAAAACATGTTCACGGGTATAAACAATTTTTCCATCTTGAACAACAGACAACGTTGTCATGGAGTGACCGATATCTAAAATAGCAATAATCCGTGTCCCAAGCGGCAAGGTATTTGAAAATACGCCCAACGCTCGCTCCATGGCATAGCTTTCAACATCTGCAACTTTAGCGGTTAGACCTGCATAAATTAAAGCTTCATTGCGGGCTTCCACGTTTTCAGTACGCGTTGCAACAAGCAAAACGTTCACACGCCCTGGACGCGATGCAGGGTCTGGAAGGACTTCAAAATCTAAACTGACATCATCAAGCGGAAATGGGATATACTGCTCAGCATCCATTCGAATTTGTATTTCTCGCTCATCATCATTCATATCTTCATCCATTTCGATGATTTTATGAATAACACTTGAAGTTGGAACTGCAAAAGCTGCATTTATTGTAGATGGATTTCCCACATCTAATGCTTTTTCTAATGCTTCTGCAACGGCTTCAGGATTGATGATATTTTTTTCAACTACAGCGCCTTCTGGCAAAGGAATTAGGGCATAGCTTTCTACACAATAACGCCCACTCTTTACAGAGAGCTCGAGCATTTTTACAGAAGTTGAACTAATATCAACCCCAATTAACCCCTTTTTAGGTTTACGATATAACCTTAACACAATGTTTATTCCTGTTATTTTTTATTTAGAATAGCATAATACCGTGTTGTGTATTTGGTTTCGTCTGGAGAATAACGTAATAATACCCTGAACAAGGTTCTTCTCGGCTATACTGGGCTTCAGCTATACTCAACTTCAGTCGCCCATTGCATATTAAATATTACTTGTTATGAAAAATCTATCGTGTTCAGGTCGAATTCATCCAATTTTTTTGTTTTTTCTGATTGTTATTTTGCTAGTTCCAATGGGCTTCTATGGCATGTATTTATACATCGCTCCTTCTTTACCTGAAATGAGCAGCTTAAAGAAAGCACCTTTGCTCAAACCTATTCAAATTTATACATCAGACAATCAACTGATTGCGGAATATGGCGGACAATTATCCGTCCCTGTTGAGTATAAGCAGATTCCACCTCATTTTATTCAAGCTTTTTTAGCTGCTGAAGACTCTTCTTTTTTTGAACATAGTGGCATTAGTTTTAAAGGTTTGGGGCGAGCGGTCAGTGAAAGCTTAACGGGCGATACTCAAACGGGTGGTTCAACGATCACCATGCAGGTGGCAAAAAACTATTATCTAACCCCAGAACGCACCTTAAAGCGCAAACTGACTGAAATTTTCCTTGCACGCAAAATAGAACAAAACCTCAGCAAACAAGAAATTCTCACGTTATATGTTAATAAGATTTTTCTTGGTAAAAATGCCTATGGTATTGCAGCGGCTGCCAAGATTTATTATGACAAGAACATTAATCAACTCAGTATTGCGCAGATGGCAATGATTGCGGGTTTACCTAAAGCGCCATCGAAGTATAACCCTGTTGCCAATCCTGAACGTGCCCTTGAACGCCGTAATTGGATTTTAGGACGTATGCGTCAACTGGGTTATATCAATCAATCTGATTATCAAAAATCAATTGAAGAACCTCTCAATCTCAATATGCCAGACCGAGGTGTTTCAACTCGCTATCCGTATGTTGGTGAGATGGTTCGTGCCGAGATTGTTGATAAGTTTGGTGAGCAGGCAGTCAATTCAGGTTTTAAAATCTACACCACGATTGATAGTAAACGTCAGGAATACGCTGAACAATCGGTACAAGAGGGTCTAGAAGATTATGACCGTCGTCATGGTTGGCGTGGTGCTGAAGCACATGGTGTTCCTTTATCGAGATTTTTTACATATGCCAATAATTACCCTGCAAAAGTCATTAAAGTTGAAAAGAACAGTTTTGAAGCCGAATTAAAAGATGGTGCGATTGTCACCGTTCCTTGGTCAGGTATGGCATGGGCACGTCCATATCGCAACGCCAATAGTGTTGGTGCAGCACCTACCCGCGCAGCTCAAATTGTAAAAACAGATGATATCGTTCGCTTACGTCCAAATGACAATAAAACGGTCTGGTCTTTGGTACAAATTCCGAAAGTACAAGGACAACTGATCGCAATGAATCCAAACAATGGTGCTATTGAGGCTGTTGTTGGTGGATACAGTTATGTGCAATCGACCTTTAACCGTGCAACACAAGGCTGGCGTCAACCCGGTTCAACCATTAAACCGTTTATTTATGCCCTTGCGTTAGAGCGTGGCATGACACCTTATACGATGGTCAATGACAGCCCGATTACGATTGGTAAATGGTCACCTAAAAACTCGGATGGTCGTTATTTAGGAATGATTCCTCTGCGTCGTGCACTCTATCTTTCTCGAAATACGGTCTCTGTACGCTTGTTGCAAAGCGTAGGGGTTGATCGCGCGCGTCAATTACTGATGGATTTTGGTTTACAGGAGAATCAGATTCCGAATAACTTCACTATTGCTTTAGGTACGCCGCAGGTACTTCCTGTACAAATGGCAACAGGTTATGCCACGTTTGCCAATGGTGGTTTCCGCGTTGAGCCTTACTTTATTGAGCATATTGAAGATGCGTATGGCAAAACCATTTATAAAGCCAATCCAGAATATGCATGTATTTCGTGTATCAATCCAGATCATCAAGAAGCGGCTTCAGAGCAGACCACCACACCTGATGATGAAGCATTTAAGCAACAGCCCGCGCTCACCACTCAACAAGCCGATGCAACTAAAAGTGATTATCGTCAAGCTCAGCGGATTATTAAATCCAGTTCCGCTTATGATATGGCAAACATTCTACGCGATGTGATTCAACATGGTACTGGACGCGCTGCCTTAAAAATTGGTCGTGATGATTTGGGGGGTAAAACAGGAACCACCAATGATGCCAAAGATGCTTGGTTTGCAGGCTTTAACGGGAAATTAGTGGCTGTTGCTTGGGTCGGCTTTGATCAGCCAACGACTTTGGGACGCTTAGAATATGGTGGCGTTGCCGCATTGCCTGTTTGGAGTAATTTTATGGCACGCTCTTTACAAGGCACACCATCAGCATGGGTGACTTTAGACAAAAATGCCAAAGCACCTATTTCTCATGGTCAAACGATTATTGAGCAGATTGATCGCAATGAAAATCGTGTTGCGCCACCACTGGCTCGCCCTGCTTATCGCCCTGCGCCTGCAGCAAAACCAGCCACACGCAAACAAGATGAAGAGGATTTTTCTGATCTACCAGGTGAGGAGATCCTCATTCCTGCTGAAAAAGCCCCACCTAAGCTCAATAATCCACAACCTGCAACTGCGACTAAAAAATCCAATCCTGACGCTTTGGAACAACTGATTAATCAAGTGAACTAAACGTAAAAAGCCGTCACATGACGGCTTTCTTTTTAAATAAATACAACTGAAAACTGGCTGTAACTTGCAAATGATCACGCTGTTCCAAAGCCTGACGTTTTTCAGGTTTCGCTTTGTAAGCATAAGGCGTCATTGCAAGTAAATTGATAATATCCTGTTGCTGCAAATCGAGTTCAGCATCAACGATAGATGATTCAATCAACTCAAAGTTTTCACTCATCTGTGCCACAAATTTTTCTGGCTCATGCAAATTGACTTGTTCAAACAAAGCTTCGCGTAAATCATATAAATGACGAGGTGCAGGCGTCACCACCAAACACAAACCATCATCTTTTAAAATGCGCAGAATTTCTGGCTGAGGAATTGGACTAAACAAACTGCTGCACAAATCAATCGACTGATCTAAAGCAGGTAAAACTGCTCCTGTTCCTACCACCCAAGTTACGGCTTGATTCAGTTTCGCTGCACGTTGCACGGCACTTTTGGCAATATCCACACCGAAACACTGTTCTACATAAGCTTGCATGGCACTGGTGTAATACCCCTCTCCACAACCAATATCCAACAATGTTTTTGGCTGATAACGCTCCAATAATTGCTCCACAGCCTGACGTAGCGGCGCATAAAAACCTGCCGATAAAAATGCACGGCGCGCATCAACTGCTTCTGGGGTATCTCCCGGATGTTTGCTGTGCTTATGCTGCACCACATGCAAATTGACATAGCCTTGTTTGGCTAAATCAAAACTATGCCCCTGCGGGCAACGCCACGTTCTTGCATTTAAGGTCAGTGAATCTCGGCAAACAGGGCACATCAACACTTGCATCGTGTTTTAACTCCAGTGAAAGGACAAATAAAAAAGCTGACCGAAGCCAGCTTTTTTGCTATGGATTAGGGATTAACGCAATTTTAACGTCATTAAGCCAACAACCACCAGAATAATCGTAATGATCCAGAAACGAATCACGACTTGGGTTTCTTTCCAACCTTGTTTTTCATAGTGATGATGCAAGGGTGCCATCAAAAACACGCGTTTATTACGCATGCGTAATGAACCAATTTGCAGGAAGACCGAAATCGCTTCCATCACAAAGACACCACCCATGATGGCGAATACAATTTCCTGACGAACCATTACGGCAATTGTACCGAGCATTGCACCGAGTGCCAGCGCACCAACATCTCCCATGAAGACTTGTGCAGGATGCGCGTTGTACCACAAGAATGCCAAGCCTGCGCCAATCATAGCCGCACAAATTACAATCAGTTCAGACGAGTATTTGATATAGGGAATATGCAAATAATTGGCAAAACGAACATCCCCAGACAAGTAAGCAAATACACCCAACCCTGCTGCCACCAAAACGACTGGCATGATCGCAAGACCATCTAAACCATCGGTCAAGTTCACCGCATTGGACGCCCCATTAATCACCAGATAAGTAAAGGCAATAAACGCCAGTCCAAACGGAATCACTGAAAATGGAATGCTCAGATGTTTAAAGAATGGAATCAGTAAATCCAGCATATTATGCGTATAAACAGGATTATGCTGATTGATTGCAATCACATATAAGGCAATTCCAGCCCCTAAAGATGCCACCGATGTCCAAAAGAATTTCTTACGTGCAGGCAAACCCGCATTGTCTTTATAACGGATTTTGATCCAGTCATCAGCCCAACCGACCGCACCAAAAATCACCATGACTCCAAGCACAATCCACACATACGGATTAGATAAATCTGCCCAAAGTAACGTACTAATTCCAATCGAAAGCAGGATTAATACCCCACCCATGGTTGGTGTACCCATTTTCTTGGCATGGTTTTCTGGTGCAAAAGAACTGACCGCTTGACCGTATTTCAACGCACGCAATTTGCGAATCATCACTGGCCCGAGAAATAACCCAATCAGCAATGCCGTCAATACACTCAGCAAAGCACGTAATGTCAAATAACGAACAACTTTGAAGGAACTGTCAAATCCCGCCAAATGTTCAAACAACCATAACAGCATTTAAAGCGTCTCCATCAAATCAGCCATCAACGTCTCCATATGGGTATAACGAGAACCTTTAAACAGGAAACTCATGGTCTGAGGTTGATGTTTGTCTACAAGATTGATTAAAAAGGACAATGCTTCTGCTTGAGTCTTAAAGGCATGACAATGTGATGTCGCTGCACCTGCAAGTGTAGCATTGGCAAACTCACCGACTGCAACAAGATAATCTAAACTGCAAGTTGCCAAATCACGCCCCAATGCAAAATGTTCATCGCGACTAGATTCACCCAACTCACCAATATCACCCATCACCATGACTTTAATGCCCTGTTGTTGAGTCAAAACTTCAGCCGCAGCACGCATTGATGTTGGATTGGCATTATACGTATCATCAATCAATAAGTATTGTTCATGCTGAATAAAGTTCAGGCGACCTTTTGCCCCTTTCGCCTGCTGTAAACCTTGCACCACATCATCAAGGGAAACACCAATCGCTAAAGCAAAAGCACAAGCCGCTAAAGCGTTTTGCACATTGTGTAATCCTGCAAAAGGCAACTCAACCGATGCTGAACCTTGCGGCGTATTGAGAACAAAGCTGGCTGATTGTGGATGCAGTTGAATTTGCTCAGCAAAAACATCACCACCTTCACCAAAACTTAAGCGTCTTTCCGTTTGAACAGCCGTATTGATTTGTGCAGTAAAATCATCTGCTGCTGGAACAATGGATGTCCCCCCAACAGCAATGTGACGATAAATTTCTGACTTGGCTTGGCAAATTTTTTCACGCCCACCAAATTCACCTAAATGGGCAGTCCCAATATTGAGAATGCCTGCCACCTGTGGCTGTACTAGATTTGAGGTGTAGTCAATTTCACCGACATGACTGGCACCGAGTTCCATCACCGCATACTGATGTTCTGGACGCAATTCCAATAACATCATCGGTACACCTAAATCGTTATTGAGGTTACCACGAGTAATCAGTGTTGGAGCCAAACGAGATAAAATGCTGCCGAGCATTTCTTTGGTGGTGGTTTTACCACTGCTACCTGTCAGTGCCAAGACGTTCAGATGAGGAAATTGTTGACGACGAAATTGCCCCAAATGTCCCAAAGCCAAACGCGTATCAGCAACCACCAATTGGGCAATGTCAAGCTGTTCAATCGGACGTTCTACAATAACAACCTGACAACCTTGTGCCGCAACATTTTGTACAAAATCATGGGCATCGAAACGCTCACCTTTGAGCGCCAAAAAGGCATCGCCTGCTTCGGCATGACGTGAATCGGTTAAAACCCGCTTAATCGTTTGTTCAGGCTGCTGGTCTTGATACCAGTAGCCTTGTGTCGCCTGTTGGAGTTCAGCCGCTGTCCAAGGCATCAAGGGAACAGTGCTGGTGGTCGATGTATGCATGTGCGTTAATTTTCCAAAGCTGAATACGCGGTAAGCATTCCATGCTGATGATCGATAGCCGCTTTTACTTCTACCACATCATCAAACCAATGACGAACGCCATCGATTTCCTGATAATTTTCATGTCCTTTGCCTGCAATCACCACAATGTCGCCTGCTTGCGCTTGCGCTACCGCAAACTTAATTGCTTCACGGCGATCATGAATTTCATGGACTTCGTGCTGGCTAAAATCAATCCCCTGTTTCATATCGGCAAAGATCTGCTCAGGGTTTTCAGTGCGGGGATTATCTGAGGTCAACAACACAGGATTAGCATGAGCAAGGGCTGCCTGAACCATCAGTGGACGCTTACCACGGTCACGGTCTCCACCACAGCCAAAAACAGCCCATAAACGGTGTTCAACATGACGCTGTAAACTGGTCAAGACCTGAACCAAAGCATCAGGGGTATGTGCATAGTCCACCACAAACAAGCGCTGTTGATCACGCAACACCTGCATACGTCCTGGAGCACCTTTTAACTGTGGAACAGCAGCGACCAATTCAGCCAAGTCAAAACCTGCCGCATAAGCTGCAATCAAACTGGCTAACAAGTTTTCAACATTGAACTTACCAAGCAATGGGCTACTGACAGTAAATTGACCTACAGGACTATGTAAGGTAAAACACGCACCTTGCAAGCTAAAGCTCAGATCTGAAACATAAAAATCAGCATGTTGTTGAATTGCATAAGTGAAAATTTTCGGTTGTGCCGAATTATGACGGGCTGCATTCAGCATTACATCAGAATGTTCATCATCCAGATTAATCACTGCATATTTCAATGTTGGGAATGCAAACAAGCGTGATTTAGCTTCGGCATATGCTTCGATTGTTTTGTGATAATCCAAATGGTCGCGGCTTAAATTGCTATACACCGCAATTTCAATATCACAGCCATTTAAGCGCCCTTGCTCCAAACCATGTGAACTGGCTTCAAGTGAGGCAAAATTTGCGCCCTGTTCAGCATAACTGTGTAATAAATTTTGCAGATGAATGGCATCAACCGTGGTATGTGTCGAGGTTTCTAGATTCGGTAAAATCCCGTTCCCTGTTGTTCCCATGACCGCACAACGCTGTTCTTGAGCACTGATCAATTCCGCAATTAAACGGGAAATGGTGGTTTTTCCATTGGTTCCCGTGACTGCCAAAATACGCAGATTTGTAGTCGGTGCAGTTGCCTGTAAATACGCTTTTTGCCATGCACCCATTTGTTGACGTACATCTGGACAGACCAAACAGTTTTCTAGTGCCAAAGCCTGCTCTGCAATCACGCCAATCGCACCTCGTTGCAATGCTGCTTGAGCAAAAGCTAAGGTTTTTTCAGGTTGTGAATAGCTGGTCAGTGCAATAAAAATCTGCCCTGCTTCCACAGCACGACTGTCTAAACAAAACCCATCAAATGCTTGGGTCATCCAAGGTTGAACTGACTCAACAGGATAAATCTGTTGCAACGTAATCGACATGAAAACTCACCAATTATTGAATTTTAGGGGCTTGTAAAGGTTTATCTAAAGGAACGTCTAACAGGCGTAAGAATTCCTGCATGGTTCGCGCAAATACAGGGGCAGAAACCGTACCCCCATAATATGTACCTTGCGGGTTTTCCACCACGACAACCATCGCAATACGAGGATTACTCACAGGTGCAACCCCTGCAAACAATGCACGATATTCTGTCTTCGAATAACCACGGCGGTCTGCATTCAATTTATGCGCTGTCCCTGTTTTACCTGCCACACGATAACCCGGAATCTGTGCCTGTGTTGCTGTACCACCAGGTTGAGTCACTTGCTCCATCATCAGTACCACTTGATCTGCAATCTTAGGATCAAGCACTTGTTTCCCCTGAGCAGGTTTGTTCAGCTTATACAAGGTGAGTGGCATCTCTACCCCATGATTTGCCAACATGGCATAACCTTGTACCAACTGTAAAACAGTTGCATTGAGACCATAACCATAAGCCATTGTGCCAATCTCGGACATATTCCAGTATTTTGATGGCAAGATTAAACCTGCACTTTCCCCTGGAAAATGTACCGCAGAACGTTGACCAAAGCCGACACGTTTAAAGAAAGTTGGAATGGTTGGTGTTGGCAATGACAATGCAATCGTTGCCGCCCCGACGTTGGAGGATTTGATAATTACCCCTGCCAAGGTCAATGCACCATAATTATGGGTATCATGAATAATATGATTGCCAATTCTCATGGAGCCAGGAGCCGTATTAATGACACTGTTGGCTGTATATTTACCACTTTCTAATGCTGCTGAAATAGTAAAAGGTTTCATGGTTGAACCCGGTTCAAACATGTCAATCGCACCACGGTTACGCATGGCATCCTTGTTGTTCAAACTGGCTTTATCATTTGGGTTATACGATGGCCAACTGCTCATCGCCAAGATTTCACCTGTTTTGACATCAACCGCAATTGCTGTTGCTGAACGTGCATTATTGGCAATTCCTGCCGCAGTCAACTCTCGATACATGATGTACTGCAAACGTGAATCAATGCTTAGGGTAAAGTTTTCACCCGCCTGTACAGGTTTCACCACTTCAGGGTCTTTGACACGATTACCGTATTTATCTCGAATATTGACTTGCAGCCCATTCACTCCTGAGAGTTTTTTATTGAGCTGCATTTCCAAGCCTTCGACCCCTTTACCATCATTATTGGTCAAGCCAATAATTTGAGCATTTGGCTGGGGCTGTGGGTAAAAACGCTTGTACGATTTTTCGGTATAAACCCCTTGGAAATTATGTTTTAAAATAAAATCTGCTTGCGGTGGTGGCACTTCAGTTTTGAGAACCAAATAACGTGAATGTGGATGTGCCTGCATTTGCTTTTTCAGCCAGTCCGCATCAACCCCGACAATATTGGCAAGTTCATCCAGATTGAAATTTTTGTCTGGTAATTTTTGTTTCGGTTTACGACGTTCACCCGGCTTTAACGGTGCGGTCATATCGTCATAAAGCTTTTTATTTTCAAAATAATCGCGTGGATCCATCACCACTTTCATGATCGGGGTGCTAATTGCCAAAGGCACACCATTACGATCACTAATAATGCCCCTCATAGCACGGATCGTTTCATCACGCAAAATCAAGGCATTGGCCTTATTTTGCAAAAAGTCACGGTTAATGACCTGCACATAAAATGCACGGATGACCAAGACCACAAAGCAAAACAGCACAATGCCCCACAACAAATAGAAGCGCCACTGATCAAAAGTAATTTCGCTCTTTTCAGTCACTGAAAGTTTGGCTTTACGTTTTAAATTCATTCGTTTTTCAGTCATTGAACTGACCTTACTTTTGCTGTGCTGTGGAAGGAAGAGAAATCACCACAGTATCTGATGGAGGTGGTGAATACATTCGAAGTTGGGTCACTGCACGTGTACCGATTTGAGCTGTTGCCCCAAAGGTTTGCTGCTCAATCAACAAACGCCCCCATTCTGCATTTAGATCATCTTCATTGCGCAGCAAACTACTCATTTGCCGATAGTCATATCGGTATTCATAGACTTCAAAGACCACCATGATCGCACTGATAAAAATCAAGGCAATCAAAACAAAATAGGTCAGCGCTTTTTTAACAACTGTCCGGTCTTTAGTGGATTTTTCTTCAACAACCTCTGTATTCATGGCGTGCCTTTTATTGCTCTAATCGTTCAGCCACACGTAACCATGCACTACGTGAGCGCGGATTACTTTTTACTTCTTGTTCACTTGCACGAATGCGTGAAATTTTCTTTAAACGGCGGGTATCGATCTGCTGTTGAGGCATTCCCCAGCCGCTATCTTCTGGCAAAGTTGATTCTTTCTGAATAAATTGTTTAATCAAACGATCTTCTAAAGAATGGAAACTAATCACAGCTAAGCGTCCATGTGCAGATAGCATATTGACCGCTTGTGGGAGAAAAATTTCGATATCATCGAGTTCTTTGTTAATCGCAATCCGAATCGCTTGGAAAGTTCGAGTTGCAGGATGTTTATTTTTTTCCCACTTAGGATGAGCCGTTTTGACAATTTCCGCCAATCGTGCTGTTGTAGTGATTTCACCCGCCTGTTTAATGGCACGGGCAATACGGCGGCTATAGCGCTCTTCACCATACTGAAAAATAATGTTAGCGAGCGCCTCTTCTTCAATTTGCATTAACCATTCGCTGGCAGTTTGCCCTTGCGAATTATCCATACGCATATCTAAAGGGCCATCTTGCATAAAACTAAAACCACGTTCAGCCTGATCGAGCTGCGGAGAGGACACGCCTAAATCTGCCATGATGCCATCCACAGTATCTAACCCTAAAGCTGTTAATTCTTGTTGGACATCGGCAAAGCTGGCATGAATAATTTTAAAACGTGAATCTTGTTGTTCTAATTCGGCAGCAACAGCTAAAGCTTGAGGATCTTTGTCAAAAGCATAAACACGGCTATTGGCATCGAGTTTTGATAAGAGTAAACGGCTATGTCCACCACGCCCAAACGTGGCATCGACATAAATTCCTGTATGGCGATCTGCTAACAAAGCATCAATAGTTTCATGGAGCAATACAGAAATATGAGACATACGAACGGAAATCGAGAGTTAAAAACGTAATTGCACATTATCTCTAGGTTTCACGCAAGTTCCAAACGGCTTTTTGTAGGGAAATATTATTTTGCGATAGTTATTTCCGTTGTTTGTTAAAAAAATCAGCAAATCAATTGCCTGCTCCAAGCCGATTGGAGCAGTTCTTTCACGGTTGACGATAAATCTGATCAAAAACTCCACCATTGGCAAAATGGATTTTTTGCGCTTTAGCCCAACCACCAAAAACCTGATCAATGGTAAATAATTTAATTTTCGGGAACTTAGCAGCGTACTGCTGAGCAACTTTGGCATTGCGTGGACGGAAATTATATTTGGCAGCCAAAGCTTGTCCTTGTGGTGAATACAAAAAGTTTAAATACCCTTTTGCCAATAAGCGATTACCATCTTTATCGACGGTTTTATCAACAATTGCGACCGATGGTTCAGCCAAAATAGAAACTGAAGGATAAACGATTTGATATTCACCTTTACCCAAAGTATTTTGAGCCAATAATGCTTCATTTTCCCATGTCAGCAACACATCACCAATACCTCGCTCAGCAAATGTGGTCAGTGAACCTCGTGCCCCTGAGTCCAATACTTTTACATTGTGATACAGTTTAGACACTAGTTCACGCGCTTTAGCATCGTTCCCTGCGGGTTGTTTCAGTGCATAACCCCATGCTGCCAAATAAATCCAACGAGGAGCACCTCCCGTTTTTGGATTTGGCGTAATAATTTCCACACCTGAGCGAGTAAGATCATTCCAGTCGTGAATTTTCTTCGGGTTGCCTTTTCGTACCAAAAAAACCACTGTTGAGGTGTACGGTGCCGAATGTTGTGGGAACTGATTTTGCCAGTCTTTACGGATATAGCCTGCATTGGCAATTTCATCAATATCATTGGCAAGCGCTAAGGTCACAACATCTGCTTGTAAACCTGAAGCAACTGCACGTGCCTGCTTGCCCGAGCCACCATGCGACTGTTTAAAATCGACCTTTTCACCTGTGCGCTTGAGCCAATATTGTCCAAAAACCCGATTGTATTCTTGATAAAATTCACGAGTCGGATCATAAGAGACATTTAAAAAGCTTCTATCTGCATGTACCCATGCACTACTTCCCATTAAAAATGCCAATAGCCCACCCATCATCCACTGTTTTTTCATTTCTTATTCTCAAAATACGCTTAAGATCACTATACGGATTTTGGATATTTTTAAAATATCATTGATTTATAATGTTTTATTCTAAGCTTTGATGTTTTTTTCACTATGCACGTTACAATGTAATCTTGGCTTTTGCGCAATACTCCATGATGACTACATATTCCTCTGCTAAAACAGCAGTTGTGCAACGTTCAACAACATTCTGCCTAAGCATGTAGGTATTTTGTAAAAAATATTCACTTTTTTTATATGAATGTACGCTATAGTGGCTATGAAGTGACAGCAATACATTCATTGTAAGCAAGGTATAACAACAACAGGCGATTTCAACTTTTGGAGTTTGGGTCTATGACATATTTTCGTGGTGTAATTTTAGGGCTGTGCCTCAGTGCAGGAGCAACTGCAAGCTATGCCAATGTCATCCAAAACAAAACCCAAAGTACGCACCCTTCATCTTTAATTGAAAAAGAACTCAGCAAACAAAAGCAAAATACCAAAGCAATTAATTCAGATCTCGACAGCATCAAGATTTTAAATGCCATTCACGTCCAACCAAGCCAAAGTTTTTTCGCTTACCAACATGAACGCTTCTCTCGACTTCTTCAAGCATTATTTCCAACACGCGACTCTTAATTCGTAGCACCGATCAATTCAAATCTTGCCTTGTATTACGTTGGTTTTTTCACGTTTTACAGGGCTTTTTTCGTTATAATAGCCCGCATTAGAGTTTAAAACTGAATCCATTATGAAAGTCCGTACTCGTATCGCACCCTCTCCTACAGGCTTCCCTCATGTAGGTACAGCTTATATCGCATTATTTAACTTGTGCTTTGCCAAACAGCATGGCGGTGAGTTTATTTTACGTATCGAAGATACTGATCAGCTACGTTCAACGCCTGAATCAGAAAAAATGATTTTGGATTCATTGCGCTGGTTAGGGATCGAATGGTCTGAGGGGCCAGATGTTGGTGGTCCACATGCACCTTACCGTCAGTCTGAACGTATGCATATCTACAAACAATATGCTTTAGAGTTGGTGGCAAAAGGACATGCATTTTACTGTTTTGCCAGCGCAGAAGAACTCGATCAAATGCGCGCAGAACAGCAAGCACGTGGTGAATCTCCAAAATACGATGGTCGCGGTCTAAAACTTTCACAAGAAGAAGTTCAGCGTCGCCTTGAAGCGGGTGAACCCCATGTAATTCGTATGAAAGTGCCCGAAGAAGGCATTTGTAAGGTCAATGATTTACTGCGTGGTGAAGTCGATATTCCTTGGGCACAAGTGGATATGCAAATTTTGCTGAAAACTGACGGTCTACCAACCTACCACTTGGCAAACGTGGTCGATGACCATTTGATGCAAATTACCCATGTCTTCCGTGGTGAAGAATGGTTACCTTCTGCACCAAAACACCAGTTGCTTTACCAATATTTCGGTTGGGACATGCCACAGCTATGCCACATGCCGTTATTGCGTAACCCAGACAAATCAAAACTGTCTAAACGTAAAAACCCGACATCAATCAACTACTACCGTGACATCGGTGTATTACCAGAAGCCTTGTTGAACTACTTGGGTCGTATGGGCTGGTCAATGCCTGACGAGCGTGAAGTGTTTACCTTACAAGACATGATGGACAATTTTGATATTCATCGTGTGTCTTTGGGTGGTCCAGTGTTTGATGTAGACAAACTCAACTGGTTGAATGGTCAGTGGATTAAAGGTTTAAGCCCGATTCAACTGCTTGAGCGTATTTTGACTTGGCAAAATGACAGCAAAAAACTGGAAGATATTGCCGCAGCGATTCAACCACGAATCAACTTGTTGTCTGAAGCAGTAAACTGGTCAGCATTCTACTTCAACCACATGCCAAACATCACCGCTGAAATGTTTGAAAGCAAAAAACTCAGCCAAGAACAAGTCCGTCAAAGCTTACAGTTTGCTATCTGGCGTCTGGAAAAAACCTTCACATGGAACAATGATACGGTCAGCCAAATCCTGATGGATTTAGCCAACCAAATGGGCATTAAACTGCGTGACTTTATGCCAGCGTTCTTTATTGCGATTGCAGGTTCAACCAGTTCTACCCCTGTGATGCAAGCGATGGTCACTATTGGCCCAGACTTAACTTATGCTCGCCTGCGTCGTGCCCTTGAAATCATGGGTGTCCCAAGCAAAAAAGAGCTTAAAGTTTGGGAAAAACTCAATGAAAGCATTCAATTGCCGAAAAATGAAGCAACTGAAGCGACTGAGTAATATTCTTGCTTGACGTGTGAGTGGAATGCCCCTAATATTGCGCTCACACAGACTGGGGTCATAGCTCAGTTGGTAGAGCGCTACAATGGCATTGTAGAGGTCAGCGGTTCGATCCCGCTTGGCTCCACCAAACCTCAGAAGTGTTGCCTCAATAAGTCCCTATCGTCTAGAGGCCTAGGACATCGCCCTTTCACGGCGGTAACCGGGGTTCGAATCCCCGTAGGGACGCCAAATTCTAAAAAACCACTGACCTGATCAGTGGTTTTTTTTCGACTCAACTTTTTGCTTTGTCATGAAGTTCGCTAAAATAACCATAAATTGATTTGGGAGTGTTTATGCAATACCGTTGCCCACAATGCCAAAGCGCTAAAATTATGCCTGTTGCTCAAGGTTCAAATGCTGTCCGTCCAGAAATTCCAAAAAGTCTGGTGGTGTTGGTATTTTCTATTTTCCTGTTATTACTGCTTGTGGTCGCCAGTATAGTGATGTGGATTTTTGCTGATGGTGCAAGCCCGATTCTACAAATCGCAACGGTTGTGGTCTTTATTGTGACTGTGGGCTCAGGCTTACTGTTTTGGCGTCAGCTACCCAACTTTAAAGTGTCGATGCAAGGTTTCTTGCAGTCACAAAAAGCGTGGAAATGCCGTGACTGTCACCATGAATGGCATTTATAAAACCTTAATGCTGATGTAAATGTTCATGAGAATGGCAGGGATTTTCTTCAATCTGTAAAGTCACCTGCCGAATGCCATAACGATGTGTCAGCATTTCGGTAGCTTCATCATACAAATGATTACGCTCGGCCTGTGGGGCATATAAATGTACCGCAAGGTGAATATTCTTCGAGCTGATTGCCCAAACTTTTAACTGATGAATACTTTCCACACCCTCCAGTGAGAGCAAGTCTTGACGTAGTGCCTCAATATCAATTTCATCAGGTACACCTTCGAGCAAAATATTGATACTTTGTTTAAGTAAAACCCATGTTCTTGGTAATACCCAAAAACCAATCAATACCGCAATAATCGTATCGACCCAGTACCAGTTGGTGAAATAAATCACAACTGCACCAATGATAACGCCAACCGAGCCTAGTGCATCACTCAACACCTCTAAATAAGCACCTTTCACATTTAAGCTATTATTGGCACTCGACATGAGGATTTTCATTGAGATGAGGTTAATCACCAAACCAATGGTTGCCACAATGAGCATACCCACACTTTGAATTTCAGGCGGCTTAGAGAAGCGGATATAGGCTTCATATAAAATATAAATCGCCACCACGAAGAGCATGAGCGCATTAAATAATGCAGCCAGAATTTCAAAGCGCTGATAACCAAAAGTACGTTTATTATCGGCTGGGCGCTTCGCGATCTGAATTGCAACCAAAGCAATTGCCAGAGCAGCTGCATCAGTAAACATATGCGCAGCGTCAGAGAGTAATGCCAAACTTTGCGTGATTAAACCAGCAACGACTTCAACAATTAAAAATGTTGAAGTCAGTGCTAAAGCAATCATTAATTTCTTAGCATTACCTTCAGTCACTACAGCATGACTATGATCATGACTATGTTGTCCACCCATTTTGCGGACTCCTTATTATTTATCTTTATGGAGAGGTAAAAGTAACAATAGATACATTTTACTTTTACCTCTTTCAAATACTTTTTTGAATTGACGCTGTCATCAAAAAAGATATCTCAAAACGATGACATTATGAATGCTCAGCGTTTTTTGCTTTGCTTTCATTCATCCATCGATAAATGACCGGTAATAAAACCAAAGTTAATATCGTAGATGAAATAATGCCACCAATTACAACCGTTGCCAAAGGTCGTTGTACTTCTGCTCCGGTTCCTGTCGCCAAGGCCATCGGAATGAAACCAAGTGAAGCTACGAATGCTGTCATTAATACTGGACGTAATCGTAATACCGCTCCTTTCCAAGTTGCCGCATGAACATTTAAGGTTGTTCTTAGCTCTTTAATAAACGTGAGCATGACCAGACCATTCAATACAGCAACACCGGATAAAGCGATGAACCCAACCCCAGCAGACATGGAAAGTGGAATATCCCTCAACCATAAAGCGACTAGTCCACCGGATAAAGCGAAAGGAACACCACTAAATACCAGTAAGCTATCTTTAAAATTGCTAAATACAGCCATCAGTAACACAAAGATCATGATGAGTGCCATAGGTACGACGATTTGCATTCTTGCAGTAGCAGAAGCAAGATTCTCAAACTGTCCGCCATAGCCTAACCAATAACCGCTAGGTAACTTTTGCTGTGATAGCTTGCTTTGCATTTCTTGTACAAAAGACCCAAGGTCCCGATCACGCACATTTGCTGTCACAACAACACGGCGTTTACCATTTTCACGACTTACTTGAGCAAGGCCTAAAATATTCTCAACCTTAGCGACGTCTTGTAACTGAATCAGACCTCCATTTGGTAAGCGAATCGGTAACTGAGCTAACTGCTGAGGCGTACGCATGTTTTCCTGCAAACGAATCACAAAATCGAAACGTCGATCCCCCTGTAAAATTTGCCCTACACTCTGCCCGCCAATACTGGCAGCCACGATATCCTGAATCGATTTAACTGATAATCCGTATTGGGCAGCCAATGCATGATCAACATCTACATTCAGTAATGGTAAACCGTCAGTCTGTTCAACTTTGACTTCACTAGCACCTTGAATACTACGTAATTGTTGAGCTATTTTCTCCGCTTCCTGATTGAGGACCGGCATATCGTCCCCAAAAACTTTCACGCCAATATCACTTCGTACACCTGAAATAAGCTCATTAAAACGTAGTTCAATTGGTTGTGAGAATTCACTGTTATTACCAGGAATCTGGTTCACGAATTGCAGCATTCTGGCACGCAATTCATCTATTGTTTCTTTAGGGTTTGGCCACTGATCGTGTGGTTTTAATAGCACAATACCATCAGAAATATTAGGAGGCATCACATCCGTAGCAACCTCGGCCGTTCCTGTTCTGGCAAAAATGGCTTTAATTTCGGGAAAAGCTTTCAATAACTGCTTTTCCACATTCTCCTGAATCTTAAGTGACTCTTCTATGCCAGTGCTCGGTGCACGCATGAGTTGCAGAGCAAAATCACCTTCACTTAACTGAGGTGCGAACTCACTACCTACTCGTGTTGCAATTGCACTTGTCAAAATCAAGATGCTGACCGCTGCTGTGACAACAACATATCGGAAAGCATATGCTTTATCGAGTAAGCCTGCATAACCTTTTTTCAAGGTCATCATCCAGCGGCTTTCTTTTTCCTTCACTTCACCCGTAACAAACAAAGCGACAGCAGCCGGCACAAAGGTCACAGATAGAATAATTGCACCCAATAGCGCTAGGACAACCGTCATTGCCATAGGATGGAACATTTTTGCTTCTACGCCTGCCAGAGCAAAAATTGGTAGGTATACGACCATAATAATGATCTGACCAAATATTAATGGGCGTCGTGCCTGTTTAGCTGCAAGGAAGACCTCTGTAAAACGTTCTGAACGTGTTAATAAACGACCTTTTAAATGCTGTGCTTCAGCTAAACGCCGAATACAGTTTTCAACAATAACAACTGCCCCATCGACAATGATCCCGAAGTCTAAAGCTCCTAAGCTCATGAGGTTAGCACTGATTTTTTGTTCTGCCATACCCGTTAAGGTAAAAAGCATTGCCAAGGGAATAATACAAGCGGTGATTAAAGCGGCGCGAAAGTTTCCTAAAAAAATGAAAAGGATAACAATGACTAAAATCGCCCCTTCAATCAAATTTTTGGCTACCGTTTTAATCGCTTTATCTACGAGACTACTACGATCATAGACTGTTTCAATCACAACACCCTGTGGGAGTGATTTTTGAATTTCTTGAACTTTCTGATCAATCGCTTTGGCAATGGTTTTACTGTTTTCACCCATCATCATCATGGCGATACCTAAAACAGTTTCCTGTCCATTATAGGTCGCACCACCAGTACGCAAGTCATGACCAATCGATACTGAAGCCACATCAGCAACCCGTATAGGTAAACCGTTTTTAGTTGCGACCGTAACATTCTGAATGTCTTGTATCGACGTCAGCATACCCGGAACACGAACTGTGAGTTGCTGACCATTCTCTTCAATAAATCCAGCACCGCGGTTTTCATTGTTATTTTGAAGCGCATCCTGTAAGTCAGTGAGTGGAATCTGCAACTGCTGTAACCGCGTCAGATCTGGTGAAACCACATAGGTTTTGTTATATCCACCAATACTATTAACCTCGGCTACCCCTTGTACGCGTTGTAACTGAGGACGAATAATCCAGTCTTGAATTTCACGTAGATCCATCGCGCTATAGGCTGAACCATCTGCTTTTTTGGCATTTGGCTCTGCTTTTACCACCCATTGATAAATCTCACCCAGTCCAGTTGAAATTGGAGACATTTGTGGGTCAATGCTATCGGGTAAAGCACTCTTAGCTTCTTGTAAACGCTGGTTAATTAACTGTCTTGCCCAGTAAATATCTGTACCATCTTTAAAGATAATCGTGACCTGAGAAAGACCATATCTGGAAATTGAACGCGTCTGCTCCAGATTTGGAATGCCGGACATGGCATTTTCAATCGGATAAGTAATCCTTTGCTCAACTTCAGGTGCCGTAAAACCATTAGCCTGACTATTGATTTGTACCTGTACGTTGGTGATATCTGGCACGGCATCAATTGAAAGTTTTTGGTAGCTATAAATTCCGACACCAATCCAAGCAATGACAAACATCATGACCCAAATGGCGTTATTAATTGAAAACTGAATGATCCGATCAAACAAACCTTCAGCCTCTGGCAAATCAGGTTTATTAATGTCCATGCTCAGCCTCCCCTTTTTCAAGTTCGGACTTGAGCAAGAAGCTACCTTGAGCCACATATTGCTGCTTTTCAGTAATTCCTGATTTAACCTCGACCCATTGTGCATCTGAAGAATAATTGCCTAACTCTACCGCAACAGGAGCAAAATGAATTTTGTCCTTCTCCTGTTTTGCAATAAAGACCACATTCTTTCCATCAATCTGTTGTACCGCTGCCTTGTTAACCCGTAATACAGTCGCTGCATTATTTTGTTTCAGTAACACGTTGACCATTAAGTTAGGACGTAGTTCTTTTGAAGGTGTCAGTACCTTGGCACGAACCTGTAAACGACCAGTTTGAGTATCTGCTTCTGAAGTTAGGCTTTGCACCTGTGCTTTGAAAATATTATTCGTTTGCAGCGACTTAAATTCAATTTCCTGATTAGGCTGAATATCGGTATTTGCACTTGGTAGCACAAACTCAACCCATAACTGATCTAGACGATCAATAACAAATAACTGTTTGTCAGGACCAATTTGCTCACCAATCACAATATCTTTATTACTGATTACACCGCTTAAAGGTGCAGTCAAAACATATCGACCTTTACTTGAGCGATTTGCTCCCAAGGCACTTAAACGGCTATTTGCAGCCTGCACCTGAATTTGCGCCTGACGATAAGCATTGTAAGCTTTCTGATAATCTTGACGTGCTGAAACACCTTGTTCCCACAATTGCTTTTCACGCTGATAATCTTGCTGCGCTAATGTCAACGCTTCTTGCGCCATGCTTAAATTGGCTTGTTGATCGACTAAATCTGGCACAAATAAAGTCGCAAGTGCCTGACCCTTTTCAACTTGTTGTCCCAGTGCAACATTTACGCTGTCTACTCGTGCAGAAAAAGTTGAAGAGACATGTGCTTGCTGGTCTGTGTTTACGACAAGTTTGGCAGGATAAGAAAGGCTCTGCTCAACTTCTCCACGCCCTACTTGCTCTAACTTCACACCATATTCAACCAGTTGCTTAGAAGTCAGGTTTAAACTTCCTTCCTCTTTTTCAGACTCACCATGGCCAGCTTCACCTTCTGCATGCCCTTCTTCACTTTTTTCGGTATTGGACTGTTTTTTTCCAGAGAAAAATAACCAAGCACTTAAAGCAAGACAGACAATCAACAACAAAAGAGCAATAAGCCATTGGTTTTTCATTTTCTTCACTGACATTACTCTGCCCCTCCAACTGTCGGCAACTTATAGGTGTCTTGCCATAAATTTTGATTAATTTGATTTAATGCATCTCCAGACATCACCATGTTTGGATCGATCCCGAGAGCTAAACTTTCTGCCTCAATTGCTTTTTGCCAAGCAGATTTAAGAAGTTGAACTTTTTTCAAGCGTTGTTCTTGTAATTGAAGGGTAGATTGCTGAACATCGGTAATTGCAAATTTACCAACTTTAAAGCCAAGCAACATTTTCTCCTGTACCGTCTCTGATAAAGGAATCTGTTGCTCATTCATCAAGTTATATTGCTGCTTCAAACCCGCTAACTCGTACTGTAGAGTACGAATAGAATTCAGACTTTGCTTTTTATAAAAGCTTTGCTGCTGATCAATTAAATTGAGTTTGCTTTGGGCAACTTTCAGCGCATATTGCTGGCGATTAAAAATGTTTAAAGGAACCGCAATACCTACTCGTATCTGATTTTCGGTACTGCTCGTTTCTGCGGTTTTACTACGAACTACGCCCATATTTACGGTAGGTGTTGGACGATTTTTTGCTTTTAAATAATTAATTTCAGAATTTTGTTGGATGGCTTGAAGTCGCATGGACTGTTCTAACAAATTCTGTTTTAAGTATTGATCGATGTCACCTTCATTTTTTAAAGGCCACGCACTTTTTATATCTGGCCGTAAGGTGAAGTTATCTTCAGTCTCACCCCATAAGTTCGCCAATTTTCTTTTGGCACTACTTAGTGATAATTCAACTTCCTGATATAAACGTTGGTTTTCAACATGCGTCATTAAAGTCCGGTCTAAATCAACCTGAGCAATACTACCGGCCTGAAAGCGTAAACGAGTAGCATCTAAAAGGTTCTTACTCGTTCTTAACTGGGCTTTAGCAACTTCATGTTCAAGCTCCAAAATCGAAACTTGTGACCATAAATATTTGACAGCAAGCTTTAGCTGAGCATCATATAAAACCTGATTTAACTCAACTTGATTTTGCTGGACACTTGCCAGTTTTTTTGCTGCGGAACGTACACCAAAAACATCTAGTTTTTGCGATATACCAAGTTCTAGTTCCTGATCTTTTCCAGATTTAAAACCCGTTTGCTGTACAGAAACCGTCGGATTTTCCCATAACTGGCTCTGTCTGATATTGCTCTCTGCGATATCTTGTTGAGCTTGCCAAATTCCTGTTTGTGTCTGAAATTGCTTAACCTGCTCTAGTACTTGCTCAAACGTTAAAACATTCTGTATACGCTGCGGTTGAGTATTTTCAGCAAGGTTTTGATTTGAATTAGCCGCAGTTGTTACAACACTAGTTGAAAGCGCAACCGCAACAACTAATGATTTAAGTATCCAAGATGAGCTCAGACTAACGAAACGTTTTTCGTATAAAAAAATAGACATAAAGTAACCCTATGAAATAAATAATATTTCTGGTGGGTTATTTTTCGGCTACCCCACCAATAGCGGGGCAAAAACAGGCGGTGGATTGGCGGCAAACAAGTCAGGCGACTGGTATAAATTGTTCCAGTCATAATGCCGTAGTACTTGCGTAGAAATATGATGCGGAACAAGCATATGCGCTTGTGCCACGGTCATCACAGGTGAAAATGACGGTAAATGGTCACTATGATCTTGAACATCAGGCGAATCTTGTATCGCAGTCAATACCTTCGCATGTTGTGCTTGATGCTCTAATGCCAGTTGGTGATGTCCAAAGTGTTCTGTTAGGGGTTGCTGAATCACAGCTTGGTTTTCATGAGTGCAAAATGCCGCAGCTACATTCCAAACACTTTGAAATGTAAACAAACCAGCCAGTAGCATGACCCAAACCGTTAAACGTGACATGATTTCCATGAACAACAGCACCAATCGTGCCGAGTATAACCAAATCATGTGCTGAACGCAATTTGAAAAAATTTAAATCAGCAGTGCTATTCAAGACAGAAACTCAGCGCTATATTGAAGATAAAAGCAGCACATCAGGAGAAATATAACAATAAAAAAACCATCAACATTCATATCAACGGAGGATAGACAATGTTTAAGATTCACAATTTATTTGATAAGTTTCATTTACTTGTATCAGATGATCAGCTACCGATTCAAAGTACAGAAGCCATGGATGAGTTTCTGGAAGCACAGCATTATCAGGACTTACTCCAACAACATCCTGAGCAGACACTAGAATACAATTATCAACGCAATGCACTTTGGAATTATTTAAGTGCCGCAAGTCGTGGCTATCCTGAAGCACAGTATCAACTGGCACTTTGCTATTTACATGGACAACTCGGTTTAAAGCAAGATATTACCAAAGTTAAAAAGTGGCTAGAACTTGCTGCAAACCATGGTCATTTATCAGCACAACAAGTATTGGATCATCAGTTTCAGCAAAGCTATTTTTCATAAAAAAACCAGCTCGAAAGCTGGTTTTTTAAGTGAGCGACAATTAACCGCTAATTTTTTTGTATTTTTTACGGTGTGGCTGAGCATCATCACCTAATTTAGAACGGCGGTAAGCTTCAAACTCGGTATAGTTACCTGTGTAGAATTCTGGCTGTTCATCTTCAAATGACAAGATGTGCGTCGCAATACGGTCTAAGAACCAACGGTCATGCGAAACGACCATCACTGTTCCTGGGAACACCAAAATCGCGTCTTCAAGCGCACGTAAAGTTTCTACGTCCAAATCGTTCGATGGTTCATCCAGTAAGATGACGTTCGCACCTTGCTGCAAGATTTTAGCAAGTTGTAAACGGTTACGCTCACCCCCTGACAATTCACCCACGCGTTTTTGCTGATCTTGACCTTTGAAGTTAAAGCGACCGATATAAGCACGAGAAGCAATCTCGTAATCGCCAACTTTCAAGATGTCTAAACCGCCAGACACTTCTTCCCAAACGGTTTTGTTGTCATCCAGTGTGTCACGAATCTGACCCACATACGCCACTTTCACCGAATCACCCAAAGTCACCGTACCTGTGTCAGGTTGTTGCTCACCTGTCATCATACGGAATAGTGTGGTTTTACCCGCACCGTTTGGCCCCACGATACCGACAATTGCTGTTGGTGGCACAGTGAATGACAAGTTTTCATACAACAAGCGACCGTCAAACGATTTGCTGATCCCTTCAACTTCTACAACCTTGTTGCCTAGACGCGGGCCAGGTGGAATGTAGATTTCAGAAGTTTCATTACGTTGCTGGAATTCACGAGAGTTAAGCTCTTCAAAACGCTCCATACGCGCTTTGTTTTTCTTTTGCTGACCTTTGGCATTTGAACGAACCCATTCAAGTTCTTTTTTCAATGCTTTAGCAAAAGATTCTTCTTGTTTGTTTTCCTGCTCTAAACGGGCATTTTTCTGTTCAAGCCAAGAAGAATAGTTACCTTGGTAAGGAATACCGTGTCCGCGGTCAAGCTCCAAGATCCACTCGGCGACGTTATCTAGGAAATAACGGTCATGCGTAATCGCCACAATCGTGCCTGGGAAATCTTTCAGGAAGCGTTCCAACCAAGAAACCGACTCAGCATCCAAGTGGTTGGTTGGTTCGTCAAGAAGCAACATGTCTGGCTTAGACAATAACAAACGGCAAAGCGCAACACGACGGCGCTCACCACCTGAAAGCAGGCTAACATCGGCATCCCATGCAGGAAGATTCAATGCATCCGCAGCGATTTCAAGCTGGTTGTTGAGGTTATGTGCATCCCAAGCGTGGATAATGCCTTCCAGTTTTTCTTGCTCTTTGGCTAAGGCATCAAAGTCTGCATCAGGTTCTGCATATTCAGCAAATACTTGATCTAGGCGTGCCAAAGCATCGAGGGCTTCACGTACGCCATCTTCAACGTTGCCACGCACATCTTTATTTGGGTCTAGTGGTGGTTCTTGTTCTAGATAGCCAATTTTAATTCCTGGTTGTGCACGTGCTTCACCTGAGAAATCTTTGTCTACGCCCGCCATAATTCGGAGTAGGGTCGATTTACCTGCACCGTTAAGACCGAGTACACCAATTTTGGCACCCGGAAAGAATGATAAAGAGATGTCTTTGAGGATTTCGCGCTTAGGCGGAACCATCTTCGACACTCGGTTCATCGTATAAATATATTGGGCCACTTAGGACTCCTCAATTGAAAAAGCAACACATCGCAAACCGCGACAAAAATTGCTCGCATTATACGATGAATCAGGCAAAAACATAAGACTATCGCCTAGATCATGGCAGCAGTTTGTGACAATTCATTGTAAATGCTTTGAGCTATACTGTTATGGGAAGCAATTGATTGCAAAATTTAAGATAAGTAACGCATAAAAGCTTATAGAGCAGTCTCTTTAAAATCCTTAAACTCAATGAATATAAATACATAGGACAAGAAAACGACATGAGCCTGAAAGACGAAACCCTTGCTATTCATGCAGGTTATCACCCTGAAGCCAGCACCAAAGCGGTGGCTGTTCCGATTTACCAAACCACCTCGTATGCATTTGATAATACTCAACATGGCGCAGACTTATTTGATCTGAAAGTTCAGGGTAATATTTATACCCGCATCATGAATCCGACTACAGCCGTGTTGGAACAACGTATTGCTGCGCTCGAAGGTGGGATTGGGGCACTGGCGTTAGCATCAGGGATGGCGGCGATTACGTACGCCATTCAGACCATCACTGAAGCAGGTGACAATATTGCATCGGTTTCGACGTTATATGGTGGCACATACAACCTGTTTGCCCACACCCTGCCGAAGCAAGGTATCGAAGTACGTTTCTTTGATGATCAACAACCTGATCAACTTGCATCGCTGATTGATGAAAAAACCAAACTGGTATTTGTTGAATCGATTGGTAATCCGCTAGGCAATATTATTGATTTAGAAAGAATTGCCGAGATTGCGCATGCACATGGTATTCCTGTGGTGGTCGATAACACCGTCGCCACGCCGATCTTACAAAAGTCATTTGAATTTGGTGCCGATATTATTGTCCACTCACTGACAAAATATATTGGCGGACATGGCAACAGCATTGGTGGAATTATTATCGACAGTGGTAAATTTCCGTGGGGACAATATCCTGAACGCTTTAAATCGTTAAATACCCCAGATCCAAGCTACCACGGTGTCAACTATGTCGAAGCCTTGGGCGAAGCGGCATATATTGCACGGGCGCGCGTTGTTCCGTTACGCAACACAGGTGCGGCGATTAGCCCATTTAATGCTTTTCTGATTTTACAAGGTTTGGAAACCTTATCCTTACGCATGCAACGCCACACTGAAAATGCACAACGAATTGCTGAATACCTGCAACAACATCCAAAAGTTAAATGGGTCAACTACGCAGGTCTGCCTGAGCATCCACAGCATGCTTTAGCAAAAAAATACGTACAAGGTAAACCTTCTGCAATTTTATCCGTATAGCCGTAAAACCTCGCCCTTTAGGGCGGGGATATAAGGCTGCAATCCGCTAGTCCCCCTTGTGGGGATTAGCTAGGATTGCTAATGCGGTGTCTGCTGTTGTTGAATATATTGTT
>NZ_BKNN01000024.1 GCF_008993995.1 Acinetobacter brisouii
TGGCAAAAAAGCGAATAATTTGCCTGAATTTTGCTTCTGTGATTCTTGAACGGGAATAATATCTATTTTTTGCTTTCATATAAGGAAGTTACCATACTTTTTAATATGCTTAACTTCCTATGCCCCTTAATAAATTAGTCTCGCTTATAAACGAGACATACTTCTTCACGATCTAATACTTCTAATTCAGTTTGCATATATATTTCATAGTTATATTTTTCATATACTGCATATAAATTCTCAAAATCAATCGCAATTTCAGCAAGCATAGTTTGTTGCGTATCATTAACATCTAAATCAAGTTCATATAGATTTAATTTTACTTCCACAGTTTCTTTTTCAGCAATTTGATCTACATAAAATATGGCTTTTTTCATATTGTTTCGAATATAAAGCGCATTAGCTACTCCACCTAAATTTGTCAGATTAAACTTCACTTCAACTAGGAAATCACTGCCATCAGGATGAGAAAAATATGTGAATCCACTATCTCTAATCACAAATATTGGCTTAACCGCTTTGTTGAGGGCATCAAACTGCTGCTTTTGAATAGTAGCTAATTCTTTTTGCTGTTGAACACTCTCTTTCATCCCATGGATTTGAAGTTGAAGTGCTCTTTCTTGTTGTTCTAATGCTGTTGTATTTTGATCTAACTGCTTACCTTGCTGTACATAGCCTAAAATCAGCCAAAGAAATGCAATAGGTGCAAAAACACCTGCAAGGAAATCACCTAATTCATTGAGTGATTCTGGTGATTTCAAACTTCCAAATATCCAAGTTAAGCCAATCCCACCCAACCAAATAACTGTAATTGCTATAGCTCTATTCAAATTTTTCTTATTCATCTTTTTAGCCATTTGAAATATTTTTTAGTATAAAAAAGCCGACGCATTTGCATCGGCTTTTTCACATTATCGACTGATCAGCCGATTTTGTTAAAACTTAAACTGCTGCAAGTGCTGCATTTAAAGTTGCACTTGGGCGCATTACAGCATTTACTTTCGCAGGATCAATCGCATAGTAACCACCGATGTCTACAGCTTGACCTTGAACAGCAGCAAGCTCAGCAACGATCTTCTGTTCGTTTTCAGCTAATGCTTTTGCAAGTGGAGCAAATTTAGCTTTCAACTCAGCATCTTCATTTTGTGCAGCAAGTGCTTCTGCCCAGTATTTTGCTAAGTAGTAGTGGCTACCACGGTTGTCAATTTCACCAGTACGGCGTGATGGAGATTTGCCGTTGTCAAGCAATAAGCCTGTTGCTTGGTCTAGCGTTTTAGCAAGAAGTTTCGCCTTAGCATTGTCTTCTTTAATGCCTAGCTCTTCCAAAGAAACTGCAAGTGCCAAGAACTCACCTAGAGAATCCCAACGTAAGTGGTTTTCTTCCACAAGCTGTTGTACGTGTTTAGGTGCAGAACCACCAGCACCAGTTTCGTACATACCACCACCCGCCATTAACGGCACGATAGAAAGCATTTTTGCAGAAGTACCAAGTTCCATAATTGGGAACAAGTCAGTTAAGTAGTCGCGTAAGATGTTACCGGTTACAGAAATTGTATCGAGGCCACGAACTACACGCTCAAGTGTGTAACGCATTGCACGTACTTGAGACATGATCTGGATATCAAGACCAGTCGTATCGTGATCTTTTAAGTACTTCTGTACTTTCTTGATCAATTCATTTTCGTGTGGACGATATGGGTCAAGCCAGAAGATCGCAGGCATGCCTGAGTTACGTGCACGAGTTACTGCAAGTTTTACCCAGTCACGAATCGGAGCGTCTTTCACCTGACACATACGCCAGATATCGCCTTCTTCAACATTTTGAGTCAATAACACTTCACCAGTGTCAAGATCAGTAATGTTTGCAATACCTGCTTCAGGAATTTCAAAAGTCTTGTCGTGAGAACCGTATTCTTCAGCTTTTTGAGCCATCAAACCAACGTTTGGTACTGTACCCATGGTTTTTGGATCAAAGTTACCATGCCATTTACAGAAATTGATCATTTCTTGGTAGATACGCGCAAATGTTGATTCTGGCATCACTGCTTTAGCATCGTATTGCTTACCATCAGCACCCCACATTTTACCACCAGCACGGATCATTGCAGGCATAGAAGCATCTACGATGATGTCGTTAGGTGAATGGAAGTTAGTGATGCCTTTTGCTGAGTCAACCATCGCAAGTGCAGGACGGTGTTCTTGGCAAGCATGTAAATCTTCAATGATTTCTTCACGTAATGAGGTCGGAAGAGTTTCGATTTTCTCGTATAACCCAGCCATACCGTTATTTACGTTAATACCTAATTCGTCAAACAACTTACCGTGTTTTTCGAAAGCTTCTTTATAGTAGATTTTCACACAGTGACCGAAAACGATCGGGTGTGAAACTTTCATCATTGTCGCTTTTACGTGTAATGAGAATAAAATTCCTGCTTCACGGCAGTCATCAAGTTGTTTCTCATAGAAGTCGCAAAGCGCTTTTTTACTCATAAACATTGAGTCAATGATTTCGCCTTCTTGAAGCGCAACTTTTGGCTTAAGAACAATGCTCTTACCACTGTTTGTGATAAGTTCCATTTTTACATTGCGTGGACGGTCAAGTGTCATTGACTTTTCACCGTGGTAGAAGTCACCTTCTTCCATGTGTGAAACGTGAGTTTGTGACCATTGTTTCCACTCGCTCATTGAGTGAGGGTGTTTCTTAGCGTAATTTTTAACGGCAGCAGGAGCACGACGGTCAGAGTTACCTTCACGTAAAACTGGGTTTACCGCAGAACCAAGGCACTTGCCATAACGTGCTTTAATGGCTTTTTCATCTTCAGTTGTTGGGTTTTCAGGATAGTTTGGGATTGGAAAACCCTTAGACTGAAGTTCCTTAATACACGCCATTAACTGTGCAACTGAAGCACTGATATTTGGAAGTTTGATGATGTTTGTGTCTGGATCTTGTGTAAGACGACCTAACTCTGCAAGATTGTTCGGTACTTTTTGCTCATCACTAAGATAATCTGCGAATTCTGCGAGCACACGAGCTGCAACGGAGATGTCAGTTTTCGTGATTCCGATGCCAGCTGGCTGAGTAAAGGTTTCAATGATCGGCAGTAGCGAATAAGTCGCCAACAATGGCGCCTCGTCAGTCAGTGTATAAATGATGTTTGACTTTCCACCAGCCATATATAGCCCCTTGTGTTAAATTGATTTTTTCTAGAACCGAGCTTTTGACCCAGTTCTACTTACTGATTTGCTTAAATAAAAACCTTGAGAGTATCGACCCTCATCGCATTCCAGTCAACGATATATCTCGTGATAACGACATTTCGCTGAAAAATACCCCATTTCTATACGACATTCCTGCATGTTTTTTTCCGCAAGATTGTTTAGAAATTCAGGCTGATAAGCGATATAACTATCAGATTTTTCACATATCTATGCATATTATTACGCAATTTCTGATTTTATTCATGTATAAATTGATTCGCTGTAGTGCATTTGTTTGACTATTTTGCAAACCTTTAACCCTGCAATATTTTTTAATTTAATATTACTTTGGTCTTTTATACACTCTAATTTTAGTCAACCAAAGCCTAAAACAGCGATGTTTCATGTCAGCCTAAGCCCTCAACATGACAGTGCTATGAATCTCCAATTTTCATATATCTGAAATGACAGTTACATTTTTATATCTAAACAACTCATATTCAAAGCTAAGATGTAAAAGTTTATCTGATATTAGGTTGTATATGAAAAAATTAATTTTGAGTTGCTTGCTGTTTGGAGCAACGACAACTGTTTTTGCAGAAAACCCGATTCGAGTTCAGGTTCTCAATACCTATAATGGTCAACCTGCTGCACGTATGCATGTGACTTTAGAAGCACAACAAAATAATCAATGGGTTCAAATCGGTGAAGGTGACACCAATGATCAAGGTCAACTTGACACGCTCTATCCAAAAGATAAAGCCAATCTAGACAAAGGTTATTATCGGGCCACGTTTAAAACAGGTGACTGGTTTCGCAGTAAAAATCAACGTGCGTTTTATGCAGAAGTGCCTGTGGTTTTTGTGATTGATGGTTCAATGAATCATTACGATATTCCACTTCAAATCAGTCCGTATGGATATTCGACTTATCGTGGAAGTTAGACTAATAAATAAAAAAACCGATGTTTGAGCATCGGTTTTTTCTAAGAAAAGAAAAGCTAAATTAAGCTTTTAACCAATTCTCAGCTTTGCTCTGATCTACCACTTTCAAATCCACAGTCGCCAAACCAATTTCAGCCGCCTTAACCGTAAACTGAAGCAGTTCATCACGGCGGAAAGCATGCACAACACATTCACCTTGTTGTTTTGCATATTGAGCTAACAACTTTTCAGAAGCCTTTAAGCCATCAATCGCCACGATAACATCATTGGCAGACAGCCCTGCTTTTGCACCTGCTCCCTCACGGCGAGCTTGTTGAATCAGCACTCCTTCTGTTTTTTCAGCAAGTTTTAAACCAAATGGCTGCGTTTTGTCATTTTTAAGCTGATATTCAATACCAAATTCAGGGAAAAGTTGATCAAGTGGCAATTCATCGGTGGTATAAATCAGATGGTTAATTTGCTCTAACCATGAGTGACCCGTTAGCTCTTCACACAACTCAAAAATGGTGCGCTCAGTCACCTGAATCCCTTTTTGTGCATTCTCATAAAGTTTACGTACCAAAGCATCAAGGCTTGAACCACGTAAACGCAAACCTAAATCTAGACATAACGCCACTAAACAGCCTTTATTGTAGTAGCTTGTTCCTGCGTTATTGCTGTTTTCATCTGGACGGTAGAATTTAATCCATGTGTCAAAACTTGACTCGGCAACCGACTGAACCTCACGGCCTGGATTTTGCAAATAGCGGTCAATCTGTGCTTTGAGTAATTTCAAATACGATGCTTGTGAAATCACACCGCTACGCAGCAAAATCAGATCATCATAATACGAAGTGAAACCTTCAAAAATCCACAGCAAAGAGGTATAGCTTTCTTTGTGCAAATCATAATTCACAAAGTTTTCAGGGCGAATGTATTTCACCAACCATGAGTGGAAATATTCATGGCTGCAAAGCCCCAAGAAACGCTGATAATCTTCCGATGGTTCCTCTGGTTCATTGGCTTTTGGCAAGTCATCACGCGGGGTGATTAAACTGGTGCTGTTTGGATGCTCCAAACCACCATAACTATTGCCTGTTGCCATAGTCATAAACACATAGTTTTTAAATGGCGCTGATCCAAAAATCTGAATTTCAGTTTGGCAAATTTTTTGAATATCCGCTTGTAGGCGCTCAACATTGGTCGCATGTTTACCCGAAATCACAAACTCATGTTGAATACCTTCAGCCTCAAAGCTAAAACGAGTTTGATCTGCCAGTTCAAATGGACTGTCAATGAGCTGCATATAGTTGTCAGCTTTTAAGGTATAGCGCCCTTTCACCAAGCTTTTTGATGTCAAGCCTGTCGCCACAGTAAAATGCTTAAACTCATCGGGCAAAAACACTTCCAATTCGCATTCAGCTTCTTCCTGATCTTTAAGAGCTAAGCACACACAGGCTGGGTTGACATAGAAACGCGTCTGATCGACATAACTGCCACGTACTGATAAATCGTAAGCATAGACATCATATTCAACCGTGATCAGCTCATGATCGGTGTTAAATAAACGCCATTTATTTTTCTCAAATTTACTGATTTTCAGTTGGCGTCCTGCCTCATCATAGGCTTTAACCGACTCAATGTGTTTTGCAAATTCACGAATCAGGTAACTGCCCGGAATCCATGTCGGCAACCACAATTCTTGTGTTGGGTTGGCAACAAAACGCAAAGTCACATGAATGAGATGCTGTTGGTAATCGTCAAACTCTATTTGATAGTGCAACATAAGTCGGAATTCTAATCTTAATCAGTTTATGCAGGGCTTTAGCTTAGCATTTTTTTACTCTAATATGCGCTACTGCTGTTATTCCGTACACAAGATGAAGTAAATCAAGTTAACTTTAATATTTGTCATGGAAGATACTTAACCCTGTTCTTTTGATCTCCTCAGGATTTGTCCTTTGAAACGTTTTATTTCTTGGTTTGCAGGGCTTGGCATGTTATGCACAAGTTTCACCCAAGCTGCCATTTTGAATATCGATCCCGAATCTGTACCTGCTGCGGCGTGGACAATTTACGATCCACAATCTGGTCAAACATTGGCTGAATACAATAGCCATGCGCAACGTGCACCAGCTTCATTAACCAAAATGATGGTTGCCTATATTACACTCAAAGAAATAAAAGCGGGTAAGCTCAAAAAATCGGATGTGATTATTGCCAACAATGTCGTGCATGTGGTTCAGCCTGATGAATCGCAAATGTTCTTACGACCTGGGCAAAAAATTACCATTGATCAATTGCTCACTGGCTTGGTGGTCATGTCTGCCAATGACGCAGCAGTTACTCTCGCTCAGCGTATTGGTGGAGATTTGCCGCACTTCGTTGCACGTATGAACCAAGAAGCCAAAGCGCTAGGCATGAAAGATACCCACTTTACCAATCCTGCTGGGATTACCATGGATGGGCATTACTCTTCTGCTGCGGATATGGCAAAACTCGGCGATGCCCTAATTCAGCAATTCCCTGATTATTTAGGTTATTCCAAGCAAACCAGTTATTCGTGGAATGGTCATGCACACCACGCCACCAATATTTTGCTGAAACAAGATCCAACTGTGGATGGTTTAAAGACAGGTTTTACTCGTGCAGCGGGCTTTAACTTGGCTTTAACCGCAAAACGCCCAACCATGAATCCAAACTTGCCAGAGCGTCGTTTGATTGTGGTGGTTTTAGGAACAACAAGTCCTGTAATGCGTGCAGAAGTTGCGCATCGTTTAATGAATTTAGCCTATAACTACACCCGTGATGAAGTCGTTGTTAAAGCAAAACAGCCGATTGCACAATTGCCTGTGATCGATGGTAAAGAAACCCTATATCAGGTTATTCCTCAAACCACTCAGTTTATGACCACCTCTTTATATAATCAGCCTGTCAATATTGATATGCGAAGCTTTAACAATGACAGTGGTCGTTTGGTCTATAACGGGACAACTATTGAACCAATTGATAAAACCCAAACACGAATTGAGGTCACCCTCAACCAAAAGCAGTTAACCGCACCCTTAAATCAGACACTACAATTGGCAACCTTAAAGGTTTACCAAAACGGTCAATGGATTGAGGATGTTGCGGTGCATTCACAAGTACAACTTGAGCGCGCAAGTTTATGGCAACGCTTTTGGCATTGGTTAAGTGAGTTACTACCATTTCTGGCAGATCAACCTGCTCCTGCGAAAGTGCTTCTTTAAGATCAAAAGAAAAATGGGGTTGATTTTTTTGCATCAGCCCCAAACTCATTTACAATAATGTACTACATCGAAAATTTCGGAATTGGCATTCCCCAAATTCGTTTTTTCATTTTATGATGTGACTTTAAAACTCTGTATGGATTTACAAACATGACTGCTATTGCAAATAACCACGTGGTTTCATTCCACTACACACTAACAAATGCTGAGGGTGAAACACTTGACCAGTCTCAAGGCGAACCACTTGCATATTTGCACGGCGCAGGCAATATCATTCCTGGTTTAGAAAAAGCGCTTGAAGGCAAAACAGTTGGCGAAAAATTGACTGTTAACGTTCCTGCTGCTGAAGGTTATGGCGAATATAACCCTGACCTCGTTCAAGAAGTTCCTGCTCAAATGTTCCAAGGCGTTGAGAAAATCGAAGCGGGCATGCAGTTCCAAGCTCAAACTGATGACGGCGTGCAAATCGTAACGGTTAAGTCTGTTGAAGGCGACACAGTAATCGTTGATGCAAACTTCCCACTTGCTGGTCAAGATTTGACTTTCCAAGTTGAAATCGTTGAAGTTCGTGATGCGACCCAAGAAGAACTTGATCACGGTCACGTTCACGGTGTAGGTGGTCACAACCACTAAGATTTTGCCTCTTGCAAATCTGAAAAAGCAAAGCCTCGTGCTTTGCTTTTTTTATGCTATTTTTAGGCAATCGAGTTTTTAACTGATTTGATTTTATGCCTACCCTGATTTGGTTTCGTCAAGACTTACGCATTTCTGATCACGCTGCCCTATGGCACGCCAGCCGACACAGCGCCTGCCTTGCCCTTGTCATCTTATCGCCACAGCAATGGCAACAACATGATGATGCTCCAATTAAACTGGACTTTTATCTGCGTCAGTTACGCGAGTTACAGCAACAATTACAACACTACAATATTCCACTCATGGTTCAGGTTGTTCCGCTTTGGCAAGAGATCGCACCTGTTTTACTTGAACTGTGTCAGCGCTTTCAAATTCAGCAGGTACATGCCAATGTAGAACTGGGTATCCATGAATTACAGCGGGATAAACACTGCCAAGATGTCTTGGCTCAAGTCAAGATTCAACTGGAGCTGTACCAAGACCGCACACTATTTCCTGTCGGTAGCATTCGCAATCAGTCAGGGCAACCCTATCAGGTGTTTACACCATTTAAGAAAAACTGTTATGAACGCCTAAATCTGCAATTGCCTGCCTGCTATCCTGAGATTGCCATTCAGACATCTGTACCGTTTGAACTTACGCCACAAGAACAGCAAATTCCCGAACTACATGAACTGGGCTATGACGCTATTCCAACTGAACAACAACAACTTTGGACAATTGGTGAGTCGCATGCACAGCAACAACTGGATGATTTTTTAGAAGATGCCTTAGCCGACTACAAACAGCAACGCGACTTTCCTGCCCAAGCAGGCACAAGCCAATTGTCTGCCTATTTAAATATCGGCATTCTGTCGATTCGCCAGTGTGTACAAGCGCTGTTTCGCCTACAGCAAGGACAGTTTTTATTGACCGATGAAGGTCAGCAGACTTGGCTGGATGAACTACTGTGGCGTGAGTTTTATCAGCATATTTTGTTTGACTATCCCCAAGTGTCTAAACACTTGCCTTTTCAGCCGAAAACCCAGCAACTTGCATGGCGGGATGATCCTGAAGGTTTAGCGGCATGGCAGCAAGGTCAAACAGGCATTCCAATTGTCGATGCAGGAATGCGTCAACTGCTTGCAACGGGCTGGATGCACAATCGGGTACGCATGATTTGTGCGATGTTTCTCACCAAAAATTTACTGATCGACTGGCGTAAAGGCGAACAGTGGTTTATGCAACATCTGATTGATGGGGATTTGGCAGCCAATAATGGCGGCTGGCAATGGAGTGCTTCGACTGGAACAGATGCCGCACCGTATTTTCGAATTTTCAATCCGATTAGTCAGTCTGAAAAATTTGACCCCAATGGTGACTATATACGGCGTTGGGTGCCTGAACTGAAATCTTTAGACGATAAAACTATTCACGAGCCTTATGCCAAAGGCTACAAAGCTGGCTTAGGCTATCCGAAAGCAATCGTTGATCTGAAAAGCAGTCGGGTTCGTGCGATTGAAGCCTTTAAAGCTTTAGGTTAAACCAATTTAAGCCAATGCCTGCTTTAAATTGGTTTTGGCTTGCTGCTCATAATGCTGCTGAAAATATCGGGTTTGATATAAAGGCTGTGCCAGATAAAACTGGCGCAGCACTGCATGACGCTTTTCCTGATACATCAGCTCATCCACCCACACATATTCCTGTCGGATTTGCTGCTGATATTCAGCAAAGCGTTGTGGTGAACTGCCCAAAATCGCCAGATCAATATCCAGTAAATACGCCAAATCTGACTCAGAAGCGACCGCATGTTGCTGGGTTGCCAAAATCCACTTCACGATCTTGTCGAGCTGGGTTTCAGGCAATGCGCCTGCCAGTTGTTGTCGCATCAACATCGCACTCTCTTGCTCATTACTTGCCGAATGTGGTTGATAAACCACATCGTGAAAGAAAATCGCCAGTTGCACGGCAAGAGCATCTTCGATTTGACTTTGCACGATTTCAAATAACGCTAGACATTCCACAATATGCTGAAGTGAATGATAGGCACGCTGAGGTTCCTGATAAGCATGCAGCAGTTTTTCCAAGCATCGCTCATGCTGCTCGACTGACCAGTGCTCAGGCAAAAACTGGGGTAAAAGTTTTTGCCACGCCTGACGAAACTGCTGCTGAAAGCTTGGCATTATGCGGTCTGTTCCTCACGCTTAAACACCAGTTCTTTGGCATTGGAGTTTTCAGCATCGAAATAATAGCCTTCGCTATTAAACGCTTTAAGGTCTTCAACCTGTTGAATCTGCTGCTCAATCACAAAACGAGCCATTAAACCACGGGCTTTTTTGGCATAGAAACTAATGACTTTGTATTTTCCATTTTTTTGATCCAAAAACACAGGTTTAATAATTTGAGCATCCAAAGCAGATTCTTTCACGGCTTTATAATACTCATCCGATGCAAGGTTCAATAAAATCTGACTATTGGTGTGTTGCAAGTCTTGCTGAATCAGATCGGTAATGCGTTTCCCCCAAAATTCATACAAATTACTGCCACGTGGGTTTTGCAACTTCGTCCCCATTTCCAAACGATACGGCATCATCAAATCCAGTGGACGAAGCAGGCCGTATAAACCCGAAAGCATACGCAAATGCTGCTGAGCAAAATCCAGTTGTGAATCATTGAGAGCATAGGCATCTAAACCTGTGTAGACATCACCTTTAAATGCAAAAATGGCTTGGCGCGCATTTGCCAGATCAAACTCGGTTTGCCAGTCCTGAAAACGTGCCACATTGAGCTGTGCAATTTTTTCACTGACACTCATTAAGCTTGCCAGTTGTGACGCTGACAACTCACGGCAGACCTCAATCAACTGTTCAGACTGATCCAAAAGACGCGGCTGAGTAAAGTTGCTGCTTGGCAATTCAGTTTCATAATCCAGTGTTTTGGCAGGTGAAATTAAAGCCAGCATAGACATCCTCATTTTTGCTATATTTTGCCCACTATATCAGTCCCCTATTTCTAACGCCAATCTGTGTTTCTGATGGCGTTTATCGGTACAATCATGACCCCTACTTTAAAATTAAGCTCTTCGAGTCCTATGCCTGAAACGATTTTTTTACAAGGTCCTGCTGGGAAAATTGAGGTTTTTGTTGACCGCCCACAGGCAGAGATCCGCAGTTTTGCCATTGTTTGTCATCCACACCCGCTGCAAGGGGGCACGGCGCATCATAAAGTGCCGATGTTGCTGTCGAATATTTTGACCGAGCGTGGCTGTATTGTTTACCGTCCAAGTTTCCGTGGTGCAGGGCAAACTGAAGGCTTGCATGAAGAAGGATTTGGCGAAACCCATGATATTTTGGCGATCTTGCAACAGCTTCGTGACATGCATCCGAATCTGGATTTTTATGCAGGTGGCTTTAGCTTTGGTGCGCATGTATTAGCCAAATGTTATGCAACACTTGAGGTTGCAGAACGTCCAAAACAGTTGGTGCTTTGTGGTCTGCCAACAGCGATGGTACGCGGTTTACGTGACTATCAAACTCCAGAAATTCAAGGCGATTTGCTGTTTGTACATGGCGAAGAAGATGATATTACTCTGCTAAGTGATATGGTGAAATGGGCAAAACCACAAAAGCACCCGATCACGATTTTCCCAGGGGCAAATCACTTCTTTACAGGCTACTTAAAGCAACTGCGCCAAGTGATTAGCCAGTATATTCGTTTATAAAAAAATCGGCATCTCATGGCAGGAAAGTTGAGGTTTAGACCTGTATGTCCTGCCATGTCAGCCCAAAACGCGCCAAATATTTCTTCACTCGGTCACTATCATTACTACTTTGGCGCTGCTGACGTGACACAGCAAACAACTTGCGCCCTGCTTCCGCCATAGATTTACTTTGCTGACAAATCCGAATCACCCCTTCAAGCTGAATGCGATCAAATTCATCAAGCTTGGTCATCTGCTCAGTAGAAAGCAACTCCTCAAGCACGAGCACCGAATTTGAAGATGGTGGTGTATGTTGCCACAATTGTTGCAAACGCTGAATTTCCCGCTCTACGCTTGCCAAAGTGATATAACCCGATTGGGCAAAAGTTGCCATACGGGTCACACTCGAACCTAAATCACGAAAATTGCCTTGCCATGTGGCTTCTGCCGACTGGGCAAATGCCAGATAACGCTGCCAAGCATCATGCCGAAAATGTAACTGCTGCTGATGCTGATTGGCAAAACGCTGTAATTCAAATTCAATATTGGGGGCGAGGTCTTCCAAACGATCTTTCAATGCAGGCAGAAAAAATGTCCATGTGTTGAGACGTGCCCATAAATCTTCACGAAAACGTCCTACTTGTACCTCAGAGCGTAAATCACGATTGGTTCCTGCAATCAGTTGAAATTCAACCTGAACCTCTTGATCTGAACCAACAGGCAAAAAGCGCTGATCTTCGAGTGCCTTGAGCAACATGGCTTGTTCATCTAGTCCTAACTCGGCAATTTCATCTAAAAACAAGATGCCTTGATCAGCCGTTTTTAGTAATCCTGCTCGATGACTGGCTGCCCCTGTAAAGGAGCCTTTGACATGCCCAAATAACGCGGACATGGCACTATCACCATACAGCGTGGCGCAGTTCACCTCAACAAAAGCACCCGTCAAATGAAACTTGTCTTTTTTCAGTTGAAAAATTTGCTTTGCCAACTGCGACTTACCTACGCCTGTTGCTCCCATTAACAAAATTGGAGCATGTGAACGGGTTGCCACACATTCCACTTCACAAATCAGTTGATTAAAGTCCGAATTCGCTGTTGCGATTTGTGCTTTTAGCTGTTGCCAGTTTTCGGATTGTTCATGTTCAAAACGCTGATTTAAAGCGGCATAACGTGATAAATCCAAATCAATAATACGATATTCACCCTCAGGTTTTTGCCGATGGGTGGGCGAACTCTGAATCAACTTGGCAGGTAAATAATGCGCATCAATCAGTAGATACCAACAGATCTGGGCGACATGCGTGCCTGTCGTGATATGCAATAAATAGTCACAATGCTCCAAATCAAAAGGATAACTTTTCACAAAGTCATACAGTGCCCCATACATATCGGCAAAATCCCACGGGTCACGGATTTCGATTTTCTGCCGACTCAGTTGAGTATTGGGAGAAACCTGTCGAATATCCGATTGTAGAAAATTGACCAGTTTCTGGCTGCGGGCATCATGCAACAACACCAGTTCATCGACCACCAGATCATCATGCATCAACAAGCTTAAGGTAGGTCGCCAACGCTGCCAGCGTTGCTCAGTTTTACCTTGATCAAGGGTTGAACCAATAAAACCGATCACCACTGTTTTTTTAGAATGAGGCATTGTCATATAAATATTTGATTTAAAAGATTGAAAAGCATGATTCATAAGCTATAGGCAGTCAGCTACTTGCCTAGACTTTGCATCAGCGCAGACTTAGAATAACCATCGTGTTCACTATTCTGATTGTTCAGTGGCAGACCTTTGATCTATTCCACTCTTGTTCATCTTATCATTTTGATGATACATCACCATAAAACATCAACAACCCCCAATATAAAAGCTGTCTATTCTTATGTTAAATTTTACCTTTCTCGGTACTTCTTCTGGTGTCCCCACGCTCAGCCGCAATGTTTCTGGGTTTGCGATTGGGCTCGATAAAAGCAAAGACTGGATTTTAGTCGATGCAGGTGAAGGCACTCAACAACGCATTCAGCAAGCACGATTATCGCTACAGCAACTCAAAGCGATTTGTATTACCCATGTTCATGGCGATCACTGTTATGGTCTGATTGGTTTACTCGCGAGCGCGGGGATGAATGCACGCAAGCAGGCATTGACTCTCATCGCACCTCAAGCCATTCTAGACTGGCTCAACATCACCGCCCAACTCACCGATCTGTATTTGCCCTACCCGATTGAGTTTATTGATGTAGAAACATTGCTTGAGCAACCGCATCAACTTGAAATGCTGTCGATTCAAACGCATCGACTCCATCATCGTGTGCCCAGTTATGCATTTAGTCTGCGAGCAAGTCGTTCCCAGCAAAAACTGGATAGTGAAGCCCTCAAAACACTGGGCGTTCCCAAGGGCAAAGCATGGGGGGATTTGCAAAATGGACAAGATATTGAATTTAATGGGCAGATTTTAAACAGCCAACAATTTTTGAGTACCTCAACTCAGCAGGTTCATGCCATTGTCGCAGGTGATAATGATCAACCTGAATTGCTTCATGCTGCCTGTGCCACTGCCGATGTGCTGATTCACGAAGCCACTTATACCCAAGATGTGTTAGATAAAGTCGGCACTGCCCCAATGCATAGCTCCGCAAAAATGCTCGCCAAATTTGCCGAACAGGCACAGTTAGCACAGCTCATTTTGACGCATCTCAGCGCACGTTATCACGATGCCAAAGGCTCAGAAAAAATTAAAAAAGAGGTTCAGCAGTTTTACTCAGGCAAATTTTGGCTTGCGCATGACTTTGACCAATATCATCTTGATGCAGATGGCAAGCTGACGCAAACTGCTCAGGCACAGCATGCGTTTGCTCAACCGACTTCAATAGATGAATAGCAGATAATTCAAAATTAAATATCTTAAAAGATAGTTTTCTATCTTTTAAGATATAAAACTAAAAGACAATATCTTTTTTAAACGTCTTAAAAATCCATTAAACTGAAATATTTTATATAATAATCAATAATTTAAAAAATATTCTTAGAAATTATTCAACCTTGGCACAGCTTCTGCAATACACCTCATGAAGATTTTTTAAATCAAGCGTCATGGCTGTTTGTAACCGCATGGCAAATAGCCGAGCAAGGAATTTTTTATGAATAAACGCAACTACAACATCATTCAAGATCAACATGGCGTACCAATTAAAATGTGGACGCAAGGCGTCCCTGTCGATGAACCGTCCAAGCAACAATTATTAAAAACGGCAAAAATGCCCTTTATTTATAAATGGATGGCAGTAATGCCCGATGTACATTTGGGGATTGGTGCAACGATTGGTAGCGTGATTCCGACCAAAGGTGCGATTATTCCTGCGGCTGTGGGAGTCGATATCGGCTGCGGTATGATGGCAGCACGCACTTCATTGACTGCATCGGATTTACCCGATCATTTACTGGGTCTACGCAGTGAATTAGAACGTCTGATTCCGCATGGCATGACCAAAACTCGAGGACAGCGTGACCGCGGTTCATGGCATACTCCACCCGAACTGGTCGATCAGGCATGGGCAGAACTGGTTGCCGATTTTGAGCTGATCTGTGCCAAACATCCACGTTTGCAAAAAACCAATAACCGTACCCAACTGGGTACATTGGGAACAGGAAATCACTTTGTAGAAATCTGTCTAGATGAACATGATCAAGTTTGGGTGATGTTGCATTCAGGTTCTCGGGGTGTCGGAAATGCCATTGGTAACTACTTTATTGAATTGGCACGTCAGGACATGCAAAAGTATTTCATCAACCTGCCCGATAAAGACTTGGCGTATTTGGTTGAAGGTACTGAGCATTTTGATGACTACTGGTTTGCCGTGGGTTGGGCGCAGCGCTTTGCCATGAAAAACCGTGAACTGATGATGCAGGCTGCGATGAATGCCTTACGGCAAATTATTCATAAACCCTTCAATGCCAAAGTAGAAGCGGTAAATTGCCATCATAACTATGTCGATAAAGAACAACACTATGGCGAGGAAGTGATGGTCACGCGCAAAGGTGCCGTTCGTGCGCGCTTGGGTGAGTATGGCATTATTCCCGGTTCGATGGGTGCAAAATCATTTATTGTGCGCGGGTTAGGAAATCAGGAATCCTTCTGTTCATGTTCGCACGGTGCAGGGCGTGTCTTCAGCCGTACCGAAGCCAAAAAACGCTTCAGTGTAGCCGATCAGATTGTACAAACTGAAGGTGTGGAATGTCGTAAGGACGCTGCGGTGATTGATGAAATTCCCGCAGCCTATAAACCGATTGAAGCGGTGATGCAGGCGCAGCAAGACTTGGTTGAAATCGTCTATACCTTGCGCCAAGTGGTCTGTGTCAAAGGATAAATTACGATTTACGCAAAATTCAACGCGATATTGCATTATTAAATAGAGATCAGAATATGAAACTCGCAGAAGCTTTATTACTTAGAAGCGACCAACAAAAACAACTGGCTTCACTAAAACAACGTATTGAAGCCAATGTTTTAATACAAGAAGGAGATGAACCTAGTGAAGATCCCAATGTATTATTAGAACAAGCATTTCAGCTCAACAGTGCTTTACAGGAATTGATTTACCAGATTCATCGCACCAATGCAGCAGCACATTTAGCCAATGGAGAAGCACTGCTGAAGCTACTCATTCAGCGTGATCGCTATATTGAGCAACATCGAATTTTAATTGCAACGATTCAGAGCTCACAAAGTGACGCTCATCGTTATAGTTCACGTGAGATTAAATGGAAAAAAACCATTACGGTTTCCAAAATACAACTGCAAGCCGATGATATTGCACATAAACTCCGTGAATTAAACATGCAGATTCAAAGTGCCAACTGGCAAATTGAACTCATGAGTTAAAACCTGTTTAGGACATACTGGGCGAGTACGAGATCCTTTACTGCCACAGCATAGGATTGAAAATAACATGTAGTGGCCTTAAGACGCGTGTGGGCAGGCACTGAGACTTTTCAGCCCAGCACTTTACACCTGTTATCTTAAACTTGTTAAACTGTACAACCACGTACTGACAGTATGTTCTGATTTTAAAAATAAAAAGGAAAAAATGTGAATAAAGCTTTGGCACATTTGCCAACTCCGATCCGCATTGACGGCTCGCAAGGTGAAGGTGGCGGGCAAATTTTAAGGACTGCCCTTTCACTGTCGATGATTACAGGCAAACCATTTGAATTGGTCAATCTTCGTGCTGGGCGTAAAAAACCCGGTCTGATGCGTCAGCATTTGGTCTGCGTGCAAGCCTCCCAACAAATGAGTCATGCCTATACCGAGGGTGCTGGCTTGCATAGTCAGTATTTATATTTTGCGCCGCAGCAAACGCAGGCAGGACACTACGAGTTTCAGATTGGTTCGGCAGGCAGCAGCTTATTGGTTTTTCAAACCTTGCTGCCTGTTCTTTTACAACAGTCAACACCTAGCCAATTAATCATTCATGGTGGCACGCATAACCCGATGGCGCCGACTGCCGATTTTATTCAGCACAGTTTTATTCCGACACTCGCCAAAATCGGGATTCAGATTGATTTTGAAATGGAAAAAGCAGGATTTTTCCCGATTGGTGCAGGCAAAATCAAGGCGACTGTACATCCTTGGCAACATCGACAAGAACTTGACTTACGTTTACGTGGATCTCTGCAAGCCATGCGTGCCTATGCCGCAGTGCTAAATTTGGATACCAATATTGCTGAGCGAGAACTGGCAACCCTGCAACAAAAACTCGATTTGCAACAAGCCGAACAATTGCAACTCAAAGGCATTAGCCAAGGCAATAGTTTATTTGTTTGTATCGACAGCGAACAGCATTGCCAAGTGTTTAGTGCTTTAGGCGAATTACGCAAAAGTGGCGAACAGATTGCAGGTCAACTGGCGAAAGAGGTCAATCACTACTTACATAGCCAAGCGGTTGCCGATGAATATTTGGCAGATCAGTTGTTATTACCATTGGCATTGGGTCGAGGCGGACGCTTCACCGCGCAAACGTTGAGTGAGCATACCCGTACTCAAGCGGAAATGATCAAACGTTTTATCGACTGTGAAATTGAGTTGATTGAACATGCACATCAGCATGTTGAAATTATTGTGAGTGTTTAGAGGCGCATAAAAATGTCAGAGATGACCAAAATCAGTAAATTCCTGAGTCTAGTGCTGAGACATCAGCCTGAAAAATAGCTTGAAGTTTTATCAGGCAGAAAATGGTGTTTGGCTGACTGAATATGTCCCTGCACAGTATTTATCTGTACAGGGTTGATGGGTAAATCAGGACTTTGTTTTAATCCACATTTGCCAGTGCAGCGATCAACAACTGCCAACATTTTTCAACAGTATCGATTTTCACTCGTTCGCCCGGTGCATGCGCCCCTTGAATATCAGGGCCAAAGGACACCATCTGCAAGTCAGGATAATGCTCGGCAATAATCCCGCATTCTAAGCCTGCATGAATCACTTTAAGTTCAGGTTCAATCTGAAAAGTGTCTTGATAAGCCCGTTGCAGACATTTTAAAGCGGCTGATTCAGGATTCGGTGTCCAACCTGAAACCAACGGCGCAAGACTTGAATGCAATCCGTAATACTCAAAATGCTGCTGAATACGATGTGCATGCGATTCCAGTTCATCATTGACCATTGAACGCACCATGATCAGTACCTTGGCTTGCTCATGGTTTAAACGCACCACACCAATATTATTCGAAGTTTCCACCACATCAGGCAGTGCCTGACTCATCTGCGCTACGCCATACGGACAGCTCGACAAAGCAGCGAGCCATGCCTGTTGCTGCTCTAGAGCAATCACTTCGGTGACCGCTTCTTGTAATGGCTGAGCATGTAATTCAAGTGCATCATCTACACCTTGAAGTTGTACGCGCAAATTCAATTGTGTTTGTGCTAACAAGGCATCTAACTGGGCAAGTGCTGCTTGAGGTAAGGCAATTTTGGCAGTCGCTTCACGTGGCAAGGCATTACGTGCCGTACCGCCTGAAAACTCAATCAGATGGGCATGTAGTTCTGGCAAATGTTGCTGTAAAAACTGCGCCAAAATCACATTGGCATTGCCACGCTCCAAGTGGATATCAATACCTGAATGTCCACCTTTGAGTCCAAGTACTTGTACTTCAACCGCAACCAGTTCGGTATCAGTGTGCATATACGTCAGCGCTTGCTCGACTTCAATATCCTGACTGCCTGCACAGCCCAAATAAAGTTGTCCCCATTCTTCAGTATCGATATTGAACAGCCACTTGCCTTGCAGCACATTTTCTTCAAGAAAACGTGCGCCGCTCATGCCCGCTTCTTCATCGACGGTGAGCAAAACTTCAATTGGGCCATGCGCAATATCATCGGCATCCAGCACAGCCAAAGCCAGTGCAACGCCAATCCCATTGTCTGCACCGAGTGTGGTATTGGGTGCAATTAGCCAGCCATTGTCCAAAATCGGCTGAATCGGATCACGACTAAAATCATGCAACGTCCCCCGATTGGCTTGGGTCACCATATCCAGATGCCCTTGCAAAATCACGCCTGTTTTATGTCGCATGCCCGCAGTTGCGGGTTTACGGATAATTAAATTGCCAACCAAATCGACATAGGTGTCTAAACCTTTTTGTTCCGCCCAGTCTTTTAAATATTGACGGAGTTGTTGTTCTTGTTTGGACTGGCGTGGAATACGGCATAAAGTGGCAAAATGCTGCCAGACGTTTTGTGGAGAGAGTTGAGAAAAATCAACGGCATTCATGCTCTGGTCTCGTCAATAAAATAAGTCTGTTTAGTTTTACTATACTGCAAAATGAGCTGACAAGGTAAAACCTGTCGAAAGAGGCTTTTCCATATAAAAAAAGCCAAGCAGATGCTTGGCTTTTCATTTCTAACAGATCGAATTATTCAGACACTTCGATACTTAAACCTGCCTGATTTGCCAGTTCAGTAAACGTCGGGAAGCTTGTTGCAACGGTTTCAGTACCCACAATAGTAATTGCTTCAGCAGCACGTAAACCTGCGATACTAAAGCTCATCGCAATACGGTGGTCATGGTGTGATTCAATCTGAGCGCCTTTAAAGATTGGAGACCAGTCACCCGATTTACCCTGACCTTGAATGATGATGCCATCTTCAGTTGGGGTACATTGAATACCCATGGCTTGCAAGCCATCTGCCATCACCTGAATACGGTCAGATTCTTTGACACGCAGTTCAGCCGCACCAGTCAATACCGTTTCACCTTCGGCGCATGCCGCAGCAATAAACAAGGCTGGGAATTCATCAATCGCCAATGGCACTTGATCTTCAGGAATATGAATCCCTTTTAGTGTACGTGTTGCGCGAATACGAATATCCGCAATCGGTTCACCGCCTGCAATACGCTCATTCAATACTTCGAGATCAGCACCCATGGCTTTTAAAATTTCGATCACGCCAGTACGGGTTGGGTTAATCCCCACCGCTTCCAAAGTCACATCGGCATTTTCACAAATCGCTGCACCCACCATAAAAAATGCTGCAGATGAAATATCAGAAGGCACTTGGATGTCTGTACCGACGAGTTTACCACCACCTTGAAGACGAATACGGTTACCTTCGGTTTTCACTTCATAACCAAAAGCACGCAACATACGTTCAGTATGGTCACGTGTTGGTTCAGGTTCAGTCACCGAAGTTTCACCTTCAGCCCACAAACCTGCCAGTAAAATCCCTGATTTCACCTGAGCCGATGCCATTGGCAAATCGTACTGAATGCCTTTGAGCGCTTGAGCACCTGTAATGCTGACGGGTGGTGTGCCTTTTTCACCTGTGGTCTGGATTTGAGCACCCATTAAACGAAGTGGTTTGGCAATACGTTCCATTGGACGCTTTGACAATGAAGCATCACCTGTCATGACGGTATCGAACTTCTGTGCCGATAACATGCCAGACAACAAACGCATACTGGTACCCGAATTCCCCATATACAGCGCGCTTGCAGGTGCTTTCAAACCGTGCATACCAACACCGTGAATAGTTACTTCACCATTTTTAGGTCCTTCAATCGACACACCCATGTCACGAAATGCCTGTAAAGTTGCCAAAGCATCTTCACCTTCCAAGAAACCAGTGACATGTGTTGTGCCTTCAGCAATTGCACCAAACATAATCGAACGATGTGACACCGATTTATCACCCGGAACAGTAAATGTTCCTTCAAAACGATGCTGTTGAGGTTGAATGGTAAATTGTTGAGTCACCTTGTCTTTCTCCATTAAAGGTTTTTGGGCAAGCATATGGTTAAAATGTTGACGCGCGGCTTGAGCATGTCCGAGTAAGCCCATTAGCGCCTGAGAATCTTCTTTTTCAATCAGCCCGCGAATAATTGCCAGTTGCTGCTCAAAGCCATCCACTGCTTTTAAAATTGCAGTTTTATTGGCAAAGAAAATGTCATGCCACATTTGCGGATCGGATGCAGCAATCCGTGAAAAATCACGAAAGCCACCTGCGGCATAACGGAAAATATCCAGATTATCTTCGCGGTTTGCCAGTTGCTCAACCAAGTTAAACGCCATCAGGTGCGGTAAATGACTGGTATGCGCCAACACTTCATCGTGTTTTTGCACATCCATACAAATCACTTCCGCTTTTGCCGCCTGCCAAAGCGTGACCAGTTTTTCAACTGCCCAATCTGCACTGGTTGGTAATGGCGTCAAAATCACTTTGTGATGGGCAAACAGATCAACCTTACCTGCATGTACACCCGTGTGTTCACTGCCTGCAATCGGATGCCCAGGGACAAAACCTACAGGTAAGTTCTCACCAAAAACGCGCTGAGCCGCTGCCACGACATTGCCTTTGGTACTACCGACATCGGTTAAAATTGCATCGGCTCTTAAATACGGTTGAATCTGTACCAAGACTTTTTCAGTCGCTTGTACAGGCAGCGCCAAGACCACCAAATCCGCATCTTGTACTGCATCAATTGCCGAGGTATAACCCGCTTGGATTAGCCCCAATGCTTTCGCATCTTGCAAGGTTTTAGCTGAACGGGTTGAAGCAACCACTTCGGTTGCCAAGCCTTCTGCCTGAATCACCCGTGCCAGACTTGAACCAATCAAGCCTAGCCCAATGAATGCCACTTTGTGAAACAAGGGCTGTGTTTCTGAAACTACCACCAAATTCGCCTCTGTATTAAATCCACTGTCTGCGTTTAATTTGCTTAAAGTACCGCAACAGGATAAGAACCCAGTACGCGCAATTCTTTGACCATCGAACGGATTTCATCGAGTGCAGCCGCAACATTTGGCTGGTCAATATGTCCTTCCAAATCAATAAAGAACACATAGGCCCATTTTTCAGGAAGTGCTGGACGAGTTTCGATACTGGTCAAGCTAATATTGTGCTTGGCAAAAGGTTCTAAAATATCAATGAGTGCGCCTGCGCGGTTATGTGCAGAAACCAACAAAGAAGTTTTATCATTGCCACTTGCAGGAATTTTTTCGCGACCAATCACCAAGAAACGTGTGGTATTTTCAGGATTATCTTCGATATTGCTATGCAAGATTTCCAAACCATACGTCGTTGCCGCAATATCCGAGGCAATCGCTGCTGAATGCCATTCATTGCGAATACGGCGTGCTGCTTCGGCATTCGATGTCATCGCAACACGTTCAACACCTGGGTAATGAATATCGAGCCACTTACGGCACTGTGCCAAAGCTTGCTGATGTGCATAAATCTGCTTAATGCTGTCTTTACGGGTATTTTCAGATACTAAAAACTGGTGATGAATACGCAATTCAACTTCACCAATCACATTAAGACTCGATGATTTAAAGCAATCCAGAGTATGGTTCACTACCCCTTCAGATGAATTTTCAACAGGAACAACACCATAGTGTGCGCTACCGGCTTCCACTTCACGGAATACTTCATCAATGGTGGCAATCGGACGCACAATCGCATCCTGACCAAAATGTTTCAAAGCTGCCGCTTGGGTAAATGTGCCTTCAGGGCCTAAAAAAGCAATACTTTGGGGTGCTTCAAGTGCCAAACAGGCTGACATGATTTCACGGAACAACCGAGCCATGGTGGCATCAGATAACGGGCCTTCGTTGCGTTCCATCACTTTACGTAGCACTTGCGCTTCACGTTCAGGGCGATAAAACACTGGATTCTCTTCAGTCGCAAATTTGGCTTTTGCCACAGCTTCAGCTAGACCTGCACGACGATTCAAAAGGTTTTGAATCTGTTGGTCTACACTGTCGATATCCGAACGTAATTGTTCTAAATTCAGAGAAGTCGTTTTCTGATCGTCTTGGATCATGTCATTTCGCCCCGTGCTCATGTTTTTTCTGCCTGCAAGTATAACCACATTCAACTGCAAAATGTCATTACCTCCCAGAGCGCAAACCAAGTATTTCGAGTGGTTTTCCCTATTTAGCCACTCAACTTCAACAAATCCAATCTGCTTTTACGCCAAATCGCTTACCAACGTCTTCCGAACTCGGGATCTATTTCACCATTCAGATAGATCACATCAAATCATGACTTCTCTCAGCAACGCCCCTTGGTTCTGGCATAGCTTATGCTAGTATGTCGAATATCTTTCATTTTTTGCGATTTCGTCATGACCACTAAACGCAATATCTATCAAGACTTTGAACATCCATTTGCCCAATATATCCGCATTATTGGTAAGGGCAAAACAGGTGCACGTTCCCTGACTTTTCAAGAAGCCTATGATGCGTTTAGCATGATTCTGAAAGGCGATGTTCTCGATGTGCAACTTGGCGCATTTTTGATGTTGCTCCGCGTGAAAGAAGAATCGGTCGAAGAGCTGGCAGGTTTTGTTCAAGCCACCAAAGACCAGTTAAATTATCGCCCACTTGAAGTAGATCTGGACTGGTCATCGTATGCAGGTAAACGCAAACATTATCCGTGGTTTTTACTGGCAGCGTTGACTTTGGCTCAACATGGCTATCGTGTAGTGATGCATGGGGCTGCGGGTCATACCTTAAACCGTGTTTATACCGAACAGGTTCTAGAGTTCCTCAACTATCCTATTTGTCATACACAAGACGACGTTGAGCAACAATTACAGCAACGCAATTTTGCCTATCTGCCGCTGGCTGCCATTTCCCCTGTTTTAGATGAGTTGATTGGTTTGCGCAATGTTATGGGGCTACGTTCACCTATCCATACACTGGCTCGCCTGATCAATCCATTTGATGCCAAAGCCACATTACAAGCGATTTTCCACCCTGCATATCGTGGCTCACACCAACGCGCAGCCTTTACATTAGGTTATAAAAATAGTGCCGTGATTAAAGGTGAAGGTGGCGAATTTGAACGCAATCCCGATGCTAAAACTTTAATCTGTGGGATTCGTGATGGCGAAATGTATGAGCACGAATTGCCTAAACTCACACCAGAACGTAGCGCGACTGAAGAAGAACTGGATTTAGCCGTGTTTAAAGCAGTTTGGGAAGGTCAGCAAAATCATACTTATGGTGAAATCGCAGTGGTCGAAACCATGGGCATTGCGTTATATAGCATGGGTATTGTGGACAACTATGAAACTGCCATGCAAAAAGCACAGATGTTATGGGATACACGCCATCAACAATAAATAGCAGCAATAAAAAAATCCCCGTATGGGGATTTTTTATTTAGACAAATCGAATCGGCTTGAATTCAGGTTCATTTTTGTGATGATCATCATCACATTCTTCACCTTCTTCTTTTGTGCCGCGGTCGATATAACCTGTACGTTCTTCTTCAGGCAAATTTTTATATTCCCAAGCCAAAACTGCCTGCATACAAATCTGACGTTGCTCTTGAGTCAACGCTACACCATTAGGCCATTTCCCAATTTCAACGGCAGTTTTTAAACGTTCGACAATTTCAGGGTCTAAAACCGAGAGCATTTGTTCAATATTCATGACTCTTCCTGCTGTTGCAATGCTTCAAAATCTTGATGCCACCCTAATTTGGTTCGACAAGCCATATAAAAGTCATAACCAGGTGGATGTAATAAGCTTAATTTAAAAGGATGCTTGCGAATATGCAAAACATCTCCGACATTCAGTGCAACACTATGCTGCGCATCGGCACTCACCATCGGTAAAATACGGTTTTTACGCACCGTAATTTTGATTTCACTCTGATCCCCAACAATGATCGGACGTGAAGATAAGGTATGTGGATGCATCGGCACAAGAACAATTGCATCCATACTCGGATGAATAATTGGGCCGCCACCCGACAAGGCATATGCGGTTGAACCTGTTGGCGTTGCCACAATCAAACCATCACTATGCTGACGGTAAACAAATTGCCCATCAATCGATAGTTCAAAGTCCACCATATGCACGGACTTACCTGAGTGCAGCACAATATCGTTGAGTGCAATCGCACTATAGACCGTTTCACCTGCGGTACGTACTTCCATTTCAAGCAGAAAACGTCTGTCGAGCTGAAAGTTACCTTTTAAAACCAGATCAAGTTTTTGTAAAACTTCCATCGGATTAATATCGGTTAAAAATCCTAAACGTCCACGGTTGACACCAATCACGGGGGTATTGTATTTCACCAATGCACGTGCTGCATGTAACAAAGAGCCATCACCACCAACCACGACAACCAAATCAGCCACTTCACCCATCAGGTTACGGCTGACAATTTGACAATCTTGATAAGGGACAAGTTTCGCTGTTTCAACATCAAAAATTGGATGTAATCCCAATTTCAACAAATGGTCATAAATAAGACAAAGTGTTTCTACAACAGCAGCTTTTTCTGGTCGTCCAATTAGCCCAATGTTGCGAAACGACTTGTGTGAGATTTTCACCAACTCAAGCGCTCCGTTCGGATTCGCAGCCATAATAACACGTTGTTTCAGGTTTGAAAAAACAATACAAAGTCTCTGATAAAACGCTAAATTATTGCTTAATTTTGTATTGTTTCACGAATAATCATTGCAAAATAAATAAAAGCTTCGCATGATTACAGGGTTTCTGTCGGATAGCTTATCACTTTTTATGAAGTCACAACGCGGTCTTGGTTTATTGCCTCTTATTTTCTGTATTGTTGTTATTGCAGCATTCCTCGCTTTTAGTGCGTATGTATTTCATATTGATAGTGTTATTCGTAAAAAATTTGAAGGTCAGCGTTGGGACATTCCTGCAAAAGTTTATGCACGCCCACTTGAAATTTACAATCAAGCACCCGTCAATGAGCCTGATTTTATCCAAGAACTGGCAATGCTTGGCTATAAAAAAGCAGATGGCTATACTCAACCAGGTAGCTATCTGCTGAGTGGCAGTAGCGTCTATGTTCATACCCGTGGTTTTGACTTTGGTGATAGTAGCGAACCTGAACAGGTCTTGCACATTACTTTTGGCAATGACCAAATGCAGGATGTGCGCACGACAAAACCCTCAAGTACAGGCATGACTCGTCTTGAACCTTTATTGATTGGCGGCATTTATCCACAACACAATGAAGACCGCGTTTTAATCAAGCTTAAAAATGTACCTAAACCGCTCATTGAAGCATTAATTTCGACAGAAGACCGTAATTTCTACCATCATCACGGTATTTCAATCCGTGGTACTGCACGTGCGATTGTCAGTAACATTACAGGTGGTAAACGTCAGGGTGGTTCGACACTGACACAGCAGTTGGTGAAAAATTTCTATCTTTCTCCTGAAAAAACCCTAAAACGCAAGGTCAATGAAGCGTTAATGTCTGTATTGCTAGAAATGCACTACAGTAAAAGTGAGATTTTAGAAGCCTACCTCAATGAAGTCCACTTGGGGCAAAATGGTAACTACTCAATTAATGGTTATGGTTTGGCATCTCAATTCTATTTTGGACTACCATTGCGCGAACTCAATATTGCACAGCAAGCGTATTTGGTCGGTTTAGTGCAAGGACCATCTTTATATAATCCTTGGCGCAATCCAGAAGGTGCGAAAAACCGCCGTGATACTGTATTACACAACATGTTGGTGATGGGTTATCTGACGCAAGCTCAGTATGATCAAGAAAGTGCCCGCCCACTGGGTGTGGTCGCTAAACCAGCACTTGGCCCAACCCGTTTCCCTGACTTTATGGATATTGTCCGTCGTCAATTACGTAGTGAATATCAAGAATCAGATTTGACCAATCAGGGCTTACGTATTTTTACCACGCTTGATCCTGTTGCTCAAACTAAGGTACAAAATAGCTTTAAGGAAACTGTAGATAATTTATCTAAGCGTAATCCGCGTGTCTTGGCCGATTTACAAGGTGCTGTGCTTATTCAACGCCCTGACAATGGTGAATTGGTTGCAGCAGTTGGCTCAACTCAAAACTTCACAGGTTTTAACCGTACCATTGATGCAAAACGTCAAGTTGGCTCATTGCTCAAACCTGTCATTTATTTGAGTGCCATTGAATCAGGTCGCTATAACTGGGCTTCGGCGATTCAGGACACCTATATTAGCATTCCAACCGAAGGAAAAGCATGGACACCTAAAAACTATGGTGGGGGTGAGCATGGCGTTGTGCCGATGGTTCAAGCGCTGCAACATTCTTATAACCTTGCAGCCGTTCGCTTAGGTCAGGAGTTTGGTGTTGCAACTTTTAGCAATCAGTTACGCAAATTTGGTGTAACCAGCGATATTCCCTCTTATCCATCTGTATTCTTGGGCGCTGTCAATTTATCACCAATGGAAGTTTTAGGTGTTTATAACAACTTCGCTACAGGTGGTTTTAAATATCCAACCAAAGCCATTCGTTCTGTGGTTGATCAAAATGGAAGAACCCTTGATCATTATGGCTTAGAAGTTCAAAAAACCATTGATCCTGCGGCAGCTTATGTGCTGAATTATGGCTTACAGCAAGTGATGAATAATGGTACAGGTAAAGCAGCTTATGGCAGTCTACCATCGACCTTAAAACTTGCAGGTAAATCAGGAACAACGAACGATACCCGTGATTCGTGGTTTGCAGGATATTCAGGTAACTACTTAACTGTGGTTTGGTTAGGTCTAGACAACAATAAAGTCACAGGATTAACAGGTTCATCAGGTGCTTTACCTGTCTGGATCAATGTCATGAAACAGTTACGCCAGCAACCTGTCAATATCAAACAACCAAGCAATGTCCAATGGCAATGGGTCGATGTACGTTCAGGTCATTTGTCTAGTGCAAACTGTTCTGGTGCAATGTACATTCCACTTCTTGCAGATCATGTTCCATCTCCAGGTGCGGATTGTGGCTTTTTCAACAATCAGGATTCTCCAGAAGACACAGGTAGCGCATCTGCACCTGTGGCATCCGACAACCCAGACAATCTTGAAAATCTGATTCGTGAAAGTGACAGTACAGATGGCAATAGCGATTCACCAGCTCGAGTCATCTCAAGCGGTAGTTACGAACAGTAAATTGAATGGGCTTGGTCATCTTTGATACGGTGATCAAGCCCATGATATAGAGAATTTTTGCGAATGCATTTTAAACTGATCAGTAGTTGTTTATTGAGTCTGAGTTTTATTGGCTGCACTCAGTTAGCCCACCAACCACAATCCCAAACGCATCAAGCAACACCACCAACAAAAGAAAAAAAACCGCTTAACGATACAAATGGGGTGACTGTTACGCCTTATCATGTTCCTGAGATTAAACGCACAGTTATTCCTGCACCGCCACAACCTGTCACTGCACCAGATGGCTCAGAAAAACCCGTTTTTCGTCAGCTCATTCAGCAAGCACAGCAGGCATTACAACACAACAATCTGACGCAGGCAGAACATTTGGCATTGCAAGCACAGCGGATTTCACCTCAGGCAGCTCAAAGCTATATCGTTTTGGCTCAAGTGGCACAGAAAAAACAAAACTACAGTCATGCACAGTCTTTAAATCCAACGGGGTTTAAGTCTGGCAGATGACTCCACCACTCAAAAAAAACTATGGTTACTGCGCTTACAAATCGCACAAGCACAACACAATGCCAGTGCTATTCAGCAAGCTAAACTCGCCTTAAGCAAGCTTTAAACCTGAGAAATGCCCGCAATGCCATATGCTGCATGTTGTTGGGCTATTCCTAAATCCTCATGCTTTAAACCGCCCAAAGCAATAATGGGTAAATCCACCTGCTGAGCAATCTGCTGAAATTGCCCCCAACCCAAACCTTGAGCTTCTGGATGTGTGGCTGTTGCCAGTACAGGACTCAATAAAGCTGCATCACAACCAATATATTGAGCATGCTGCAATCCTGCCAAATCATGACAAGCTGCCAAATAACACTGCCCTACACGTAGCTCTCCACGTTGGGTCGCAAGTAATTGGGGTTGTTTAAGATGAATCGCCACCAGTTGTGCCTGTTGCTCTAGGCTTAGCTCTTCAGCCCATACTTGATTCAAAATAAGCTTGTTCAGTTGTTCTTGAGATAGCGCGTGTAAAGCAGCTAAATCAGCTTGTTGTTCAGGACGATAGTACATGACTTGCCCCTGCTGCAAATCTGCCAATCCCTCTAATTGCGTGCGTATTTTAATACGCTGTGGCAGTGCCAAGCGTTGAACCAATTGTTGATTCGCTTTTGGAAAATTCAAGTTGGCCAATTCGGTGCGTGTATACCACTGCCAAGGCTGTTGAATCTGAGGAAGTACTGCTTCAGGGACATAGCTAAAAAACACATGTAACTGCACAATGACATCATCATAGTCATGTTGAATCAGTTCAAATGGCTGCCAGTCGATTACATCTATTCCAACTTCTTCAAACACTTCACGGCGACAAGCTTGCTCAGCTGTTTCACCCTGTTCAATCTTCCCCCCAGGAAATTCGGCTTTATTGCCCTGATGTTGCTGAGCATTGCGCCAACCAACCAGAACACGTGTTTTAGAAAAAAGTAGCCCAATTGCCACTTCAATTTGGTTTTTTTGCATCACTGTTCCTTGGGTCATTCTGATCATGTCGAGCATGTTACAAAGTTTTCAAATAAAGCGCTAAATTTTCATTGACAGTCTTATTCGATAATGATTATCATTTAAATCACTCGCCGACACCACGGAATCAAGAATATGAACGCACCATTTAGCTTATTTACACGTAACACCGATACTGCTCAGTCTTTACCCATGCTTCATTCCAATAACCTGTTTGCACTGGGTCGCGAAATCCGCATTATGCATGCAGGAGAAGAATACCGCTTACGTTTGACACGAAACAATCGACTTATTCTCACCAAGTAATAAGACCAATCTTAAAAAAAACAGTGTCATATAATAATAAACGTGGGAACAAGCAGCATATCTGAGCAATGTGCTGCTTTTTTATTGTGGCAGTTCAATTCGTACATGCAATCCACCTTGCGTTGCCTGCTGAAAATCGACCGTTCCTTGATGCAAAGCGATAATTTTTTTCACAATCGACAAGCCCAAGCCTGAACCCTGAGTCGTATTGCCAAGTACCCGAAAAAATCGCTCTCCCAATCGAGTCAAGATTGCCTCATCAACCCCCTGACCATTGTCAGCAATACTGATGATGACATGACGATCTTTTTGCAAAAGCTCAATAAAAATCGTGCCATGTTCAGGGACATAGCGGGCTGCATTGTCAAGCAAATTACGCACAGCACTAAATAAAAGCTCTTGGTTGCCCATTAAGATCAGACGCTCAGGTAAATGAGCATCTAGCGATATCTTCTTCTGTAACAAGTAGAGCTGGATACTCTCGAAAGCTTGCTGCAACAACTGCACAAGATCAAGTTCTTGCTTGGGCAATTGTGTGGCATGAGTGGGGTCAAGTCGAGCCAGCAACAATAAATTTTCCAAGACCTGTGTCGTTCGCTGAATATCTTGCTGAATAGGCTGTAAATCCTGCCCTAAAGAGGCAACCTGTTGGTATTTTCGCTGTAGTACCTGTAAGCGCATACTCATTGCAGATAAAGGCGAACGTAACTCATGTGAAGCATCTGCAGTAAAACGCTGCTCTGCATGTAAAGCCCGTTGTAGTTGTTCAAACAACTGATTCAGTGCCGTCAGTAAAGGCTGAATTTCGGTCGGAGTAAACTGAAGATCAATCGGACTTAAATCTTGTGAGTTTTTTGCCACAATCTGTTGACGAACCTGATGCAAACTTTGAAAGCTACGCTGAATTCCTCGATGCATCATCCACCACTGTGCTGCCCACAGAAACACCAAAACCGCAGCATATAAAGCAATGGTCTGGAAAAAATCTTCAAAACGCTCAAATACAGGCTGAACCACCACGACCGTCAAATGCCGCTGCCGATCCTGCTGCACATAGCAACGCCATAGTTGATGCTGTTGCCAATGCCAGCCGTACCCCTGTTGCCAAGCACCTTGGAACAAAATGGGCTGATAGTCTGTGGAATGGGTCAATAACTGAGTGCCTAAGCGCATCTCATATTGCAAATCAAACTCATCACTGAGTTCATCGAGTTGTTGACCTGAAACACGCGATAAATCCGAGATGAGCAGCATATCTGAAATTTCATCCATCAGATCATCATGCATTTGCATACTTTGATAAATACTATGAGCAATCAACAAGATAAAAGCAATCACACCCGCCATCATACTGCTGCGTAATATGCTGCGAATCAATTGACGTTGTAATGAACCTTGCGGCAAGCTCATGACAACAGATCTCCCATGCGATAACCTAAACCACGTAAGGTCACAATACTTTGACTACCCAGTTTTTTACGCAGTTGATAAATAAAGACTTCAATGGTATTGCTCCCTGTCTCATCACCCCATGCATAAATTGATTCTTCTAACTGCTCACGGGTCACAATATGCTGTGGCTGCTGCATGAGACGCTGTAAAATCTGAAATTCTTTGGCAGTCAGCTCACATGGCTGCCCATGTTGGTAGACCATTTTGCTAGATAAATCGAGACGTAAATCACCATAACTCAGTTGATCATTGCGCTGTTGCTGCCGTTGGCGTAGTTGCGCACGAACTCGGGCAGACAACTCCTCCAAACTAAAGGGTTTGACCAAATAATCATTTTCACCTAGATCCAGCCTGCGACCCGATCCTCGATTGCATCTTGAGCGGTAATTAGGATTACAGGGACTGCATTGTATTGTTGACGCAAAGCCTGAATAATCTGATCACCTGTTAGTTTTGGCAAACCACGATCAAGCAAAATACAAGCATATTCATGAGTTTGTATCGCCTGTAGCGCATAGTCTCCACGTGCAACCCAGTCAACCGTGTAACCATCCATTTCGAGCCAAGTTTGTAGACTTTCTGCCTGAGAGGCATCATCTTCCACCAATAAAATACGCATATCATGATCTGCTAAAATCAAAAAATCACCCAGCCAAGTACAGCAACAGGGTGATCTGTTTAAATATCAGAATTGGACACGATCTACATCAATTTCAATCCGTTTCATCGGCTTGTAGTCAATATCCACTTCACCAAAAATGACAACAGGTGTTGTTGCTGAAATGGCTTTACCTTGCCAAAGCTCATCATCAATATCGACAGTGATGTGCCCTGTCTGATCGCGAAATTCATACTTTTCATTGCCTAATGCTTTGGTGATATAGCCTTTTAACTGTACCAGTTGATCATCGCGTGCAAGCAATGCTTGTTTAACATGGCTGACTTGGGTTTGCTGTAAAGCTGCCTGATTAACGGGATTGGCTAAACTGACACTACTGACTGAAATGGCAACTACACAACCAAGATAAGATAATGTTTTCATGAAGATTCTCCTTCTATGTCTTGTTCTATTGTGATTACAACAGAACAAGATGAGTTGAATCTTAAGATGATTTTGATTGAGATTTAGCTCAGTGGTACAACCCGTAGAACCTCTTCAAGTGAAGTGATTCCCGCAACGACTTTACGTGCTCCTGCAATACGCAAAGGTTCAACACCTTCTTTTTTTGACTGAAAACGTAAAGCATTTAAAGGGACATTTTCACTGATCATTTGCTTGAGTTGTAAACTAATTGGCATGAACTCATAGATTCCGACACGTCCTTTATAACCCGTATAACGGCAAGCTTCACAGCCCACAGGGACATATGAGGTCGCAGGAACATCTACTGTATAATCAACGGTGAGATGTAACCACTGCTGCTCGTTGGTAGGTGCTCTTTGCGTGCATTGTGGACAGAGTTTACGCACCAAACGCTGTGCCAAAATACCCAATAACGTTGCTGAAGATAAAAATGGCTGCACACCTAAATCATGCAAACGGGTCAAACTCGAAGGTGCATCATTGGTATGTAGTGTTGAAAGTACCAAGTGACCTGTCAATGCCGCCTGAATCGCCATATCAGCAGTGTCTTGGTCACGTACCTCACCCACCATAATAATATCGGGGTCTTGACGCATCAATGCTCGAATGCCATCCGCAAAACCCAGTTCAATGCCATGATTGACCTGCATCTGATTAAAGCTACCCTCGATCATTTCAATCGGATCTTCAATGGTACAGACATTGACTTCATCAGTTGCCAACTGCTTTAGCGTTGAATATAAGGTGGTGGTTTTACCCGAACCTGTTGGCCCTGTCACCAGAATAATCCCATGACTATGCTGAGTGAGTTCATTCCATTGATTCAATAATCTTCCATCAAACCCCAACTGTTCAAAACTACGTACCAAGACTTCGGGGTCAAAAATACGCATCACCATTTTTTCACCAAATGCGGTGGGCAAAGTCGCTAAACGAAGCTCTGTTTCCAAGCCCCGTGGTGTACGGGTTTTTAAGCGACCATCCTGCGGTTTACGTTTCTCAGCAACATTCATCCGCCCTAAAATCTTAATCCGCGCAATTACTGCACCGAGTGTATTTGAGGGCATTTTATAAATGGTATGTAAAATCCCATCGATACGGAAACGAACTTTACTGTCTTCACGACGTGGTTCAAGGTGAATATCACTTGCCCCTTGCTCAAAGGCAAACTGTAAAATCCAGTCCACCAATTTTACAATATGCTGATCATTGGCATCGGGGTTCTGGGTCACCTCTCCGAGTTGCAATAATGCTTCGACACCTCGACTATCACGTTCATAACCCTGATTTTTTTGGGATGAATTGACTGCCCGACTCACTTGGTAATATTCAGAGAGATAACGCTGTAACTGTTCAGGACTTAAGAAAACGCGTTGAATTTTTTTGGGCTTTAAGCCTTTTTCTAAATATCCAATCCAATCGGTTAAAAAAGGTTGATCTGTTCCAATCAGAACTTCAGTGTCATTGACCTCAACCGCCAAAATATGATTGCGCACTGCAAACTCTTGCGACATGACAGCAGTGAGTGCTGAAACATCTGCTTTAAGCGGATCAATCACATAAAATGGCAGATTCGATTTTTCCGAAAGCCATTTGCACAATAAGTTTAATGTCAGTTTCTGCTGCTGATTACGTTGGTTGGTTAAATCAAACTGAGCAATCCATTGCAATGGATGCCACGATAACTGGTTCTTACTCCGATGGGTGGTTTGCACCAACGCTTTATCGCGCTCAGTAATCATTTCATCCCAAAGCAACTGATCCAAGCACCATGTCAAATCGATTGAATAAGAAAATTGTTGTAAACGCTGATTTGACTGCATCGCAAGCCTCAAAACATATGATTATGATTTTATAACGCGTATCTTAGCACTTTCATGCCAGCACATTAATGATCTGCAATAAAACTATCTTTTTAAAAAGTATTTATCTGCTGCCATATGCAATCAACTCAACAATCACAATTTCTGTCGCTTTGACCTGAAACCGAACATTTAAATCTGCAAAATGTAATCCATAGACCCGTTCAGGATCATCTTGATAGGCAGGACGTGGGTCGAGTGCCAAGACCTGTTCAATCTCCTGATACAGTTGAGATGAACCTAATCCATTTTCAGTCAGTTGAATACGCTGTGATAATGCTATTTCAGACCAAACCACCTGATTGAGTACTGGTGCTTCGCGAGCGTAACCACTTTGCGCATCAGCAATCGCATCGGAATAGGCAATATATGGCTTAATGTCCACAATTGGGGTTCCATCGAGCAGATCAGCACCCGACACATACACACGTAATTGACCATCAACCTGTTCAATGCGTTTAAAACGTACAACGGATAAACCAATCGGCGCAGGTCGATACATACTACGCGAAGCGAACACCCCAATTTTTTGGTTGCCACCCAATCTTGGCGGGCGAATTTGTGGTCGAAAGCCATCAAGCGGCTTATTGTGATGAAATTGCCACAACAGCCACAAATGACTAAATTCTTCTATACTAACAAAGGCAAGCGGATCATCATACGGGGCTTGCATCACAATATAAGATTCAACATCCACCAGATTCGGCTGACGTGGAATACCGAACTTTTCTTTGAACGGCGACTGCATGAAACCAATCACGGGAACTTGAAGCGGAGCAATCATCACTTTTTCTTATAAACACAATTAAATATATTCAGTTTATCGGCAATCATTTTAGATTAAAATACATCTCAGTTTTTATTATCTATATTGAGATTGCTTGAATGGCTGCTTTTAACGTTGAACGTGTTACCCATGTTCACCATTGGAATGACACTTTATTTAGTTTTAAAACAACACGTGATCAAAGCCTGCGCTTTAAGAATGGTCAGTTTGTCATGATCGGTCTTGAAGTGAATGGCAAGCCGTTAATGCGTGCCTACTCAATTGCAAGTGCCAACTACGAAGAAGAGCTAGAGTTCTTCTCAATTAAAGTACAAGACGGTCCATTGACTTCGATTTTGCAAAAAATCCAAGTGGGCGATGAAATTTTAATTTCTAAAAAGCCAACAGGGACTTTAGTTCTTGATGACCTTCTCCCAGGTAAAAACTTGTACCTTCTTTCTTCAGGTACAGGTTTGGCTCCATTCTTGTCTGTGATTCGTGATCCTGAAACCTATGAACGCTTTGAAAAAGTGATCGTAGTTCATGGTACACGTTTCATCAGTGAATTGGCTTACCAAGACTTGATCTTAGACGAATTGCCAAACAACGAATTCTTCGAAGAATTGGGCATTAAAGACAAATTGGTTTACTACCCAACTGTCACTCGTGAAGACTTCCATACTCAAGGTCGTGTAACCACTGCAATTGAGTCTGGTCAATTATTCGAGAAAATTGGTTTACCACGTTTCAACCCTGAAACTGACCGTGCAATGCTGTGTGGTAGCCCGCACTTCCTGAAAGACGTTGCCGCGCTTCTTGACCAACATGGTTTGAAAGAATCTCCACGTATGGGCGAAATGGGCGATTACGTGATTGAACGTGCTTTTGTAGAAAAATAATTCTACGATACACTGAAAAAACCGAAGCTCCATGCTTCGGTTTTTTGATTTGAATGCCTTGAAAAACCTGACATCTGCTGTAAAAAGGCTTGTCGATCTCGGCATTTTTCTGCACAATTCTTGCTTTCGTTTTTAGCATAGCCGTAGCCAAATGAGTTTGCCATTCCCTCTCATCCAGCAAATAGATGCCCTATTGCCACAAACCCAATGCGGTTTATGTGGACATCGTGATGGATGTTTGCCTTATGCCAAAGCAATTAGTGAAGGTGAAGAAGCCAACAAATGCGTCCCTGGCGGTCAACCTGTTGCCGATGCCATTGCACAGCTACTCAATCGCCCTTTGCTCAAAGCCGAAGAAAGTGTTTGGGATATTCAGGCAGATGGTCGACCTCAGCGCATGAAAGCGGTGATTCGTGAAGATGAATGTATTGGCTGTACCAAATGTATGAGTGCCTGCCCTGTCGATGCGATTATTGGCAGTGGTAAATTAATGCACAGCATTCTAAGTGATCTGTGTACAGGTTGTGAATTGTGCATACCACCCTGTCCTGTCGACTGCATTGACTTGATCGAAGATACGCAAGCTTTACCGACAGCAGCACAGCAAACCGAACAGCAAGATGATCTACGCTATCGCTATTATGCCCATATCTACCGTGAAGAGCAGCGTCGCACCGAACGTAAAGGCCCTATTGTTCGTGCAGCGATTGATAGCGAACTCTTCGTGCAGTTTTCAAGCTACTTAAATAGCGTACCCACCATTCAGCGTGTTGAAAAATCGGCTGAACAAGATTTGGTTGCCGACGCTAAAACCACGATTGAACTGGCGAAACTACGCACTCAAATTAAGAAGCTTGAAAAACAGCTCAGCGTACGCGACAACCCAGCAAAACGTGAACAACTTGATCAGCTCACTGCTGAGTTAAATGCACTGCAAGGTGAAAGCTAATGTCCACTAAGAACATGACCAAAAAGCAGGTTCAAACTTTTTTTGAACGGTTACGTGAACAGCGTCCTGAACCGACGACTGAACTCAATTTTTCATCGCCTTTTGAATTGCTTATTGCGGTCATGCTCTCAGCTCAAGCCACCGATGTCAGTGTGAATAAAGCCACCGATAAACTTTACCCTGTTGCCAACACGCCTGAACAGATTTTGGCGCTAGGCTTAGAAGGTTTAAAAAGCTATATCAGAACCATTGGCTTATATAATTCAAAAGCTGAAAACGTGATCAAGACCTGTGAAATCTTAATCGGTCAACATCACAGCCAAGTTCCAGATAATCGTAAAGATTTGGAAGCACTTCCCGGGGTAGGTCGTAAAACAGCCAATGTGGTGCTCAATACGGCTTTTGGACAACCCACTATGGCGGTGGACACGCATATTTTCCGTTTGGGCAATCGTACAGGTTTGGCGGTTGGTAAAAATGTGCTTGAAGTTGAGCAACGCTTAATTAAAGTCATTCCAAAAGAATTTATGTTAGATGCCCATCACTGGTTGATTTTACATGGTCGTTACTGCTGTGTCGCACGTAAACCTAAATGTGCTGAATGTGTGGTTTCCGATGTATGTAACTGGTCAGATCGTTTCGACTTTGGTGCGGTCAAACCTGTAAAGCCTAAACAAGAAGATTGATTTTAATTCGTCATACTAAGCATCAATTTTAAATTAGCGCTTCTTTTTAGATGGCGTTGATTTCTTAGTGGGTTGAGGAATTGGTTGGGGTTTAGATGCTTGTTTATGCTCTTTCACTGCATTATTAAGCATTTTCTTGCTTTGTAATATTAAAAAGATTAACCCTGCCAAACTTATAACCACTAAAGCAATGAGTGCCAATTTG